>DASYBM010000004.1:1800000-2048343 GCA_036500765.1 Candidatus Sulfotelmatobacter sp.
GGTCGCCGGCCCCGATCACGTGATTTACACCGGAGACGGCAGCTCCGATATTCATGTCATGCTGCACATCAATTCACGCGACGGCCTTACCATTGCGGTGTCCGAATCGACCGACGTTTCGCAGATCGCGAAACGCACCGTGCTCAGCACCAGCGCGCTTGCGGTGCTGGCGCCGATTCTTGAAGAAATCGCAGGCTGGGAACGCTATCGCATTCGCAGCTTCTTCGAAGCCAACGGCATGCTTATTCAAGAATGGCAGCGAGTTCGCACCGACTGGCTCACCGTGCGGCCGGCAATCGATCCCGTTGAACCGGAAGCAGAACCGGGCGCGATCGGAATGCTACGCACGGAAATCTAAGGCAGGAGTCAGCCATGCTACGCGATAAAAATCTGATTCCGCTCTCCCGTCAGCACCAGCACGCTCTGGCGCTTTGCGTGCGAATCGACCGCGCCTCGCCCATCGGCGACGCCGACCTTTCCGCCTGGCAAGCGGAAATCGCCCAGCAGTTTCAGATGGAGATTGGTTTTCATTTCGCCGCCGAAGAACAGGTGTTGTTCCCGGGGGCGCGCAAGTTTCAGGAATTGGTCCCGTTAGTCGACGATCTGATCGCCGACCACGCAGCTCTACGCGCCAGGTTCGCCCAGGCAGAAGGCGGCAAAATGCATGCGGCTGATTTGTCCGCTTTCGCGCAGCGCATGTCCGCGCACATCCGCAAAGAAGAGCGTCAGCTTTTCGAGCGCATGCAGGGATTGATGACTCAGGAAGAACTCGCGCGTCTGGGAGAAAATCTCCAAGCCGCTCTCGCCGACGCCGCGCAAGCCTGCGCCCTGCCTGCCAACGCAACCCGCTTGCGATCGGCGATAGAAGCCGGAGCGGAAGATTCCGCAGCGAAAGAATTAAAGATTAGCCAGCCGTAGAAGCGAAGTGCATCTCGCGAAATCTCGTCGCGCCCTCCCGCCCCATGTAACGCTCCAACACGGCAGGTTCAGTCTTGCGCAGATCCACCACGACCAAGCCGTCAACAACATTGGAGAACTTGCGGTCCACGTTAAAACCCAGCAGTCGGCCGCCGATCTTGGCATATTGCCGCAGCAGAATCGGCAGCCCCTTGCCATCGGCTTCCACGTCGGTGATCGGCTCAGAAAGCTCATCTAAGTCGCGCAACGCATGGTGCATCGCGCGGCAATCGAATCTGCGCAACGGCGCCGGACGAAATGGCCGCCGCGGTTCAATCATTCCCGCCAGTTCGTCCTCCTGCATGCGCGCTTCAAAAAACCGGCAAATCATTTCGCGCGACGCTTCGTTGTAATCGTTGCTGATGCTGACCGCACCGAACAGCACTGGAACATCGGGCCGCCGCGCTACCATTCGCGCGATTCCTTTCCACAGCAGCAACAGCGGCGCATATTGCCGCTGGTACTCCGGCCTCACAAACGATCGCCCCAACTCTAGCGCCGGGCCCAGCTTCTGAAAAATTCTGTCGTCGTAGCGGAACAGCGTGCTCGTGTACAGGCCCTTCACGCCGTGCTGCGCCAGAATTTCCGCTGTATTGCCCGCGCGATAAGCTCCCACCAACTCGCGCTTCGTTTTGTGCCACAACAAAATGTGCGAATAATAATCGTCGAACGGATCGAGATCTACGCTCTTTCCCGTCCCTTCGCCCGCACCGCGAAACGTGATCTCGCGCAACCGCCCCACTTCCTGCAGCATTTGTGGTACTTCTGGCGCCGCTGCATGGTAGACGGCCAGGTCGCCGTTCTCCGCCAGGCAGCGATCGTCCGGAAGCTTTTCGATTTCATCCGCCAGCGACTCGGCCGATATCGGATCCACCAAGGGTTCCTGAATTTTGAATGCAAGTTTTGACCGTAATGCGGTCGGCCAGGATACTTCTTGTTTGCTGCGTCGCCCTAAGAGATAAGTTCTCCAGCGCAAGTACGCGATCGCCTCGCGATCGTCGCGGATCGCTTCCACCGCATCCGCCGCAATGCCACTGCCTACGCGCACTTCCACGGTCTTGCCTTCCTGCTTCAGGAACTCCTGCAACAGAAATGCCGTACGCAGCTTGGGATGCAGCATGCCGATAAACTGAAATCCCACGCCGTTGTGCCCGCAGAAATATACCGGCAACGCCGTCGCTCCGGTTTTGCGAATCAAACGCACTGCCGTCGCATTCCACTCCCGGTCGGCAATCTGCGCCCCCGGCATCTGCCAGTGCGAGACTTCGCCGGCCGGAAACACCGCCAACACGCCGCCCTGCCGCAACCAGGCCAAAGCCTCGCGCATCGCCCGCCGGTTCGACTCCACCGAGTGATCGGTATGAAACGGGTCCACAAAAATACAATGCTTCTGCAACTCCGGCACATCCCCGAGCAGAGAGTTGGTCAGCACCTTCACGTCGGGCCGCACCCGCGTCAGCAAAACCGTGAGCAGCGCGCCATCCAACACTCCATACGGATGGTTCGCCACCACTACCACCGCGCCTGTTGCGGGAATCCGCGCTTGATCCGCTTCCCCCACGCGCAATCCAACGCGCATCTCCGCGAGCAGGTTCTCCAGATGGAATCCGCTCGGCGACTGTTGCACTCGCCGGTATAAATCTCTCACTTTGTCGACAGGAGCAAACTTTCGCGCGAGGCCGGGAAACTCCACCACGCGCGACAACACTTCGGCCCGCGCTTGATCAAGCCGAGAATGATCCACCGGAACGTGATCGACGAGCACAGGATCGTTTTGCATACGATCTGCATCCAGATGGTCTGAGGGCATTTCATATCAATAGCGCAATCGCGTTGCAGCAACATGAAGGTCAAGTTAAAAACTGATGAAATGGAGGTTAACGAAGTCGGACAGTAACCAGCAGTAACCACCGATAAAATGGAGGGGGTGGGCGCCACGCCCGCCTCAGCCGAGCAACGCGAGGCTTATCGCAGTCGGCGGCGCCCAACGGCCCGCGCCCCATCACGTTTCCAGCCGATATCGCGTTTCCGCCAGCGCATACAATCTGCGCCACAACAGCCGATTGATGGTTACTACTGTCGCCGCCATCATCATGGTCGCGGCCAGCAGCAAATCGAAATTCCCGGCGTCGGTGGCCTGAGAAATCGTCGCGCCCAATCCAACCGTCGTATAGATCTGCCCCTTGAAGTGAAAATATTCTGCCACGATGCTCGCGTTCCAAGCTCCACCCGACGCAGTCACCATACCCGTAATGAGGTAAGGAAAAATCCCCGGCAGGATTAATTTCTTCCAGCGCTCGATCCCGCCAATCCGAAAGACGGAACAACACTCCTTCAAATCCGTCGGAATCGCAATGGCTCCGGCAATTACGTTGAACAATATGTACCATTGCGTTCCCAGCAGCAAGAGTACGATCGACCCAATCCCCAGCCCGCCGCCCACGCGAATCAGCAGCAGCAGAACAACCGGGAACAGCGCCGTCGCCGGCACCGACGCTGCAATTTGCGCCAGGGGCTGCGCGATCCGCGCCAGCCGTGGATTAAATCCAATCGCCACCCCCGCTGGAATCGTCCACAACGCTCCAATCAGCAACGTCAGATTCACCCGCAGAAACGTAGCGCCGAGCCCCAGAAAGGCCTCCTGCACCTCGGCCTTCTGGAGTCCAGTTAAAATCATGACGACGCGGACCACGCCATAACTCATCCCCGCCAGCGCCACGACTGCCAGCACCCGCGTAATCCAAATCTTCCACGCACTGCGCTGCTCATCTTGGCCGCTCGCACGCACGCGCGAAAAGTACAGCATCAGCCGCTCGCCCAACGGTCGCACCGTCTTCTCGCGAATTCGCGCCAGGCTTCGCGAACGCCGAATCATGTCGAGCACCCATGAGTCCGGCGTCTCGGTGCTTTCGACCTGCTCCACTTTAAATTTCTCCGCCCATGCGATCACCGGACGCCACACGAACTGGTCGAGCAGCACGATCACTGCGACCATCGTGCCGACGCCCCACAGAATCGACCGCGTGTCGCCCGCGCTGGCCGCGGTCTGGAGATACGATCCCAACCCTGGGAGACGGAAGTCGCGCGCGCCCAGCACGAACATCTCGCAGGCCATCAGAAAAAACCAGCCGCCCGCCACCGACATCATCGAATTCCACACCAGCCCGATCGCCGCGAACGGCAACTCCACTTCAATGAAGCGCTGCCACCAGCTGAACTGGTAAATTTTCGCAGCCTCGCGCATCTCTTTCGGGATCGACTTCAGAGAGGCGTAAAAGCTGAACGCCATGTTCCAAACCTGCCCGGTGAAAATCAGCAGGATGGCGCCCGCCTCCACGCCCAGTTGCCGTCCCGGAAATAGCGCCACCATCGCCAGCATCACGCCGGGAAGAAAACTGAGCACGGGGATCGACTGCAACACATCCAGCAGCGGAATCATGAAGCGCTCGGCGCGCCGGTTATACGCTGCCACGTATCCATAGACGAGCGTGAATGCGAGGCTGAGAACGTATGCGATCGCGATGCGCAGCAGCGAATATCCCGCATATGCAGGCAGGGCCCACAAGCTCCGCGAGATCTCTACTTCCGGCGTGAAGGGTCCGAGCCACGTGCGCCCCACCATCAGCACCGCATAGAACAAAGCGATCCCCGCCCCGAACATCAGCACATCCGGCAAGTACGAGATCTCAATGCCGGGTAACTGCGTCCAGATTCGATACGCCGAAAATCCTCTGAATGTGGTGGATCTCTTCATGCCGATTTCTTATTGGCGAATTTGTTCAGCAGTGATATTTCCGGTCTGTCACCCTGAGCGTAGCGAAGGATCTCGTATTGGTGAATCCCTCCGACGGCCTCGCAGGCAGTCTTCGCCCTGGATTCAGTGAGGAGAGCTCGACTCGGCCGCCGTCGCACCCTCAGCCGCGGACTGCGGCTCGGTCTGCACCAATCGGCCTTGCTCGCGGTCATAATCGAAAATCTCGGCGTAGCGCCCCCAATTCATCGCGGTCTCGAACTGGCGCAGCACTTCATCTTCGGCAAAATGCTCGTCGAGGATGTCGTGGAAAAATTCGTCCGCGATCGAGTGATCCGACTTCCGTTTCAGGATGCTGTCGATCTGTTTCAGAATGGTGACATGTTCCAGCGCCGCCTGCCGGAACAGAACCTTGCGCTGCTGAATATCGGCATCGGCAAACCTGACTCCCTGCGGCGTGATCTGCACATCGCCTTCCGTCAGCTTCGCAAATCCCAGCAGGACGCAGGCCTCGACAATCGGCAGCAGATCCTCCACATCCATCACCAGTTCTTCCGCCAGGCGGAACAAGTCTTCGCGCCCTCCGCGATCGTGCAATAATTCGATCAGGCCGGCCATTCCGCCCACGCGCGCATGAGGAAGCTGTTGGTAGCGGGACGTTCGCACCGGCGCTTCCTGCTTCTTCGACGCATACTTCAAAGCCTCTTTCGTCAGCCCGCCGATAGGCAAAATGATTTCCGCCGTCGTTTCTGCGTCCGGCAATGCATGCTCGACCTCCGGTTCGGTCATCACTTTGTAGATGTAGTCCACCAACTCCACAAAGCGCCCCGACTTGCGGTCCCGCGGCTGATTTATCCGGATATTGAAATCGGAGCGAATGCGCGCCGGATTTCTCCCCAGCACCATCACCCGATCCGCCAGCATCACCGCCTCTTCAATATTGTGGGTGACAATAAAAATGGCCTTGGCCGGCATTTTCTTGCTCAACCAAAGCTCCATTAATTCACCACGCAGGTTTTCCGCCGTGAGAACATCCAGCGCCGAGAATGGCTCGTCCATGAAGAGAACTTCCGGCTCGACCACGAGCGCCCGCGCGAATCCCACGCGCTGCTTCATGCCTCCGGAAAGTTCCTTGGGGTACGCGGTCTCAAAACCGTCCAGACCCACGGTATCGAGAGTCCGCAAAGCGCGTTTGCGGCGCTCGACCGCCGCCACTCCCTTCGCTTCCAGCGGCGCCTCCACATTCTCGAGTACAGTGAGCCAGGGGAACAGAGCAAAACTCTGAAACACGATTGCGACGTTCGGCGTCTGCCCTTCCAGCGGCTTGCCGTGCCACAATAGCTTTCCTGATGTTGGCTCCGAAAGCCCCGTCAGCATGCGGAGCAGCGTCGACTTTCCGCAGCCCGACGGTCCCAGTAACGCAACAATCTTCCCTGCTTCTACGGCCAGGTTGGTCAGCCCGACGACTTGAATCCGAGTGCCGTCGGTCTGGGCATACGATTTCTCGATCCCCACTGCTTCGATGATGGGCTCCACGCCAGTTCCCCGGACGGCTTCGACAGTCGCTTCACTCATAAAATCGGTCGTTGGTCTTTAGTCGTTGGTCGTGGGTCGTCGGCCTTCGGTCGTTGGTCGTTGGTCGTCGGTCTTCGGTCTTCGGTCTTTAGCCGCAGGCGGTTAGCTTAAACCATTCGGCGTGGGGAAGCGATTAAGAACCGCGGCTAACGATTACAGAAGGAGCACAGATTAACTGATCGATGATCGACAAGTGACGATCGACGACTGACGACCGAAGGCCGACGACCAACGACCAATGACCAACGACCGACTCAGGCGGCAAACTCCTCATCCGTCACCGCAACCGGCGCCTTCGGCAGCCGGTCGCTCAGTTCCACCAACAGAGCCAGCTTCGCGGCGACCTCGCCCCTGAGCCACTCCGCATCGAACCGCCACCGCCAGTTCCCCTCATGCAGGCTGGGCGTATTCATCCGCGCCTCGCTCCCCAACCCCAACACATCTTGCAGGGGGATAATGCTCAAATTCGCGGGAGAACAGAGCGCCGCGCGAATAAACGCCCAATGAATTCCATCGTCGCCGCGCCCCATATAAATCTCCGCATTGCGCCGTTCCTGTTCGGCCGCTCCCGACTTCCACCAGCCCGTCACGGTGTCGTTGTCATGCGTGCCGGTATACATGACTTTGCCCTCGGCCCGATGCGGTAGATAAATATGCGCGCCTTCATCTCCGAAGCCGAATTGCAAGACGGCCATCCCGGGAATTTGCAGCCGATCCCGCAACGCGTGCACTTCCGGCGTGATGTACCCGAGATCCTCGGCGAAAAACGGCAGCCCGCCCAGCGTCTCACGCAGTTTCACAAACAAATCGTCGCGCGGCCCGTCCACCCAACGCCCATTCTCCGCAGTCGCATCCGCCGCAGGAATTTCCCAGAACTGATCGAATCCTCGGAAATGATCCAGCCGAATACAGTCGCAGTTCTGCGTCGCCCAGCGCAGCCGCTGCACCCACCATTCGTACCCGCGCTCTTTCATCACATCCCACCGGTACAGCGGATTCCCCCAACGTTGTCCGGTCGCGCTGAAAAAATCCGGAGGCACGCCCGCCACCACCTCCGGCTGCAAATTTTCATTCAGCCGGAATAACTCGCGATGCGACCAAACGTCGGCGCTATCGTGATTCATGAAGATCGCCACATCGCCCACCACCCGGATCATCCTTTCCGCGCAATACCGCCGCAGCGCCCGCCACTGCTCGTAAAACGCGAACTGCAACGCGCTGCGAATCAGAATGTCGTCCGCCAATTCTTCCCGCGCCTTCGTCAGAGCCGACGCCTCCCGATGCGCCAGTTCTCGCGGCCACTCATTCCAGCTCACAAGTTTTTGCCGGGCCCGCAGTGCGTCGAACAGCACAAAATCGTCCAGCCACCAGGAATTTTCCTTGCAGAACAGTTGAAACCGATTTGGCGGATCGCCGGCAGCCGGAATCCCCACTTCTCGCGCGTTCTGTGCGCGAGAAGCGGGGATTCCGCGCACAAAGTTTCGCGCCGCCTCAAACAGCAGCGGCATCTTCTGCGCAAAAACCTGTTCGTAATCGACGGCGCCCGATGCGGAAGCGGAGCTGATCTTCGCTGGCTCGATCTTCGACTTATCGATCCAGCCGCGCTCGGCCAGTCGCTCCAGACTGATCAGCAGAGGATTTCCCGCGAATGCGGACGTGGAAGAATAAGGCGAGTTCCCATACCCGAGCGGTCCCAGCGGCAGAACCTGCCACAGGCCCATCCGGGCGGATGCCAGAAAATCTACAAACCGATATGCCGCCGGCCCAAAATCGCCGACTCCGCCGCGCGAAGGCAACGACGTGGGATGTAACAGGATGCCTGCGGCGCGCGGAAATGACATAGCAACGCCGCTACATTCCCTGCTCGCTGCCGGCGCGGCTCAAGGCCTTGATTTCTTCTTCGTTGCGCTTGATCTTTCCCGATTTCGTCATCTCGTCGACCAGGTTCGAAACGAACATGCCAAAGCGCTCCTGCTGCTTATTCAGCAGCAACTGATCGCGGATCTGGTCCCGCTTCGCGGCAAAATCGGCCTCGCTCGGTTGCTGGTTTTCGAGCACCTGTAGGACGGCAACGTCCGCGCCGTTGCTGATGGGACCGCTGATCTCTCCCGGCTTCATGCTGAAGGCCACCGCCGCCTGCCCCGCCATCGAGCCCACATCCGGCACTTGTCCGTCGGGCAGTACAAAGTCGCTGGTCTTCATAGTCGCGCCCAGTTCTTTGGCGGCCCGCTTCAAGTCATGCTCGGCCTTGGCCCGATCCGAAAGTTCCTGCGCCTTCTGCGACAGCAGCGTCTGCGAACGCTCATTCTTGAACTCTTCCTCGACCTTGCTGCGAATCTCTTCAAACGTCGGCGTCGCTGCCGGCTTCACTCCCAGCAACTGAAACACAACAATCCCCTGCGTAGCCGGAGCCAAATCCGGCGGCGCTCCTTCTTTCGCGCTGAACACCGCATCCATAAACTGCGTCGCCGGCCCCAACCCGGGCAGCATATCCTTGCGGGTGAAATAATCCGACGTGATGACGGGCACGCTCTTGGCCGCTGCCGCCGCATCCAGCCCTTGCGCCTGCGCGTCCTTCAACAGCGATTCCGCCAGCTTCTGCGCCGCCTGCTGTCCTTTCTGATGCTTCAGAATCGGTTCGATCTGTCCCTTCACTTCGTCCAAAGACTTCGTGTGCGCTTCCTGCTTGTCGTCCACGCGAATAATGTGGAAGCCGTCGCTGCTCTTCACCACATCGCTGATCTGCCCCTTGGGCAGCGAGAATGCAACTTTCTCAAACTCCGGCGTCGCCTGACCTTTTCCCAGCCATCCCAGCGAACCACCCACGTTCGCGCTGCCGGGGTCTTCGGAATACTTCTTCGCCACCTCCTCGAAGCTCGCTCCGCTCCGCAGTTGCTTCAACAGATCGTCGGCGCGATGCTGCGCCTCCGCCACCTTCTTCTCGTCCACCTTGCCGTCATCGCCGGGCAGCGGCATCTTGATCCAGATATGGCTCACCTTCACCTGCTCGGGCACCTGGTATTGATCGCGATGCTGCTCGTAATAAGCCCGCAGATCGTCCGGCGTGACCTGCACGCTCGCCTCCGCCTTATTCGTTTCGATCGCCGCATATTTCACCTTGCGTTTTTCCGGAATCGAGTTGGCGTAGCTTGCTTTATGGCTCTCGTAAAATGCCTTCAGCTCTGCGTCCGTCGGATGCAGCCCCTTGCGTAAATCGTCCTGCTTCAGCACTGCATAATCGAACTTCACCTTCGAATTCTGCTTGATGAACTGCTCCCGAATCTCCGCCTCGCTCACCGTGGCCGTCCCCGAAATCAGGGCCTGCAACTTTGTCAGCAGAATGTCAGTCCTCACCGCCTCCTCAAACTTCGTGGGGGTCAGATTCGCCCGTTGCAGCATGTCTTCATATTCGACTTGCCCAATGAAATTGCCGCCGGGGAAAAAAGTCGCCGCATAACGCCCGTGCTGCAATTCATCCTTCACTTCCTCCGGAGTCGCGCGCAGCCCCATGCGCCCCGCTTCGCTCACCAGCGCCTGCCGGCCGATCAACTGCTCCACCGCGCGCTGCGTCTCCTGCTGAATCAGAAACGGCATGATCTTCGACGCCATCTCGCCGTACCGTTGCGCGTCCTGCTGCGCCATCTGCCGCGCCGTCGTGCGCACCTCGTCCGTGCTCAGTTCGGTGCCATCCACCTTCGCGATCGTGCCCTTGCCGGGCGCGCCCGTAATTTCAGATGTCAGGCCGCCTGGAATAAACGTAATCACCATTGCGCCGCAAATCACGAGAAGAATGCCGCTAAGAACAATCTTCTTAGTAGGCCCCTGAGTCTGCAAAAATCGAATCATTTTCTTATCACTCCAGAGTAGAACGACGAAAAAGTAGACTGGCGAATCGCTAATTATAAACCAGCCGCGCGGCCCGCGCAGGAACCCGCACCCACAAGCCTGAACCACATCAAGCCCGCACCCCTCAAACGTTGTCATCCAACGTCGTATCCAATCAAACGGAGCCGCTGTTCGGGCGAAGTGAAGGATCTCTCGCTCAACCGCCCACGCGCCCGGCTCTGCCAACCCTCCCAAACTCCGCTATTGAAACGAATTAATATAAATGGTATCCATTCTCCGATAGATTTTTCAGGACCACCCAATTCCCAGGAGCATCATGAACCCAAGCCGGCGCCTCGCATTCGCTCTACCATTCCTCCTGCTTTCATCCCTCATCGCTCAAAACCCCGCGGCCGAGCCCCGCCTGCCACTTCACGCCGGCTGGTCCCTGCAAACCTCCGCCAAAGTCGAAGCCAAGGGTGAGGTCATCTCCACGCCGCAATTTGCTCCCAAGGGATGGCATGAAGTCACCGTCCCCACCACTGTCGTCGCCGCGCTGGTCAAAGAAAAAGTTTTCCCCGACCCTCTCTTCGCCATGAACCTGCGCGACTATCCCGGCGTGAACTATCCCATCGGTTCCAATTTTTCCAACATCGCCATGGCCCCAGACAGTCCCTATGCCGTCTCCTGGTGGTATCGCAAGCAGTTCACCGTGCCCACCTCCTACAAGGGCAAGACCGTCTGGCTGAAGTTTAACGGCATTAACTATCGCGCCAACATCTGGCTCAACGGAAAACAAATCGCCAAAGACGACGATGTCGCCGGCGCGTGGCGCACCTATGAATTCAACGTGACCGCAGCGGCCAAGCCCGGTTCGGAGAATGTCCTGGCAGTACAGGTTTTTTCTCCCACCGAGCACAATCTCGCCATCACCTTCGTCGACTGGAATCCCGCGCCTCCCGACAAGAACATGGGACTGTGGCGCGAGGTCTACCTCACCACCAGCGGCCCCGTCGCGTTGCGCTATCCGACGGTCGTGTCCAAAGTGAATACGCCCGCGAACGACAGCGCACAACTCACCGTGACCGCGCAACTGAAGAACGGCACCAACCAGCCGGTCAAAGGCAAGCTCAAAGGCGAAATCGAAAGCGTCAAATTCGAACAGGATGTAGAACTCGCGCCCAACGAAGCGAAAGACGTCACCTTTACGCCCGATAAATTCCAGCAACTCGTCTTCTCGAACCCTCGGCTGTGGTGGCCGAAACAAATGGGTAAACCGAATCTCTATCCGCTCACCATGGAATTCGAAGCCAACGGCGCCGTGAGCGACCGCTCGCGCACCGACTTCGGCATTCGCGAAATCACCTCCGACCTCAATTCCGTCGGCGGCCGCGCCTTCCACATCAACGGCAAGAACATCCTGATTCGCGGCGGCGGCTGGACTCCCGATCTGATGCTCCGCGAAGATTCCCAGCGCATGCATGACGAATTCCGCTACGTCCGCGACCTGGGTCTCAACACCATCCGTCTCGAAGGCAAACTCGAGACCCAGGAATTCTTCGACCTCGCCGACCGCCAGGGCATCCTCGTCATGGCCGGGTGGTGCTGCTGCGATTTCTGGGAGCGCTGGGCGCACTGGCAGCCCCAGGATTTTGAAATTGCCAAGCAGTCCCTGCGCGATCAGATCTACCGCCTGCGCAGCCATCCTGCGCTCGTCATGTGGCTGAATGGCAGCGACAACGCCGCTCCGCCGGACGTTGAGCAGATGTATCTCGATGTGGAAAAAGAATTGCTCTGGCCGAATCCGGTGGTTTCATCGGCAACCGGAAAAAAGACAAGCGTCACCGGCGACAGCGGCATGAAGATGAGCGGCCCCTACGAATATATAGCTCCAAGCTATTGGGAAGTCGACACTCCTGAAGGTCAGCCCGGCCGCAAATTGTGCAATCCCGGCGGCTGCGGCGGCGCTTACGGCTTCGATACCGAGACCAGCATGGGGCCGGCGGTTCCGCCCGTCGAAAGCATCCGCGCCATGGTGGGCAAGGACCACATGTGGCCTATCGACGATGTCTGGAACTACCACGCCGGCGGCGGCGAATTCAAAACCATCGGCGTTTTCACCGAAGCCTTAACCAATCGCTATGGCAAATCCGACAACGTGGAGGACTTCGCCGCCAAGTCGCAGATGCAGACCTACGAAGGCGTCCGCGCCATGTACGAGGCCTACAGTCGCAATAAGTACCAGTCCACCGGCGTGGTTCAGTGGATGCTCAACAACGCCTGGCCCTCCATGATCTGGCACCTCTACGATTATTACCTGCGCCCCGGCGGCGGCTACTTCGGCGCCAAACGCGCCATGGAATCTCTTCACCCGATCTACGGCTACGACGATCACTCGATCTGGGTCGTCAGCAGCCAGTATGAAGATGTGAAGGGCCTGAAGCTCACCACGACAATTTACAACCTCGACATGACCGAGAAGTTCACGCAGTCGAATCCCGTCGATGCTGCGTCCGACAGCACGGCAAAGATCTTCGTTCTCCCCGACGTCAGCGGTTTGAGCAACACCTATTTTCTCTCGCTGCGCCTCGAAGATTCCACCGGCAAACTCGTCGGCTCCAATTTCTACTGGCTCTCCACCAAACCCGAAACCCTCGACTGGGCGAAAAGCAATTGGTATGTGACACCCACCGCCTCCTACGCGGACTATACCGCGCTGTCGCAATTGCCGAAGGTAAAGCTAAAAGTTATGGACCGCAGCGAGAAAAAAGGCGAAGAAGAAATCACTCATGTCACGCTGCAAAACCCCAGCAAGAACCTCGCCTTCTTCGTCCGCCTGAAAGTCAATAAAGGCGCGAAGGGCGAAGAAATCCTCCCGGTAGTCTGGGAAGACAACTACATCTCTCTAATGCCCGGCGAAAAACGCGAACTCACCGCAACCTACCGCGCCAGCGAATTAGGCGCAGCGAAACCCACAGTCGAAGTTACCGGCTGGAACATAGAGTGAGATCGATTCACCGTAGCGCCGGCGTCCCGCCGGCTGTCCCGAGGGCGTCTCCGCCCTCGGCGTCGGAAGCGGAACACCTCCGACGTTTCTAAAACTTTCGCCGTCATCACGGGCGAAACAAGCACAACTTCCCAATCTTTTCCACAACATTCTTTTCACACATGTGACATCCAACCTTTACCTCGACCCCACTTTTGCGCGACACTCACTCTCGTAGGGCCCGGATGTGAGCCGCGCTAGTCCTAGGAAACTCCCGGCCCCCGCAACCTCCCCATGCGAGCGAGGGACAGAGGGGCATCCGAACGCCAGGGCGCAAAGATAGGTCGCCTTGATTGACCCAAGGCTTTCGCCCGTTGTGGGAGTGATCACTCCTAACGTTTTGAACTGAAGTGTTATCGGAGGACAGGAATAAAAAGGAGGCAGCCGAAGCAGTCGGATAACAAATTACACAGTTACTCGATTACAACATTACTCAATCGCTCCAACTATGAGTCGCTAAAGTCGATCATCACCGGCGCGGAACGGAACCAGTTCGTCTTGTAGCCCACATAGAGCAGGCCAATCGCGAACCAGATCCCGCCTACGGTCTTGGCAATGATATTGAGGTTGAGCCAGATCAGCAGGCAGAAGAGGAAACCGATTATCGGCAGAATCGCGTCGCGCACCAGCCGCCGCTCGCCGCCATTCTTGCTTGCGAGCACTGAGAACTGCCAGAAGCAGGCAAAGTTCACCCCCATGAACGCCAGGAATGCGCCGAAGTTCAGCAGTTCGCCCGCATGCTCATAGGCGTTGCCAATGTGATACAGCAAAACCGCGCCCACAAATGACAGCCCCCCAATCAGCAGAATGTTGTTGGTCGGAGTGCTCGTACCCGGTTTCAGCTGCCCGAAAAACTTCTTCGGCAACACGTTGTCGCGTCCCATGCCAAACAGTAACCGCGCCGCGCCCAGCGTGCCCGTCAGTCCGCTGCCAAACGCCGCGACAATCAAAATTACGCCCATGGCATTGAACAAAACCACGCCGCCCACCCGGCTGCAAATGTCCATGAAAGCAGTTTCAAGATTTGGAAACGACTGCCAGTCGGGCCACACGCGCGCGCCCAAATAAGCCTCGAAAGCACTGCACACGCCGGCAAAAATACAGGTCAGCACCACAGCCAGCAGAACGTTGCGCTTTGGATTCTCTACATCCTCGGCCAGCGTGGTGACGCCGTCGAAGCCGATATAGGTGAGCGCGGCAAACGAAGTCGCGGTCATGATCTTATGTGCGTTGAAGGTCTGCGGATTGTAAAGCGGCTGCAACGAAAACAGGCCGGCCCATCCCTGCCCGCCATACAAATATTTCAAAGCGAGCACGACAAACGCGACGACTACAACAGACATAACCGCCAGCAGCACCTTGTTCGCGGTTGCGGACGCTTTGACGCCAATCAGGTTCAGCACGGTCATAATGCCCGCGATCAGCAAAGCCCACACCACAAAGGGAACCTGGTGTACATAACGCTCATGCAACGCTGTTGCAATCCAGACCGTATTAATGAGCGGCTGCAGCAAGTAATCCAAAATCATCGCCCAGCCCGCCAGAAATCCAAGATGCGGGTTCAACCCCTTCCCGACATAGGTGTAAGCCGATCCCGCCGTCGGATACAGTGCTCCCATGCGCCCGTAACTGACGGCCGTAATCAACATGGCGAACAGCGCGATCAGAATGATGGTTACGAAGTGTCCGTCAGAAAGTTTCTGAGCCACGCCATAGAGTGGCACCGGCGCGATGGGCTGGATCAGGACGATCCCGTAAAAAATCAAATCCCAAAGAGTAAGCGTGCGACGCAGGCGCGGAACAGCAGGAGCAGCGGTGGTTTCCATGGGTCCGGCTATTGGATTATGGAAGGGCGGGAAATGTCAATATTAAAACGTTTCCGTAGTCGAGTAATCAGGTTCGCGAGAACGCCCTTGCGAACACAGCGGGAAGCCTCGGCGTAATGTTGCTGTAGTTCCATGCTTCGACCACTCCTGCAAGCGCTGTACGCTTTGGTTCAGGTTCGATACCGAAACGTGAAAAATCGTGCCCCATCCAGAAGAGGCAATGCACGTAGACGGCTTTCTGATTCGTCGAAACTTCCAGCACAAAGTCCATCCGGCTGTAGTCCCAACTACGCGCCAGGATGACGAGCTGCTCCGTAGCGTTTTTTCCTTTGAAGCCAAAGTTCTCTGGTACAAAGCCTACAAACGATTCTCCGAAGAACGCGCCTTCCACTTCAATCTCTCCGCGAATCGCACGGTTGAAATCGGGCAACTGCTTCCCGGGAATCCAGTACTCCTCGTGAACTGCCGAGCCCACGACGTGACGTTGGTGGTGCGACAGATATTGGTCTTCGACTTCGAACGAGGTGACGAAGCCGGCGAAGCTCGACGATTTCGTGTTCCAGTTACGTAGATCAGCGCTAGTTCATTCAAGCCAACTGGGCGGTAGAGCGTTGTCATTTCGCTTTATCTGTTATCACCGTAATCGAACCAATATCCACGCTGCTCATTCCCCGACATGTGCCGCGTGTTGTATTCCAGAAGATAATTCACATGCGCATCATCCAGCGGAAACGACTTCTTCGCCGAATACGGATACTCGCCCATACTCAAGAACGGCAGCGGCGCAACATAATTTCCTTCCGCCGCGTAGAAATCCATGTCTTTCTCGTAACCATTAGCGGCAAAGAAATAATCGCGCACCCACCCTTCAGGAAGCGCCGGCAGTTTTGCAGGATCGAAATCCAATTGCACTTCATCCCCCGACCCAAACACTGCCAGCCTATCGTCGGTTGCGGCCAGCAGCGGCAACACGTCTCCATACCGCGTATACGTTCCCGCCGGACGCGTGTACGGCCCGGTCGCACTCGCCTTCTCGTACACATACTGGACGTTCCCCGCCGGCTTGCCCTCAATCTTCAGCGGATACCCGTGAAACTCCAGATTAGCCCGCAGCAAGGGAACCGGAGTGAGACGGTAATCGTAGCGCCGGCGTCTCGCCGGCTGTCCTGAGAGCGTCTCGCTCTCAGCGCGGGAGTCAGGCTGATCTGCCGTCGTTCTTGCACGACGCGCCGTCTCGCCGGCTCCTTGGAACCCTGCGGCAAATATTTCGGTTCGATCGCGGTGGGCGGGACGCCCACCGGACAGCCGCCTCGACGCCGGCGCTACTGATTGCTCAGTGCGGTCGATCAGAATGCTGTCCCAATAAACCTGCAAGTTGGTCGTCATGCGAATCTTCCGCGTGCCCGGCGGCAACTTGCCAGTCAGATCAGCCGTCATCGTCCGCGGACCGCCGGCAGGAAATCCCATGTCGTCGACCACGCGCTTCCACTTCCCATCTTCCCCCAATGCCTCGACATACGGCGACACCGCCTCGATCCCCGCCTGCGCCGCGGCATACATGCTGTTGGCGGAAAAATATTCCACTTCGCCATGCAGCAGCAGCCACAGCGGACCGCCGCCGTAAGCCTTCCCCAAATCCAGCGTCAGGGTATGGGGCTTAGCAAATCCCGCAAACTGCGTCACCTCGAAATCGCCAACATAACGATGCGCCAGCAAATCCGGCAGCACGTCGTGCCCATGCTCATCCCCTGCACCAGCCGGAGGACGCGCGTCACGGCTCACCACAACTTTGAACGCAGGATACGGCGGGTTCGACGCGAAATATTCGTTGGGATAAACGTCCGTATCCGCCGGATGATCCACCGCCAGCAGGCGCACCTGATCCAGATAGACGGCTTCCTCGAGCGGCTCCATGAAACGAAAACTCAGGACGGTCATTGGTCGTCGGTCGTCGGTCGTTGGCCCAACGCTCTGCGCCGAGTTCTCAGGTCCGAGGTCTGAGGTCTGACGCCGGATGCCTGACGCCTGACGCCCGACGCCCGCTTCTTTCTCCCGAATCGCATCGCGAGGAATCTTGACGTATTCCACAGGCCGCGGGACGTCGCGCTGTCCCGGTCCAACCCAGTGTCCTACCACGCCCGCGCCCAGCATGTCGGCGACGAACTCGTAGCGATCGCCATTCCACACAAATAAGGTCGGACACGAACTGCCCCGCCGATCGATCTCAAGAAAATCCTGCTGCCGGTCGCCGGCAATCTGAATCTCGTCTTGCAGGACGCCAGTCGGCCACAGCATGCGGACAATGTCGGCGTCTTTGGAATCGCCCAGTCCGACCGTGAGATACGGCGAGTTCTGTCCGAGGTAGCCGTTCGATCCGTAGATCTCAAACTTCTGCCGATTCCCGCCCGCGAACACTTCCACCTTCGTCCCAATCGCCGACTTGTTGTCGGCCAATCCCTTGAGCGCCAGCCGCAGCCAGTGATTCTGATTCCCGCCCTCGTTGCGCAGCAGCACCGCCGGCCCGTGATTCTGAGTGATCAGCAGATCGGTCGCCCCGTCGTTGTCGTAGTCGCCAGTAATAATCGCCCGCGGATCTTTGAGCTGAATCTTGTCGAGCCCCACGTCGGCGGTCACATCTTTGAAACCATCCGGCCCCAGATTGCGGAAGAGTTTGATCTCGCCCTTGCCTTCTTTCGTCTCGCCGACCGCGACGAGGTCAACCCAGCCGTCGTTGTCGTAATCAAACGCGGCCACGCCGAATGCACGAACCCAGTTTGTTTCGGGCAGCTTCACGCGATCGAATGACTTGCCGTGATTGTTGCGCCAGAGAGTGAGGGGGGGATTACCCGCGTGCGTGAATGCTAGGTCCATCCAGCCTTCGTGGTCGAAATCAAGAACGGTAACGCCCACAACTACTGTCGGCATCGGAGCGGACCAGAGCTTGCGCGGTAGGAATGTCCCTTCTCGTGGGTTCTCAAAGATCGTCGGGCCACTATCCGCGACCACTAGATCAATGGCGCGATCATTGTTGTAGTCTGTTCCCACTGCGTTGTAAGCGGCGCTCGAAGCCAGGCCCGTTTGGTCCGTAACTCGAGTGAACGTTCCGTTATTGTTGTTGCGCCACATGTTGTTAAGGCTGGCAGCGACAGGTGCGTTGGCCGGGCCGTGCAGCTTTACGAAAGGAACGCTCGTGTAAAGGTCCAAGTCTCCATCGTGGTCGTAATCAATAAAGGTGAGACCGCCGTCGGACCCAGCATTCTCAAGACCCGCGACCTGCGTCGTGTCGTTGAACGTTCCGTTTTTCTCGTTGTGCAAAAGGATCACGCGCCCGTTGACGCTTAACACTATATCGGCGGCCCCGTCGTTGTCGTAATCCCCAATGGTGCAGCCGGCGCCGTGCAAACCGGCATCAAGCCCAGCCCTCCGGGTGACGTCTTCAAACTTTCCATCGCCGAGATTGTGGTATAGCGTCATACCTCCCTGAGCACCGTTGTCAGGGAATAAAATGTCAATCCTGCCGTCGTTGTCGTAGTCGAGAAAACAGGCACCGGGTTCGAAGGAGTCAGACGGAGAGTTCGACGCGATTGTGACAATCCCCGCCTCTTTCGTCACATCCACAAACCGCACCTTGATCGGCGCGGGCGGCTTCAACACCGCCGACGGCGACTCGACCGCGCGCGAATATTGGCCCTGCTCGCCGTAGGCCAGGCTCATAGGAGCGCCGATTTTATTCTGCGTGATGTATTGGAATTTCTTCAGATGCTCGCGGGCGTGGTCCACGTCGGCGGACTGCTGGTAGGCGCGTGACAATCCAAACTCTGCCGATGCATGCAACGGTTGCAGCTTCAGCGCGTGCTCGAAGGCTTCAATCGCCTGCGGAAATTGCTTGGCCTGCGAATACGCTGTGCCCAGGAAATACCAGGTGTCGGCGTCATTCGGATCGATCTCGATCACGCGCTTGAATGCATCGATCGCCGCGGCCGCGTCACCCATGTTCTTGGCGAGCATACCCAGGCCGTACCACGCATTCGGATTCTTCGGGTCTTGCTTGACCGCATCTTCGAGAGCGGCCTTGGCCTCATCTACTTTCTGCAAATTCAGATACGCAATGCCCTCATTCAGTCGCGCGATTTCAAGTTTTGGATCGGCCTCCGCCGCCTGCCGAAACGACTTCAACGCCTTTTCGAAAAGCTGCTGATTCATGTAGGCCGCGCCCAGATTGTTCAGGCGCGCGGCTTCGATTGAATTGGGCTGGGACGATGGAGACAGAAAACCGAAGGCGGTGGCCAGCATCGCCACAAGAGCAACAGAAATTCGCAAGTTCATTTCGCTACAAGTGTACCTGCAAAATCAAACCGCGCGTGGTCCCGAGCAGACTTACAAGAACGCGGTAAACGCCCAACAAAGAGTTGCCATCCTGAACAGCGGCGAAGCAGCTGTGAGGGACCTTACGCCGACATCCGCGATCCGATAGCGTCGACGAGGACCGTCTTGCCAGCGCCGTTGATTCCGTTTCACCGCATTGCCGCTTCGTTCGTTTCGTATGGTCCCTCGGAGCGCTATCGCGCTCCTCAGGATGACATCTCAGCAGAGTCTGCCTAGCGACGCGGCTTTCCGTATGCCCGGTTCGCAATCACTCCCTTGCCTTCCTGCACAGTGACAGTTTGCCCGGCGTCGATGTTTGAAAGCTTGTCGACCTGTCCGCTCGGCCACTGAATCTCAACTGTGTCTGCTCTGTTCTGCGCCCCCAGACCGAACGTCAGCACCAGTTCGCTTTGAGCCAAGTAACTCGATCCCGAACGCAGCATCTTCCACTGCTTATCATTCTTATCAAAACCCTTATCAGAACCGCCGGCATTCACGCGAACGATCGCACCAATGCCGTCGCGATTCGATTTCGTGCCGACAAGTTTCACACGCAAGCTGTGATTCGTGCCGCCTTCGTTGTGGAATAAATAAGCCGGTCCGGCGTTGGTCGTCAGCAAAACGTCGAGAAAGCCGTCGTTATCGATGTCGCCGTACGCCGCAGCCCGCGCCACTTTGGGCGCAGCAAAGGCGCTGCCCATCTGCGCCGTCACTTCAGTAAATTTTCCACCGCCGAGATTGCGGAATAGATGCGACGGCTCCGCAAAAGTCACGCGTTTCTGTACCTTCTCGATCTGATCTTCGATGTGGCCATCCGCAACGAAAATATCCGGCCAGCCGTCGTTGTCATAATCGAAAAAGAAACAGCCAAAGCCCAGCGTGACCAGCGTGGCCCGGCCCACTTCCGATTGCGGCGCTTCGTCGACGAACAGGCCGTTGCCCTCGTTGTGATACAGCGAGACCATCTGATTGGCGAAGTTGCTGATGATGATGCTGGCATGGCCGCTGCGGTCGTAGTCGGCGGCATCTACGCCCATGCCGGCGCGCGCGATGCCATCCTCGCTGAAGCCAATGCCGGCGGCCACGCCGCGCTCCTCAAACGTTCCATCTTTTTTATTGACGTAAAGTTTGTTGGGCTGCGTATCGTTGGCGATCAGAATGTCGGGCCAGCCATCGCCGTTGGCGTCGAGGACCGCGATGCCAAGACTTTTCGATGTGGGGTCGCCCATGCCGGCCTTCTGCGTAGCGTCTTCAAACTTGCCGCCGCCGAGGTTGCGCCAGAGGCGCACTGCTGTGCCTTTGTATGATTCCGGAGTGCAATAGGATTTGTGCGCGCCGTCGATGGTGCAATACAGATCGCCCGGTTCGCTCCATTGCACGTAGTTGGCAACGACGAGATCGAGTTTGCCGTCGCGATCGTAGTCGACCCAGGCGGCGCTGGTGGAAAACTCGCTCGGACCCCACATGCCCGCGGATTTTGTAACGTCAGAGAACGTGCCGTTGCCGTTGTTGTGAAACAGATGACTCTGGCCGAGCGCGGTGACGAAGATATCGTCGAAGCCGTCATTGTCATAATCACCAACGGCGACGCCAAAACCAAACATTGGAATCGCCAGGCCGGCTTTACGCGTAACGTCGGTGAAGGTTCCGTTGCCATTGTTGTGGTATAGCTTTAAGGTCGTGGCTCCGGCGTGAGGATGTCCCGCGAAATCAGAGCCGTTAATCAGAATGATGTCGGGATATCCGTCATTGTCGTAGTCGATGAATGCGCAGCCTGGCCCCATGGTTTCCGGCAGCCACTTCTTGCCGAAGGCGCCGTTGTTGTGGGTGAAGTGGATGCCCGCTTGCGCGGTGATATCGCGAAAGGTAAGTTGCTGGGCGGGGCTTGGTGAAACAGCCGCCAAGAGCAGCAACCACGGCGACATAGAGGCACAGAGAAGAACGAATGGTCTCTTTTTTCCGCGGCTCGCCAGCTCTGTGGAGAAATGTTTGCTTTGAGGAAACATTTTATTTTGAGCCTCCGGCCGCGGACACGATGACAGGCCGGGCTTTGTCCGGCCGGGCGGACGGGGCGTCCGCCCCTCCATGGTTCGAGTTGAGCGCCAGCAGCGGTACTGACACGTGCTCATGCACGGCCTGACGCTCATTGTTGTCTTCGGGATGAAGCTGGCGGTAAGAGCCGGTGATGGCCTGCGACGACTCGTCGGCTTTGAATCGCATATAGCGTGCTTCATGTTCCTTCGCTAGTTTTTCCTGGCCCAGGCCGTTGTAGCAGAGCATCAGGTTGTAGTGCGCCTGCAAATCTTCAGGATCGATCGCCAGCACGGACTGCAACACTTTTACGGCCTCGTTGTATTTGCGCTGCAAGAAAAGAACGCGCCCCAGATCGTTGATGGCAACCCGGTCGCGCGGATACTGCGCCAGGACGGTGCGCAATCGCGCCGCCGCGCCTTCATAGTTGCCGTCGGCGCGCAGAACTCGCGCATAAAAGAAGTTCGCCCGCGCCAGCTGTGGAGACAGCGCCAGCGCCTTCTCCAGCACGGTGCGAGCCCGCTCCATGTCGCCTTCCTGCACAGCGCAGCGGCCAATGTTTACCCAGCCGTCGGGATTATTCGGGTCCGCCTCGGTAACTTTCACGAAAGCCGCGGCTGCGCCTTTCAAGTCCCCTTGCAGAAATAATCCAATGCCAAAATCGTTCCAGCGCTGCCACTCTTCTTTTCGGACAATCGTCTTAGGCTCGGCTGCGGGCGCGCTGTGCGCGACTACCGGTAGAGTCACTTCATTTTCGGCAACGGCAACGATGGGCAGGTCGGGGATTTTTTCGTGCTTCGCGGAAACGCCACTCAGTGACGCCGTGAATAGAGTGGGACGGTCGTCGTAGTCCGGCGCCACCGCATTCAGTTTGGTCAGATCGGGCACACCCGCGAAGGCTTCCTGCGTTCCGTACCACGTGAACTTGCGGTAGCACAGCCGCGCGTGCAGCGTAATGTTGTTGCCCGCGTTCTGCGGAATCAGCATCCGGTAGTGCACCGTGTCAGCCGCACCGGGCGGAATCAGGCGCACATAAACGACGGCGCGGGTTGCCCACGCGTTTCGCTTGTTGATGGGATTGCCGTGCGCGTCGATTTGCAACGAGCGGTAAAAGTGCGCGCCCTTTTCCACCGGACCATGCCCGTTGTCTTCGACCATGCCGCTCCAGAAAATTATCTGGCCCTTGTCGTCCGTGCCTTTTAGCTCGAGCCATGTGTCGTAGGCATCGACGGTGCCGCCGGGAAAAAAGTGGCCGACTTTTTTCGTGCGTACCACGACATCGACGCGCACGGTATCGCCGCGCCGCAGCGCAGGATGCACCAGGTTCAGCGGCGCTGTGATGGGAGCAGCCTCTCCGCTGGTCTCGGCCGTCATCTTGTTCTCGGCTTCTTCGCCAACCGCGAAGGTGGTCGCAAGTTCCGACTGCGTGGTCGCGCCCGGTTTGAGCGGAGCCTGCGCCGGTGACAGTGCAAAAATATCGACCGTCAGCGCGCCGCTCTTTAGAAAATTTTCGGTTAACTTCAGCTGTGCTGCATCTTCGTTCGCCGTCGGTACCGCCGTATTCGCGCCGGGAAAACGATGCGAGTGCACGACGCCGTTGAGGTTCCCTGCGTCATTCGATTTTTCCGCGGGCATGTGACAATCGGCGCACTGTTGCGGCTTGGGCGGATAATAAAACGATCGCGCGCCCTGCCCGGAAACTCCGCTGGCCTGCCAGTTGTCGTATTCGTTGAAGCCGCGGAACCAGCGGTATTTGTTCACCGGCACGTCGAGATGAACTTTGTGGCAGGTCGAACAGAATTCGGCCGTCTGGTCGCGCATGAACGGTTTCAGGAAAACGCGGCGGTGCGGTTCGGGATTCAGCCGAATTACAAAATCATGGAGCGCACGCGCCACCGGATTCTGCGTGGCCGCCAACTCGTGCAGCTTGGGATACTCGAGATAAAAATCGGCCTGCCCCATCGTGCTCTTCACGTTGGCGATGGAGTGGCACATCATGCAGCCCAGCCCGGCCTGCGCCTCGGGCCGGTGCACGATCTGCTTGATCGGCGTGTCCATGAGCCCCGCGTAGAGCACGGCGGGATCGTGGCATCCGCCGCACCACTTTGAAGGCTTGGTGCCGATCGTGTCCTGCATGTACTCGATCGACTTGCGATACCACTGGTTGTTGAACGAAGAAAAATGGTGCGCCGAGCTGAACCACTGGTTATAAATATCTTCGTGGCAGCGCTTGCAGGAGTCGGACTCCATAAAAAACTTGCTGGGAATTTTCTGCTTGCCGTAAACCTGCGCCGAACTGGGAAAGAACGAGCCTTCGGGTCCGTCGCCTTCGCCGTTCATGTTGTCGGGGGGCATCGCCGGATTCTCGATGCGATTGCGCGTCTGCCAACTTTGGCGCAGGTATCGCGCGCCGTAGGCGATGCCGGCAACCACCGCGCAGCAAATCACAGCCCGCAGAGCGGCCGCGCCTAGGCCCGCCCGCCGCGGCCTTTCGTCATGCCACGCGCGCTGGCCCAGCCATCCGGCGATGAGCAGTGCGACTCCGGCCAAGGAGATCACGATGTGGAAATAAAGTTTGTTCCACTCGGAACGTGACGTACCCGTTTTAATAAGGACCAGTCCTACGACGGCGCCGATGGCAATCATCAACCAGCCCGCGCGCTCGGAAAAGCTGCCTGTGCGCATCAAACGGAGAAAAGCGGGGACCAGCAGAATTGCGGCGAGCACTCCGCCAGCCGCATGCAGCAGCACTACGGCTGCATAGAAAATGTTCGGCTGCGGAAAGGCGTAGAGGTACGCGGCGGATACGACGAGAAAAACCACGAGCCACGAGAGAGTCCGGCCGATGAATCCTTTGGATGTTGGCATACCCCGTATGTATTGCGACGACGGAAGATCGCAGAGAGTTCAGGTCCACAGGGACTGAAATCTTGCGGAGACAAACTTATACAGGTCGGGTCGCGCGCGAAATAATACAAAAATACTATTGGACCATACACGAACGGAGGGGAAGTTTCGGCGGCCGCTAGCGGATTGGCGGAATCTTCCACGCGCCGCATTCCTTCTCCAGCGCGGCGGCAACGGCCAGTACCTGCTCTTCTTCCCATGGGCGGCCAACAATCTGTACGCCGATCGGAAGGCCCTCGGCCGAGTAGTTCACCGGAACCACGGCGGCGGGATTGCCCAGCAGATTGAACCACTCGGCATAACTCCAGGCGTCGAGATAGCTCACAGAGTTGCCGTCGATCGTCCAACTACGCTCGCCGTGGCGAAAGGCTGGGATGGCCGCGGCCGGGCACAGCAGAATCGGATACTTTCGCATTTGCGCCAGGAACTTTCCGCGCAGAACGTCGCGGGCGATCCAGGCCTCGAGCAGCGACTCGCCGGTGAGCGCTGGCTCGGCCGCCGACCATTCCAGAAACTGCTTCAGCGTCGGACTCAGGTCTTGCTCGCGTCCGCGAAACATGTGACGGATCAGCATGCCGCCACTGACGACGAAGAATTTCTTCCACAGCACTCGCGCTTCTTCTAAACTTTCGGGACGAAATGACTCGACTTGAAACCCCGCGCCACGCAAGGCTTCGGCGGCGGTTCTCACAGCGGCGCGAGTTTCCTGAGTCACTGGTGTGCGGCCATCGTCCTCGAAATAACCGATGCGTAGATTGCGAGCTTCGTCTTCGCGCAGCCAGTACAGAGGAACCGGCGCCGCGCAAGGGTCAGCATCGTCGGGACCTTGCATCGCTTCGAACAGCGCCGAAACGTCGGCGACTGTGCGCGCCATGGGGCCGACCACGCCAATCAAAGAGAACGGGCCGCCGGGCGGCGGAAAGTGCCCGGTCGACGGAACCCGCCCCGGCGTAGGTTTCAGGCCGCAGATACCGCTGAAATGCGCGGGCACGCGGATGGAACCGCCGCCGTCGCTGCCCACTCCACCGGCGGACATGCCGGCGGCAATCGCGGCCGCTTCGCCGCCGCTCGATCCGCCGGGCGTGCGAGCAAGGTCCCACGGGCTATTAGTGCGACCGTGCAAAATATTGTCTGTCTCCCACGCCATCAAAAATTCCGGCGTGTTGGTCATCCCGAGAACAATCGCTCCTGCGTTGCGCAGGCGCGCCACCAGCGGAGCGTCTTTGGTCGCGATATTTCCTGCGCGCAGCCGTGTGCCGGCTTCGCAGCGCATGCCCGTCACGTCGATTGAGCTCTTGATGCTGATGGGGACTCCGTGCAGCGGGCCAAGGGGTTTGCCAGCCCTTACGGCGGCGTCGGCATCGCGGGCTTCGCGGCGGACCTGCTCTGCGTCCACCTGCACGAACGCGTTCAGTTTGGGATTGAGCCGTTCTATCTTCGCGAGATGAGCATCGCACACTTCGACCGCTGAAATCATTTTCTGGCAAATTTGCTGCGCCAGGGTGACAGCGGGAAGAAATGTCAGATCACTCATCTGGCGAAAGAGTCCTCAGGGCAAGCGGCGAGTCTAGCAGAAAGGCGAGCGGCGGGCGTCTGGCGTTGGACCTTAGACTTTCGACATTAGACTTTCGACCTTCGACTTCCGTGTTCCGTCCCGCAAAACCTTCCGGCGAAACTAGCTATTCGCGGCGCGCGTGCTTTTCAGGTCTGAGGTCCGATGCCTGACGCCTGAGGTCTGGGGTTGACGCCAAACGCCAAACGGCTGACGCCTGCTCTTAGCCATGGCGCGGTCGAGCGCCCGCTTTTCTTCATCGGTGAGGGGACGATGGCTTCCCTTCGCCAGCTTGCCGAGCCGTAGCGGACCAATCGCCACTCTCACGAGGCGGAGCACTTCGACTCCGACCGAAGACAGCATGCGGCGAATCTGGCGGTTCTTGCCCTCGTCGAGGACGATCTCGAGCCAGCAATTTTTCTCGCCCGAACGCAATACGCGAACGTGACGAGCGCGCAGCAACGGCGCATCGCCGTTTTTCTCCCAGTCTTTCCCCCGCATTTTCTCCTGCATTTTCTGTTGCACTTTCTCCCGCACTCCGCGAACGAGTTGTTGCGCAAACTTTTCGTCGACGAGTGTGTCAATCTGAACGTGATAGATTTTCTCAAGATGCGTCTCGGGCGCGGCGATGCGCGCGGCCCACTCGGAATCGTTCGTCAGCAAGAGCAGTCCTTCGCTGGCCTTGTCCAGGCGGCCTACCGGCGCGACCCATTGCGTCGCCTGGGGGCTCGACTGGCCGGGGTTCTTTAACGCGGAATAAACTGTCTCGCGACCTTGATCGTCGGAGGCGGTCGTCACCAATCCGCGCGGCTTATTGAGCATCAGATAAATTTTCTCCCGCGCATCAATCGCCGCACCATCCACCTGGATGCAATCTTTCGCGAGATGAACCGGCGTCCCGGGATCGCGGCGCGCCAGTTCGTTCACTCGCACTCGTCCCGCGCGAATCAACTGCGCCGCTTGCGAACGCGAGCAATAGCCCAGCTTCGAAAGCGCGCGCGCCAGGCCGATGCGACGTTCGTTTCCTTTTGATGGCACGCGTTCATGTTAATTGAAACGCGGACGCTGCGATTAGGGTTCCGTCGCACCGCAGAGTGCGCTTTCTCAGCGGCGCTTGATACCATGGTCGTGACTGATTCAGCTTTTATTGCAAAGGAATGCCTATGGCCCACGAACATCCTCCACGATTCTTAAAGATTGTCGACGACGCCAAAACTCGCGTGCGCGAGACGGACGTCGATGCAGTGAAACGCAGGATCGATCACGGCGATACATTCATGCTGATCGATGTACGCGAGGAGAGCGAATTCGCCAAAGATCACCTTCCCGGCGCCATTCACTTAGGTAAAGGCATCATCGAGCGCGACATCGAGGCACGGGTTCCAGATCTCGACGCCGAGATGATTCTTTACTGTGGCGGCGGCTTTCGTTCAGCCTTGGCCGCCGACAACTTGCAAAAGATGGGCTATACCAAGGTAATCTCAATGGACGGCGGCATTCGGGGCTGGCGCGATAAGGGTTATCCGCTGGTGAAAAGCTAGAGTCGGGCGTCGGAGATCGGCGTCAGATCTCGGCTTCGGGCTTTCGACTTCGAACTTTCGACTTTGGAACCCCAGACTTTAGACTTCAAACATCGCATACCTTAGCGGGTGTAACGGCGGAGAGCCGAGGTCTGAAGTCGGACGCCTGACACCCGCATCTGTGGTAAGCTCCGCGCTTATCTTTTATGAATGCTTGCATATGAACGCTCGCATCTTCTTCTGGTCGCTGACGTCGGCGCTCGCGGGATTTCTTTTCGGCTTCGACACCGTCGTTATTTCTGGTGCAGAAAAAACTATTCAGTCGCTCTGGGGACTCAGCCCCGAACTGCACGGCGTTGCGATGGCGTCGGCGTTGTACGGCACCGTGGTTGGCTCGCTGCTGGGAGGATGGCCGGCGGATCGCTTCGGGCGCAAGGCGACGCTGCTATGGATCGGCATTCTTTATTTTGTCGGCGCGGTCGGTTCTGCGTGGGCGCCCGATGTGGGCGCGTTCATCGCCGCACGCGTGATCGGAGGTTTGGGCATTGGCATCTCGACGGTGGTCGCGCCCATGTATATTTCCGAGATCGCACCGCCGAAACATCGTGGGCGGCTGGCGGGAATGTTCCAGTTCAATATTGTTTTCGGCATCCTGATGGCATTTGTTTCGAATGCGCTGCTGGCGGGCGTCGGCGAAAATGCGTGGCGATGGATGCTGGGCGTGGCCGCGTTTCCATCGCTGCTCTACGCGGTATTCTGCTTCGGACTGCCCGAGAGCCCGCGATGGCTGCTCAGCCGGAAGGGCGATCGTGACGCGGCGCTGGACGTGTTGCAACGAATTGAGCCTGATTGCTCACAGGCTGAAATTGCGGCCGAGGCCGACGCGATTACCGCGGCATCGACCGAGCAATCGTCGTCTGGAAATTTCTGGACGATGAGCCTTCAGAAGCCGATCCTGCTCGCTATACTGATTGCGTTTTTCAATCAGATGTCCGGCATCAATGCGATTTTGTATTTCGCGCCTCGTATTTTCGAGCTCACCGGCCTGGCAGCGAAGACCGCGCTGTTGCAGTCGATCGGCATCGGCGCGACCAATCTGATTTTTACTTTTATTGGCTTGTGGCTGATAGACCGGCTGGGGCGACGCACTCTTCTTTATATTGGCTCATTTGGGTACATCGCCTCGCTCGGCCTGGTCGCGTGGGCGTTCTTTACCAGTCATTTCTCGATTGTGCCGGTGTGCATTTTTGCTTTCATTGCCGCCCACGCGATTGGACAGGGAGCGGTGATCTGGGTTTTCATCTCAGAGATATTTCCCAATCGTCATCGCGCCGAGGGCCAGACTCTGGGCAGTTTTACGCACTGGATCTTCGCCGCGCTGCTCACAACTTTCTTTCCCCGCATGGTTGCGTCTTTTCCGCCGGGCTACGTTTTCTCGTTTTTCGCCGGGATGATGGTTCTGCAATTGATTTGGGTGAAGACCATGGTTCCGGAAACCAAGGGCGTGCCGCTGGAGCAGATACAGAAACAACTGGGAATTGCGTGACATGCTTGCGATTGTGGCCCCGTGGCAAACACAACAACGGATGCCTCGACTGCGCAGTGCGATTGATGAAAACCAATCGCAATGCCTCGCTCGGAATGACAGGATGTTGTTAAGCGATGAATGAAACTATTTTGTTGCTGGGCTCGCGATAAACAAAATGTTTGTGCGGCGGATGAAGTAGCGCGCGTTGAGTTCCATGACTCCTAACGCTTCCAAGGTTTTGGTCGAGGTCTGCGTCGATTCGGTTGCCTCGGCGGTCGCCGCGGAGCGCGGCGGAGCGGCGCGAGTGGAACTTTGCGGGAGCATGGTTGAAGGCGGAATCACGCCGAGCGCGGGATTGATTGAAATGACGCGGAGCGCAGTTTCTCTGGAACTTGCCGTCATGATCCGCCCCCGCGGCGGCGACTTCTGCTACGACGCGGATGAATTTGAAACTATGCGCCGCGATCTCGCGCTCGCCAAGCGATTCGGAGCGAACGCGGTCGTTTTCGGCGTGCTCGATTTGAATGGCAATGTTGATGTCGCGCGAGCGCGACAGTTAGTGGACGAGGCTCGGCCGCTTCCCGTGACTTTTCATCGCGCCTTCGATATGACTGCCGACTTGCTTCGCGCGGTCGATGACCTTGTCGCGATCGGCGTCAATCGAGTGCTGACTTCGGGAGGCGAGACGACCGCGATGGAAGGAAAAGAGACGATCGCGCGACTGGTGCAGAGGGCGCAATCGAGAATCGACATCATGGCCGGCAGCGGCATTAAACCTGGGAACGCGCGCAGTCTGGTCGAGCAGACCGGTGTCAGGGAGATTCATGTTGGATTGAGGAGTGTGCTGCCGAGTCCGATGGTTTATCGCAACGAGCGAATCTCGATGGGATCGCTGGAAGGGCACGAGTACCAACGGTTCGTTGTGCTCGAGGAACAGGTCAGAAAACTGTGCGAGGCGTTGGAAGTCACGAATCAAAATTGTCAACCACGAAGACACGAAGGTTAATGAGTAGCGCCGGCGTCCCGCCGGCTGTTGCGGCGGAGCGTCTCGCCCGCCGCCGCGGACGCAGGCATAAAAACTTGCAGCCCGATATTTGCTCCGGGGGGCCGAGGGCGGGACGCCCTCGGGACAGCCGGCGGGACGCCGGCGCTACGTTTTATTGCGAAGTTTATGGCTTCCTCAACGGGTCATCTCGCTCTATGGGTACAGATCTCTCGACGTTTCGAGATCTTTCGAGCGCTTGGCGATCCCAGTTGGCGGAGTTGGCGCCGGCTTCGTAGGTGCTCTGGCAGAAGTCGAGCAGGGATGAGCTCGGCGACTGAGCGTTGCGAACCTCGGCATAGGGCAGAAGAAATTCGCCAACCCGCTTGTCGTAAAACGCCGCATCGGGACGGACGCGAGCCTGCTGGAATCCCTGCGGCTCGGGCACGGTGTAGGAATAGAAGGCAGCCTCGTGAATGTCTCCGCTGCCCGGCCAGAAGCCGACACTGCTGACTTCGTGGGAATAAGATTCCCGCGTGATGCCATCGGCGCCAGGTTTTTCGGGAGCGCGGCGGCCGGAAAAACGGCTGACAGCAAGGTCGAAGCTTCCCCAGAAGAAGTGAACGGGGCTGCACTTGCCGATAAACTGCGAGCGGAATAAATGGAACACGGCATCGACCGAGAGCAGAATCCTCCAGAAGTTTTCGACCGGTACGCGATCGTAGGAGGCATGGGTGTGATCCTGGTCGAAGGCAATGGGATTGGGAATTTCGACTGGCATTCGCCAGATCTTGACTTCGATGTCGAGCGAGTGCAGCAGGTTCATGAATTCCTGGTAGAACTCGGCCACTGACAGCGGCGCGAGCGGAAGCTTCATGATGGCTCCGTCGTTGGTTTCGACCATGAGCTGATGCTCGGTGAAATCGAACCAGATCTCGAACGAGCGGTCACAGTACGGAATGCGCGAGGTGCTCAGGCCGCGGGCGGTGACATATAAAGGAACATTCCACCAATGGTTGACGAGCGGCGTGAGCGAGAGGCGAACTTTGCCGACGATCTGGGTCCACATGTGAAGGGTGGCGTAAGTGTCTTTCCAGGAGTCCAGCGGGAGCGCAGGCCAGCATTCCGGTCGATCGGTAATGAAGGAAGGCATAGAGGGATTTTAAACCGTTTGAGGCAGGGCAGGTTAGTTTGCGCGCCGCTTCTGGTTGAGACTGAGATCCCCCGGCTTCGGTTGAAGAACGGGCCGGCTCGGGATGACGATGCGGTTTAGAAAACTGAGGGTACAGCGATCCCCCGGAAATATTGCGTCTTGACAATAGTCGTTACAACGACTATCATCGGGTAAGTGAAGGAACGGAAGACAAGCAGGAAACGGCGCGTGGGTTGTCCGGAAGAGATTGCATTTCTGGATCTGGCGCGCACCACGGATATGCTCTCGCGCGGATTGGTGCAGGTACTGAAGGGCGGCGGGGACCTTTCGCCAACTCAGTACAACGTGCTGCGCATCCTGCGGGGAACGCCGGAGGGACTGCCATGCGGAGAAATTGCCTGCCGCATGATTACGCGCGATCCCGATGTTACACGATTGCTGGATCGCCTGGAGAAGCGAGGACTGATTTCGCGCTGCCGGGAGAACGTGGACCGGCGGATGGTGATGGCACGGATCACGCCCGAGGGGCTGAAGCTTCTGGCCAGCCTTGACCCTCCAGTCGTGGAAGCCCACCGGCGGCAATTAGGGCACCTGAGCAAAGAGCAGTTACGGGCGCTTTCGGAGTTGCTGGGGGCCGCCCGGGCCCAGGTTGGGTGAAACGGCTTAAACCACACGGCACGAAGTATCATGAAGGTCTTTCCCGGCGGGGCTTTCCCGATATTGGAAGCTTTAGTCCGGTCTTATTGCAAGCATGTATTCGTTGCAACGAATATCGTTTCCACGCATCCAATTCCGACAGGAGGATACCACACCATGAGCACACCAGTTGCACCGCAGACCGCAACCACCTGGAACATCGACCCGGCCCATAGTCATGCCGAGTTCAAGGTCCGTCACATGATGATTTCCAACGTAAAAGGACATTTCACGAAAGTCTCGGGGAAGTTGATTCTGGACGAAACCGATCTGTCGAAATCGAAGGTCGAGGCGGTAATCGATGCAACCTCGATCGAAACCCGCGAGCCGCAACGCGACGCGCACCTGAAGAGCGCCGACTTCCTCGATGTGGAAAAATTCCCGACCTTGTCGTTCACCTCTTCACGCATCAGCCTGGTGCGGGATGGAGAACTGGAGGTCGAGGGCAACCTGACGATTCATGGCGTGACGCGAAAGGTTCTTTTTAGCGTAGAAGGGCCGACGCCGCCGATGAAAGATCCGTGGGGCAACACCCGGGTTGGAGTTTCGGCGACGACCAAGATCAATCGCAAAGACTTCGGCCTGACCTGGAATGCGGCCCTGGAAACCGGCGGCATTGTAGTGGGCGAAGAAGTCACCATCGACCTGGAAGTTGAGTTTATCAAGGCTTAAGAAGATGAAGGCGTAACGTTTCGGGCGGTATGCTTTGGCATACGCGCCGCTTCGGTTGAGACCGCGATGCTTCGCAACGCCGAAAAGGGCTCCGCCCGGTAACGCTGTAGCTTTAAGCTAAATTGCATCACGACCTAAATTTTGCCGCATGGCACGGGTTAGATCCCGCCGTGTGGCGCGGAAAAGAGGGGAGTAGTTATGTCACTGCGACCAGTAAAACAAATTATTCAAACCAAGACCACCATGGAAGGCGCGGGCGTGAAACTGCAACGCGCCTTCGGTTTTGGCAAGACCAAGGAATTCGATCCGTTTCTTTTGCTGGACGATTTCCGCAATGACAATCCTGACGATTATCGCGCCGGATTTCCGTGGCATCCGCACCGCGGGATCGAGACCATCACTTATGTGCTGGCCGGATCGGTCGAGCATGGCGACAGTCTGGGTAACCAGGGCAAGATGACCGCGGGCGACGTGCAGTGGATGACAGCGGGCAGCGGCATTCTGCATCAGGAGATGCCGAAGGGCGATGCGCAAGGGCGCATGCACGGCTTTCAGTTGTGGGCGAACCTGCCCGCATCGCTGAAGATGACCGACCCGCGCTATCAGGATATTCCGTCGACCGCGATTCCCGAAGTGACCGACGACGATGGCACCCATGTGCGCGTGATCTGCGGCGAGTTTTGGGGCAAGCGCGGACCGGTAGAGGGCGTGGCCGCCGATCCGAACTACCTGGATATTTCCGTTGCGCCAGGACAACGCAAGCGGATCAAGGTCGAGACTACGCGGAATGCTTTCGCGTATGTGTTCGCCGGATCGGGAACGTTTCGGGATGCGTCCGATCCGCGTGCGGTGCTGACTGAGCAGACGGCCGATCCGAATGCACCCGCCAAGTATGACGCTCGGAATCATTCGCTGGTGCTGTTCGATCGCGGCGACGAACTTACGGTGCAGGCGGGACCGGAAGGAATTCGGTTCCTGCTGGTATCGGGCAAGCCGATCGAGGAACCGGTCGCCTGGTATGGACCGATAGTAATGAACACGCAGGAGCAACTGCGCGAGGCGATGACGGAGTTGCAGACTGGCGAGTTCATTAAGCACCGGTGAGGCAGGACTTCGCTCCAATTGCGCGTGAAGTGCGCTGAACGCAGTTCACGCGCAGCCGTTCACGCGCAATTCAGGATGGCGGTTGGCTGCGCGATTGAAGCCGCCGCAGGGTTGACTTACGCTCGAGATGATACCGCGCCTTAGGACGACGCCGTGCTTTAGAAATGAAGACTGGGTTTAGCGGGAATCCGAAGTTTCGCTTACACTTTGATTAATCTTTCATTTCTCATCGTTCATTTTTCATCTTTGAGTGGAGGCGCTATTGGCTCGACCTGCGAAGAGAAACAAGGCAAGAATTTCTCCGGCTACAATCTCTCCCGCTGTGAAAAAACGCGCGTCGCAAATCAAGGTGCTGTTGATGGATGTTGACGGCACCATGACCGACGGCGGCGTTACTCTGCTCTCTCAACCCGACGGCGTGGCGCTGGAAATCAAGACATTTGACGCGCATGACGGCCAAGGGCTGACCCTGGCACAAACTGCGGGACTCCGCACCGGATGCATCACCGGGCGCGAAAGCGCTGCACTTCTGCGTCGCGCCCACGAAATGAAGATGGAATTCATTTACATGAAGCAGCCGTTGAAGATGCCCGCGTACGAAAAAATTCTCAATACGGCCGGCGTGGACGATTCCGCAGTGGCCTATGTGGGCGACGATTTGCCGGATATTCCGTTGATGCGTCGCGCCGGGCTGGCCATTGCGGTGGGCGACGCCGTCCCTGAGGTGAAAAAAGTCGCGCACTATACGACACAAGCTGTAGCCGGGCATGGCGCGATCCGCGAGGCCGTCGAGATTATTTTGAAATCGAAAGGCATGTGGGAGGCGATGATCGACAAAGCGCGTGCGTGACGCGTCATTGCGATTTTCGCAAAGCCAAAAACGGCGCTGCATGCGGCATCGCGGCCCGGTCTTCGCACAGAGCGCGAAGAATGGGGCGCCCATCTCAGTGGTTGCGCCCGCCCTTAAGAACCTCGGCCAGCCGTCCACCCTTTTCGTTCGAGGATTGGCGATGGGCTATCTCATGAATGGCTAGGAGCACGCGGCCTGATTTCAGCGGGCGCTCGACTAGCTCGTGAGCCCGGACAATCTCGGCGCTTACGCGATTCCTGTGTGAGTGTCCGTCAGCCAGAACCGGGCGCAAAGGCGGCGGCTATAATTCATCGACATCCGAGGAAGCCGAATGCAGCAAGTCCTGATTTATGTTTTCAAGATGGCACGAGTCGCCCCGCCTCTCTATCTCGTTCTCATCGCTCTTCTGGGATGCAGTGGTCTCATCGCCCAGGATTCGGCACAGAACATCTCTGGTCACCCAAAGCCCTGGACCAGCAGCCATCTCGGCGCGCCGCTGGTTCGCGACCCGATATTCGTCTACAACAACTGGTCTGCCTATGACGAACTCTCCGACAACATTCCTTTGACCGAAGAATTAACCATGAGGGAGCTGGACGAAATTCTTCGTCTGCGGCGTCTCGGAGTTCGTTTCGATTACTACACCATTGACGCGTTCTGGTTCGATCCGAATGGCGGCTACCGGACGTGGCGCAAGCCGAATTGGCCCAACGGCCCGGACGCGTGGATTAAGAAATGCCGCGACAACGGTATCCTGCCCGGCCTCTGGTTCAGTACCAACACGCTGGTAAAGATCAACGCCGCTCCCGAATGGCAGGATTCGTTGACCGAGAAAAAGGGCTCGATGTCGTTTTCCGAAGGCGGCTTCCTGCCCAACTTCATGGACACTTTGCAGTACTGGTACGACCGCGGCATCCGCATCTACAAATTTGATTTTGTCGATTTCGGCGCCGCCACTCCGGAAACTGCAAAAAGGAAAAGCCCGGAAGAGATTCGAGCCGCCAACGTGGATGCGTTTCGCGAGGCGCTCCGCAAGTTCCGCCAGCGGAATCCCGATGTGGTGCTGGTCGCGTTCAATGGCTTTGGGGGTGACGTCGAGTCGACGTCCGGGCCCTTTCCTTTCCGCAACGTTGTGGACCTGCGCTGGCTCGAGGTTTTCGATTCGCTGTATTCCGGAGATCCTCGGCCTTCGGACGTGCCGGAGATGAACTTTTGGCGATCGCTGGATATCTACAGCGACCACATGGTCCGCCGCTACGAGCAGAGTTTTCTGCCGCTGGAACGGATCGACTCCACCGGCTTCATGCTGGGAAACACCGGCACCATCTATTACCGCAAAACGCATGCCTGGAAAGGCGCGCTACTCCTGATGATGGCGCGCGGCGGCTGGGTGAATACGATTTACGGCAGCCTTGAGTTCCTGACCGATGACGACGCCCGCTGGTTCGCCAAAGTGCAGTCGCTTTACCTGCAATTGCAGTCCGAGGGACGGACGAAAACCTTTGGCGGAATCCCCGGAGACATCGAGCCTTACGGCTTTGGTTCGCTGGACCCCGACGGAGCGGTCTACGTGGTGATGAACCCGGCCCAGAGTATTGAAGAAATTCAAATGCCGCGCCTTTCGCGGGAGCAGGGGGAACTAGCGGGCGGGCAGGTGATTTTTCGGGACGCTGGATTTCAGCCCGCGCTGACCATTGACAAGATCAAGCTCGGACCCGGGCAGATGGCGGTGGTGGGATTCGGAAAGTATGCCAACGCGAAGTACGATCTTGGCGTACAAGAGGATGTCGACATCCCGCACTCGATTTCGCCTCTGGAAGCGACATTTTCGCCGATTGGCAAGAATACGATTCGCGCCGAATTCACTGCTCCCAACAAGGGCGATCTGCGGGTTATTATGCGGCAGCGGTCCCCGAAGGATGGCAGCATCATGCGCAGTTGGAAGGGTGGACCGCCGAATGGTACCAACATGGGTAAGATATTTGTTCTACGCGCATCGCAGGCAGGGAAATCTCTGCCCGTCGAGATTGACTACGACAAGGTGATCTGGAGCGGCCTGTCGTGGGCTGTGGGAGAAATCAAGAACAACGCTTTGAAGCCGGGAGTAGCGGTGGAGATTGAGTGCTCATCGGCCGAGGAAGAACCAGTGGAACTAGAGGGCAGGATCGTCGCAGTGGAATACCGAGCAGATGACGCCGGCGTCCGGTTCCCGTAGGTTTGATGAGAACCGCAGTAAACGTTTACGCAAATATCGCCTCGCCTCACTTCGGTGATGCCCGTAAGACTTATGGCTTGACAAGCGAGTGCAAGCGGGACTATGGTTTCTGGCGGTCCCAAAGATTTTGCATCATCGAAGTGCCTTTCCATTTATACGCGAGTAAACGATTACTCGGGCTCCTAGTCGAGCCCACAGGAGAGATTATGCGGCGGGCTCCCCAGTCGGCGTTCCTATCGCTTCTTTTTGCAATTGTGCTCGTGACGTTAAGCCAGGGTGCATGGTCCCAGGTCAATCGCGCTTCGATTACCGGCACGGTCCGGGACACGTCGGCCGCCTTGCTTCCCGGTGTGGAAGTGACAGCTACCAATACCGACACGAATGTGCCCACTAAGACCGTCTCCAACCAGGACGGAATTTACGTCATCCCCAATCTCTCGCCGGGACCCTATTCGGTCGAATTCAAGAAGGAGGGGTTCGATATTCTCCTTCGCCCGAGCATCACGTTGGAATCGACCCAGGTAGCCCGCATCGATGCCGCCCTCAAAGTAGGAAAGATCAGCGAATCCATGACGGTAACTGCCGATGCGCCAGTCCTAGATCAGGAAAACGGGTCGTTTGGGACGAACATGAAAGGTAGCGTAGTAACTGACCTGCCGCTGAGTATCTATAGCGGCGGGCGTTTTGCTGAGGAATTTGCAGTGGCCATCACCCCCGGGTACTCTCCGATTAGCAGTCCGTACGGTGCAGTGGTGAATGGCGGACAATGGTTCACCAAGGACTACACGGTCGACGGCACATCGGCCACAGCGAATATTCCCGGGGATTCGTTGGAAACTGGTCCCAGTATGGAAGCCGTACAGGAACTGCAGGCGCAAACCAGCGGATTGGACGCACAAAGCGCTATCACCGGCGGCGGCGTCATGTCTTTCAGCCTGAAATCGGGGACCAATAAGTTCCACGGGTCCTCATTCCTCTACGGCCATAATGAACTGCTCGACGCGAACACCTGGACCAATGACAACCAAGGCTTGCGAAAAAGCAAGGCCCGAGCCTGGGATTGGGGAGGAAGCCTGGGCGGTCCAATCTTTCGAGATAAGACGTTTTTCTTTGGCGCATTCGAGCGTTATACCCAGAACGACTTCCGGCTAGGTGGACCGGCCGCCACAGTTCCGACCGCGGATTTTCTGGGCGGGAACTTCAGCGCGTTATTGGACACAACCCAGTTGCTCGGTACCGACGTCCACGGCAATCCAATCTATGCCGGAGCCATCTTCAATCCAAACGATCCGGGAGCGGTCTTTGTCGGAAATGCGATTCCCACCTCCATGTTCAGCGCGGTGGCGCAAAAGATTATCCCGATTTATCAGAAGTATTACACGCCTGAATTTTCCGGAATCGACAGCAACCTTAGAGGTCTTATCGACAACAGCCCCTCGCAGACCCCGAACCAGATCGTGATCAAACTGGACCACAGCCTGACCCGCAACGATTGGCTCTCGGGGTCCTGGGTCTACAACCACCGCCCCCGGACGCTGGACGACAGTGGAGGCCTCTGGTCAGCAGGAAGCTCGGACGGGGGGCCACTTTCCGAGGCCAGGCTTCAGTTGGTGCGCTCGCAAGAATGGCGGGTGAGCGAGTCCCACACATTTTCTCCTCACCTTATGAATGTACTGAACCTCACCTACAACTGGTACTGGAACGGCAGTCTGCCGACGGCTCCCTCCAACTGGAACTCGACGCTCGGCTTTGGCAATACTGGTGCAAACAACTTCCCCTCGATCTCATTCAGCGACTCGACCGCACACACCGAAACTGGAATCGGGAACGTTTGGCAGGGAAACTCCGCGGGCGCCACAATGATCACCGGGGACACCGTGACCTGGATCAAAGGCAAACACAATATTACTTTCGGCGGCGATTTTCATGCTCAGCAAGTCAACAGTCACAGCGGCTCGGGGGCAAACTCCTTCAGTTTCTCAAGCAATGCCACCGGCGCTCCGAGCCAGGGATACGGCAATCAAGTTGGTTTCGCGTTTGCCAGTTTCCTTTTGGGGAATGTCAACACTGCCAGCCAGACCACACCCTTCAATCTGTACGGACGGGAAAAGGAGATGGCCCTGTATGCCCAGGACAGCTACAAGGTCCGTCCCAATCTCACTCTGAACCTGGGTCTGCGCTGGAACTATAACTTCCGGTTCCACGAGAAAAACGGATCCTGGGCAAACTACGACCTTCACGCTATCGACCCCACCCTTGGAATTCCGGGTACTCTCGTCTATGCCAAGAACGGCAGCGACAGTTTCGAGAAAAATGAATACGCTGCGAACTTCGGACCGACGATTGGCTTTGCATACTCACCCTGGAGGAAAGCCGTGTTCCGCGGTTCTTTCGGGATCATCTACTTTCCGCCAGGCGTCCCGTATTTTGATGGTGTCCCGAATGGCTTTGCGCCTGGCTTCAAGGGCACCAACCAAGTCAGCACTCCCTTTAACTGGGACAGTGGCTATCCCGGTGTTTTCCAGCCGGGCAATAAGAATTCCTGCGGCGGCGCCACGCAACCAACCTGCCCCGAATATTTGTTTCCGCTGGTCAGCGTCGATCCGCGAGCGCTGCGTGTAGGTTACAGTGATGCCTTCAATTTTGGCGTGCAGTACGAACTGACGCCGAACATGCGCGTCGAAGCTGCCTATGTCGGGAACCGCGGCCATCGTCTTACCGATACTGCCTTAGCTTGGAACCAAGGTTCGACTTCCACTTTCCTGAAGTTGGCCCAGCAGATTCCGGGTCTTAATGCGTACAGCAACCCCGTTTGCTCTCCGTCGGACGCAGCAGGTTACGGAATAGCCTATCCCTATCCGGGCTTCTGCGGAACTCTAATGGAGGCCATCACGCCGTACCCGCAGGTAGCGCAGTCTTTCTTTAACCCCTACACTTACGCTGGTTGGTATTATCCCAACCTAATTTATGTAGGTCTACCGTTGGGTCAGAGTTATTACGACTCCATGGTCATCGACGTGGTAAAGCGCACAGGGCGTGGATTGACTATGGACATGAGTTACACGCTTTCCCGCCAGGAAGGCGACACTTTCTCGGCGCAGCAGGAGGGCAACAATTATTACACTGCGATTCAAGATTTCGGCAACATAGGTGCGGCCGCTCATTCCCTCACCAACTACGATCAAACACACATCGTGAAGGGATTTGTAAGCTACCAGTTACCTTTTGGCAGAGGACAGCGTTGGTTGGCCGGTCAAAACCGCATTGTGAATCGAATTGTAGGCGGATGGACGCTCTCCGGGCTAGTGTTGTACACATCCGGTCAACCGTTCCAGGCTGTTGTGAATAATCAGTACTGGCCGATGTGGGGCAATCTTTATCCCAACTTCAACCTGCAGGGTTTCAGCGGTCCGTCGAACCCGAGGCATTTTGTGCCTATACCATCCGGCCAGACGATTATTCCCCCGCAGGATATTTACATGCCGCAGAGTGTGGCGAGCGCGCCCGCCCCGGGCACGTTGGGAACTGGCCCTCTTGATCTTTCCGCACTGCGGTGCCCCGGCCAAGCCAACGAGAATGCCAGCATTCTCAAATATGTTCCGATGGGCTCTGAGGGGCAATACAAGCTGTCCTTCAGGGCTGAGTTCTACAACCTGTTCAACCGCCACTACTACAACATCAACGGTTGTGGAGGCAATAAGTCGCTGATCCAAACCCCAGGTAACATGGACACCTTTGGTGAAATTCTTGGAGTCATTGATAACCCGCGAACCGGGCAATTCGCGATTCGCTTCGACTTCTGACCAAAGCAGCCGGAGAGTTTCGCCCTCGGCAGTTGTCTCCGTCGCCTTGAGCGGCCAGCCGTACAGACTGCGGATACCCAAATGCCTGCAAAGCATCGTTCAGCGAAAGAACTACAGCTCCGACGCTTTGTTATGGCCTCGGTTCTCTTGCTTTTTCTCACTCTGGGCGGAATTGGGGCCCAGGCCCTGCCCGGTTCATCGCGAACCCCCAAAGACAGAGTCGTTAGTTATTACGTCGACTCGCGCTACGGCAGCGACGCAAATTCCGGCATTCGGCCGGAGAAGGCCTGGAGGACTCTGACTAGAGTCAACGCCACCAACTTTAATCCTGGCGATCGCATCCTGTTCAAGTCCGGTTCGACCTGGACCGGGCAGCTTTGGCCTAAGGGTTCCGGCACGGCGCAGCATCCTGTTGTCATCGACAAGTATGGCGGCGATGCGCTGCCTGTCATTAACGGCGACGGGCTTGCCGAGGACGCGGTTCTGCTCAAGAACCAGGAGTACTGGGAAATTCAGAACCTGGAGATTACGAACCGGGGGCTTACGAACCATGCGCTTACGAACCAGGAAGACAATTCAACAATTCGCCGCGGCGTCCATGTGGTTGCGGAGAATGTCGGCGATTTGCATCACATTTATCTGAGGAATCTCACGATTCATGATGTGAACGGCACGGAGAAAGAAAAGGTCAACGGCGGAATTGACTACAGCGCGATCGGCGACTCCAGGCCGAGCCGCTTCGTCGATCTGCGCATCGAGGGCAATCGCATTTCGCGTGTCGATCGCAGCGGAATCATGGGATGGTCGACTCACTGGATGCGCTCGAAATGGTATCCCAGCCTGGGCGTGGTGATTCGCAACAACGTTCTGGACGACATCGGCGGCGACGGCATCGTCAATGTCGCGACGGATGGCGCGCTTGTCGAACACAACGTCGTCTCCCATGCCAGTCAGCGTTCGCAGGATTACAACGTCGGCATCTGGCCGTGGAGCGCCGACAACACCATCATCCAGTTCAACGAAGTTTATGGAACCCACGGCCAGCACGATGCGGAGGGGTTTGACTCCGACTGGAACAGCCGCAATACGATCATCCAGTACAACTACAGCCACGACAACGACGGCGGATTCCTGCTGATTTGCAACGAAGGCAGCCAGAGTCCGAGCGTGAGCGCGGGAAATGTTGGCACCATCGTTCGCTACAACATCAGCCAGAACGATCATCATCGCGGCATCAAACTTTCCGGTCCGGTCAAAAACACGCTCATCTACAACAACACGATCTACGTCGGAAAGGAGGAGAACGTGGACGTGGTTCTCCACACGGACTGGACCGGGTGGGCCGCGGATACCTACTTCTATAACAACATCTTCTACGTCGACGGGACGGCGCGATTCTTTTCGTACGGAGTGACGGGGAATCCGGATGGGTCTTACGACACCGCGCCGGGGCCTGGCAAAAGTACAAGTAACGTTTTCGACTCGAACATTTATTTTGGAGGCACGGACGCGCCTCAGGATCCCCATGCTTTGCTCACCAATCCGATGCTGCAAGCGCCCGGGGCCGCGACGGCGGGCCTCCATAGCGTCTCTGGATACGGTTTGCGAGCCGGATCTCCCGCGATTAATTCAGGGCGTGCGATTGAGAATAACGGCGGGCGAGACTTCTTAGGCAACCCGGCGCCGTCGTGTGGTGGAACGGATCGCGGTGCGGTCGAGGCGACAGCGTGTGTTTCTAAATAGGCAGGGCATCACATGGACATACGGGAAATCGCGAAGCGCGCCAGGGTCTCGACGGCTACCGTGTCGCGGACGATTAACCGCATTCCGACGGTAAATGCAGCGCTTGCGAAGCGGGTTTGGAAGGTCGTAGACGAACTGGGATACTATCCCAACACCCAGGCCAGATCGCTGGTATCGGGGCGCAGCCGGATTTTTGGCCTCATCGTCTCTGAGATGGTCAATCCGTTCTTTCCTGAGATTGTGCAGGTGTTCGAGACCATTGCGGTTCAGCATCACTACGAAATCCTGCTGACCTCGACCGTCAACGATCCAAAACGCATGGAGACTTCGGTTCGACGCATGATCGAGCGCCGGGTGGACGGCGTTGCGGTAATGACATTCGGCATGGAAGAACTTCTTCTCGAAGACCTGAAGATACGCAATGTGCCGCTGGTGTTTGTGGACGTCGGGCCCGCGCGGCCGAGAGTGAGCAATATCCGGATCGATTACCTTCATGGCATACGGCAGGCGGTGCAACATCTGGCGGCTCTGCGCCACGAGCGAATCGCTTTCATCACCGGACCGCTCGCGCTCAAATCCGCGGCGGCCCGTAAGAATGCATTCGTGCAGTCGATGGAAGAGATCGGGCTCACCGCGAAACCCGATCTGATCATCGAGGGGGATCACACGCTCGAAGGAGGAATGAAAGCGATGGCAGCGCTGCCACGGGGCCGTACTCGGCCCACCGCAGTCATGTGCTCCAATGACATGACGGCGATCGGGGTTATGCGGCAGAGCTACGACGCCAAAATCTCGATTCCCCGCGACTTGTCGGTTGTCGGCTTTGACAACATTCGCCTGGCACAGTTCGTCTTGCCGCCACTCGCGACCGTGCAAATGTCGCAGGCGGAACTGGCACGCCTGGCATTTGAAGCGCTTCTGTCCGATGTGCAAAGCGAGGCTTCGGCACCGCATGGCACAGAATACGTTCTTCAGACCAGTTTGGTGCTGCGAGAGTCGACAGCCATGGCCCCGGGAACGGGAGCGCGAACGCGCAGCGGAGAGCACAGAAATGCGTAAATCTCATTTGCGGTTTCGTATATTTCCGTTCTTTCTGTTTTTTGGATTTTTTCTCGCCCTGGCATGGGCTGATCCTGCCCTTCCCCATGCGATCAGCGATCATGCGGTGTTTCAACAAGACCGCGAGATTCACGTATGGGGTACAGCCGATCCCGGCGAGCCAATTGCGGTCACGCTGGGGAAAAACACTCGAGCCACGCACGCCGATCCGGGTGGCCATTGGAGCGTCCTGCTGCCGGCCATGCGAGCCGGTGGCCCATTTACGTTGAGAGTCCTCGGGAAAAAAGAAGTTGTCATTAAAGACGTAATGATCGGTGAGGTGTGGGTGGCTTCCGGCCAATCGAACATGACATTCGCGCTGAGTGGCTCCACGGGCGCTGCAGAAGAAATTCCCAAGGCCGACTATCCGGGCATTCGCCTGTTCACGGTTCCGAAAAGAGTTGCTCAATCTCCACAATCGGACACGCTGGCGGCCTCATGGCAGCTTTGTACGCCCGACACAGCCAAGGAGTTCTCCGCGGTGGCGTATTACTTTGCACGCGACCTTCACCGCAAACTCAATGTCCCGATCGGAATCATCGAAAGCGCGTGGCCAGGAACTGCGGCGGAAGAGTGGATCGCCCCGGAGGAGATTGAGCGGGACCCGCAGATCAAGCCGATGTTCGACGAATGGAACCGCCATGAAAACAAGGGATTCGCTGGCGCCAGGTTCGACCTGGAGTTCGACGATTTCGAATTGCTTCCCGATCCAGCCAGCCAGGGCAAGCCGACGCCGTTCGCCGATTTTGACGATGGCAGCGCGCGAAACTCGCTGGGCGGATATTTTTCCTACGATTTCCGAGATGCTCCCGCGACTTCATTCGAACTCGAAACGCCCGGCCGTAGTGGACAAGGATACGCCGCGCATGTGGCGGGCCAACTCGATGCGTCCGACGACTCTCGCCTGAGCGTGCGATATCAGACTGACGGCTCTGCGACGGATCTCAGTGGATATGCGGGAGTTCGATTCTGGGTTCGCGGAGACGGCAGGTTTCGCATTCGTTCCCTGCAACCGACGATCACCGATTGGGATGACTATTCCACACACTTGCTTCCCGCGTCGTCAGACTGGAGACCGGTCACCATCTGGTTCCGAGATCTGCGGCAGGAGGGGTGGGGCGTAACCGAGGACTTCACTCCGAATTCGTTAATTGGTTTCGTCATAGAGAGCGTGCCCGCGTCGGGCTATCCTTCGCGTCCGGCAACCGGATTATTTCAAGGCATGATTGCGCCGCTGTTGCCGTATCCCTTTCGTGGCGCGATCTGGTACCAAGGCGAGAGCAACGGATGGAAGCCCGCTCAATATCGAACGCTTCTCCCCGATCTCATCGAAAGCTGGCGCTCGGCGTCTCGCCAGCCCGATATGCAGTTTCTGATCGTGCAATTGCCCAATCATGGAGCCGTGCCCGCTCAACCGGGGGAGTCGGCCTGGGCGGAATTGCGCGAAGCACAACTACTGACCGTGAAGCAGATGCCAGGCACGGGCTTAGCGGTGACCATCGATGTGGGTGACCCCAAGGATTTGCATCCCCATCGCAAAGCCGAGGTCGGAGAGCGTTTGGCCCTCTGGGCGCTCGGGACCACGTACCACAAATCCATTGTTTATTCCGGGCCAATGTATGAATCCATGGCGGTAGAGCGCGGCACGATCAGAATCCGCTTCGCCCACACCGGGGGCGGCTTGAAAGCGAACGACGACGGCGCTCTGCGCGGATTTGCTATCGCCGGCGAGGACCGCGTGTTCCATTGGGCCGAAGCGCAAATCGACCGAGATTCGGTCGTAGTTTCCAGCCCCCAGGTCGCCGCTCCCGTTGCCGTGCGCTACGCATGGGGCGATAGCCCTGAATGCAATCTCTTCAATGCAGAAGGACTTCCGGCGTCTCCGTTCCGCACCGACCTGTGGCAGGATCCGGTCGGGAACGCCAAGTAAAAAATACGAGAGTCGAAGCAATCGAAAGTGGTGAGCGCGGAAGGAATCGAATCCACGCTTAAACGTAAAATCAACAACATGCAAGGCCACGGATGGCACTGTAGTCCATGAAGAGCATCACTAAACCTGCTAACGGATTGCGAACGGATCGCAGATCACGAGCGATTATCCTTAAAACCTCAAAAGAAGAAGCCCGAAGGCCAGTTTGCCGAAAACTCCACTTCATCGTTTGAGTTCCCAACGTCATATTAACACGCTAGTCCGAACCCGATATTAGTGCTGCCCCATGTGTAAGGGAAGTTACGGAGACTCGGGCCAGCAGCACGGTTTCGGTACGCTGCCATTGTATCCGTGCTTTCGATTCCGGGAAAAACGGTGAAACGTCCCGCCCTGGCCACGATCTTCTTCAAATCGAGGAGGCCACTTCTTCATTTGTGAGGTGGCATTATTCTGGTGCCCCCTTGAGACTTGGCCTTGTCTAGCCTTCTCCACAAAACGCTGATTATTAGGAACCCTTCAGCGATAAGCGCCATACTCCAGATGAGTTTCGGAACTCCATATCTTCCCAACGATAATGCAGAAAGCAAGACGATGATACCCACAATATGGAGTCCAAATAGGAAAGCCAAATCCCGCAGAAAATGTGCACGGCCCCAGAGAGAACGTAAGACTGTGATTACGAGCGCAAATAGGGTCACTGTGTAGACAACGCCATCTTCCCATTTCTGCGTGAGGCCCACGCTCTCGCTAACGACAATGGACGCAGCCATTAGACCGAACACGATTGCTCCCTGCCAGAACGTGAATTTCTTAGTCTTGTCAGCAGCCATCTCAGTTACTCATACAGGCCTTGTATTCGTCCTGTAGTGCCTTTAATGCGGAATAGCCCGTATACGCCAATGCCGCATACCCGGCGTATTCGAAGAAATTTTTCGCTATCGACATCGGTACTCCTGTATTTGCCCGAATGGAATACTGGAGAGCGGTGCTACCCGCAGCAATCTCCGGGTCCCACGTGTGAGGCAATCTCCGCGGTACCACCCACAACAGCAGTGGGGCTATAGTCGCTACCAAGCAGGACATGTCCATAGGGGATCACTGTCTCTGCTGCTGCCATATTCGCTTGATGCAAACAGTATTGTTTCTTATAGTTGGGAGCCACCGAGTTGCGCCGCTGGAGAATCGTTTGCAGGATCACGTTGAGAATTGAATCGAATAGTCAATGTCTTAACCTCGCCATTCTTTTCCTCAAAACGACCGCTATAAAGACGCCCTCCGCTCCGCCAATTGGGATTAGAAGAAGCTTAGGGATACCAAATCGCCAAGGAGGCAACGACTGGATGGCAACGAGGACAAGGATGACATGCATCGTGAAAATGAGGGCGAGACTTCGCCAGAACGTTGCCCGGCCCCATAATCGTCGCAAAGCGGTTGCTACCACAGCAAACACAGCGACCGTATAGACAACGCCGTCTTCCCAACGGTGTGCTAAGCCGATCAGTTCAGAAACTGCAATCGCAGAAGCAACTAGCCCCAAGAGGATAGTCCATTCGAGAATCGTGAAGTTTTGTTGCCTCGCCATTTGTATCCCCGGTTCCTGACCTACTCCATGCACGCTTTGGTTTCCTCTTGGGCAGCCTTCAAAGCATCGTAGCCACTGTATAACATCAAGAGTCCAGCTACGCCTCCGAATATCTTGGAGCTAGTGGACATCGCAATATCAGTGTTGGACCGAATGGCATACTTGATCGCGGTGCTGCCAGCCATTGCATCTAACGCTAAATGCGCTCCGACGTCCATGGAAACGTGTCTAATTGTGGGCGCGTAATTTCCGTGAGTAATACCTGGAAGAAGTGCCTCCAGGGCCGCCTGGTTTGCTTGATCCGAACAATAGTTCTTCTTATAGTCCGGGGGCCCCGCACTGATTGTCGCAGTGACTCCATTGTTGTTTGTGGCGCCTAGCGCGAGCTGGGCCTGCGATGTCAGGAAAGACAAATTCGCTGGTGGTCCGCAGATGAGATAACCACCCACTATTGCGTAACCTTGCCCTGGACACGGGCTATAGCCTGGATTGGCGTCTGGATTTGGACAAGATGCAAAGGTTACGATTACAAGAACTCCACCGCTGTAGTAACCATAGCCCGGCTCGCCGCAAAGCCCCAGCGGGTCAAAAAAGAGCAAAGGATCGTCCATCACGTACGCATATCTGTTCCACGTCTGCGGATTCATTGGGTTCACCGCTGCCATGCCCGCAGGGTCAGGAGAAATCCAACGCCCCTGCGTTGGGCTGTGTTCGCGGAATGGGAAGTCGTAAAGGGTACTCACCGTGTCGGCATTCTGGCCCGTGAATGAAGGATCGGCAGTGCCCGTGGTCGTATACTGCTCGCCGAACGGAGCATACGCTAGGTCGGAGTAGACTCCTCGCGCCGCCGTGCTAGTCAGCCGCGCACTACCGAGCCAGTCCGCATGGCGGTAATATGCAGGGCTGCCACTGGACGAATTATAAATAGCCATGCCGCCGCCCGGAAGATTGACGAACGCCTTCACCAACGTTTGACCGTTCATAATGGCCGTCTTGCCTGCTGGACCATACAGAATCTGAGTATTGGCCGATCCATTCTGCTGTTCCACCATGAGGCCATTGGCATCATAAATCAAATTCGTGGTATTGATCCTGGCAGGATTCCCGAAAACGTCCCAAGTGTAGGTGTTCAAATTGTCTTTTATCAGATTGCCGTTACCATCGTAGTATGGCGCGCTAACGCCCGGAATCGCCGTGTACTGGTTGGTTGCGGTCGAGTAGGTCGGGCTAAAGGCCCCGGAACCCGCTTTCGTGATATTGCCGAACGGATCATAGGTGAAGTTTTGTTGCCACGGGGTCGAGCAGTTGTCGGCGTAGTTCGTCGGAGGACCAGTGAGGCCCGGTTCAAGACCGACCCTGCCCAAGTCGTCATAAAGGAAATTGCAAGTCTGGCTATCGGTAGTGCTCGAAAGGCTGTCGGCGATCACCAGCTTCTGTAGCGTTCCGTCTGCATTCCAGGTGAGCGTACCTTTGTCGTTCACCCCGTTCACCGCAAAGCTATAGGTCTCTAAGCGTCCGGTATTGGGGTCGAACGTGAAGTTGTCGTTATCAGCAGTGCCGAGCGTGACCTTGGTCAGGGCTCCGATTGGTTCACTTGTCCCACTGGCGACGTAGGTGACTCCGGTGACCGGGTTCGTTCCAGAAGCGGCGTTGACTTTCGTGAAGCGGCCTTCGCCATCCAACCCGGCTCCATTGCTGGCACCGTAGTAGATCGTCGGGAATATTGCGGTCGAACTCGCGGTGAGGGCTATCAGCGCATTAACGGCTCCGTTCGCCCAATAGGAAGCCTGCGAGTGGTAGTAGCCCGCGGAGTGAGGGGTAGATTCGTAGACATCCGTGAGATGGCCATCGGCGTCGTAGCCGTACCACTCATCGGTAATAACTCCGGCGGCAGTTCCGTAACCTGTACAATTGTCCGTTTCCGCCTCCGCCAAACGCGCGAGTGTATTGGTGACAGTTACGCCCGTGGGTTTTGAACCGAGGACTCCGTTCGTGTTGTCATAGCGGAAACGCTTGCAGTAGTACGCGTCAGGGCCACTCCAACCAACATCCGTCACGCGATGTAAGGCGTCGTAATAGAAATAGGACCCATCTCCATTGTTCTTGACCGCAGCAAGAAGGTCCCCGGGCGAAGTCGTTACCCCTGAATACGTATCGTAAGAATATGTCGTTGTGGAAGATTCCGGGTTGCTTTCAGTTTTCAGACGGCTCAGCATATCGTACGTATAGGTGCGGGTTTGCTGGTTTGATGTTGACTGTGCGTTCTGCGTGACGGCAAGCAGATTCCCAAGAGCATCGTAAGTGTACTTGGTCCAATATCCGGTCTTCGAATTTGATTGGCCGCAAGTGCCACCCAGCCAGGGGCTGGTTCCCGGAGTCACTTCGCACACGGAAGCGAGCCGTCCCAATCCGTCATATTCGAACTGCTTTACCTTCGTGTGCTCATTGGTGGGAGCGGGGCCGAGAGTCTGAAGCATGTCGTTCTGAATGTATTGATACGTAATGGTTCCGCCGCCGCCGTCAGTGACCGTCAAGGGCCTGCCAAGCGCGTCATACGTGGTTGTAGTGCTGGGAGCCGTCGAGTTGGTTGCGCCAGCCGCTGCCTGAAACGGCATCGTTAATCGTGAAGCCTGACCCATGATGTTGTAGTCAGTTTCGGTCGAGTCATATTCGGCCAAACTTGGAGTCTGCCCCCGCTGGCTTAGGCTGGGTCGTCCAAATCCTTCGACCGTAGTTCGAAGATCGGACACGGAATTTTGGCTGTTGAAAGTGAGGGCACTTTCCGTCGTGGTTTGGCCGGCGTAAGTGAAGTTTGTAGTATTCAATAGTTGGTCTTGAGTCCAGTCCGGACGCCAGAAACTGGCGTCGGTAGTGTAGTCGCTCGTTACCGTCTTGCCATTTTCGTCGCCAGCCGTGAGCATCACTCCGCCGATGCAATTCCAGCTATACGAACGTGAAAGACTTAGTGGCTCTGTCACACTCGTCGGAAATGCGTTCCCGCACGTTGAAGTGGAATTGGGATAATTGTACGTATACATGGCGGCAAGGCCCGTGCTGGTCGTTCCGAGTTGACTCACCGTCTGCAGGTTTCCAGTGTCGAAGTATGTGTAAGTTTGGTAAAGCGTGGTGCTCGCGTTGGCCTGAGTAGCAAGGGTTGTCAGATTACCCCGCGCGCCCGAAATGGACGTATGTTGCGGGGTGCCCGTGGTTTGAGTAGGCGTTCCCTGATCGTACGTGTACGAGGTGGACTTCAGCTTGACCTGACTGCCGCTGCTCCAGTCGTAGACAAGCACCTGACACGGCACCGTCATCCCGTTGCTGAGAGGCGTGCAGGTTGAGCCGCTGTAGCTTCCATAAGAAGTAGCTGTTTCGCGGACAAGTAAACTTGCCGACGGTGCCGCGCCCAGTGCGACGCCGTAGTCGTATTCCTTGTCGTCAAGCCCCGTGGTATTGTACTGGACCTCTGATAAACGATTCTGGCCGCTCCCGAGTTGTGTATAAACGTCTGTTTGTTTGATTGGCAACACTGACGACGTGACGCCCGAACACGCCGCATAATTTCCGTTGTAGCAGGTAGTAATCGTGGCAAGGGGCGTTCCGGTGGCGCTTCCCTGGTATATCTGCCGCTGCGTCTCGTAAAAGAACGGAACTCCAAGGGTAGTGTCGTCGACAAAATTGATTATCGTCACGTCATTGGCCGATCCCGTATTGACCGGTACAACAGTCAGAAGGTCACGCAGGAAACAATCAAATCTCCCACTATTTCGCGTACTTCAGTGTGAGATTGGCTTGCACCGCTTTCGGTGTCAGAACGGAAAACTCATTATTGAAAATAGGCTTGCTCTTCCGTGATGCCGAAAGTCATTCGATAGTGCTTTGCGGTATCGTGGCCGACCCGGTAAGACGATGGAGTTTTTGAGCACTTATCCAGCGATGTCCGCCACTTGAGGTTCGGCACCCCTGCCATTGCATTCGCAATTTGCCTTGTTGGAAGGCGATTCGCTGCTTTCCGGCGTATTTCGGAATCGAGAGGACGCAGCGCGTCAATAACCGTTTTCTTCGGCGGTCTGATTCTGAATTTGTCGCTCCGCAGGAATTCCAGCAGTTTGGCAGGGTGATCGACGATTCTGCCCTGCCATGTGGGGCGGATATCTCGTGTTGCGGCGATGGGTCTTAACACGGTAGCAACTCCGCGCGGATTCTTGGCTGCAAGAAGCCTCTTCACGATATGAGGCCAGTGCTCTTCCAGCCACTCAATTAGGTTGTCGCGGTTTAGGAAAAGCTCTGTGTCGCTAATCTTTGCGCTCGGGCCAGGGCGCTTTTTCTCTGTGCCATAGATAGCCTCCGAGAAGTGAGCAGGCAGTACGCCCGACGCGCGATCAATCTCTTCTTGCATCTGTTCGATTCTCGCTTCCAGGCTCGCTACTCGGCTTTCCAGCGATTTCTTCGGCTTTTGCGAATGCCCCGTCAATAGGGAAGCACGCTTTTTGTTTCGTCGATTGACGCCCGCTTTAGCATTTCTGCCGTGAGTCATGCCCTGCCTTCTCTGAAATTCCGCGAGTGCAGATTCTCCGTCTGCTCCAACAGAGCTATTTTCTGAAAACCAGCCTCATAATAGCCCGCGTTTAGAGATACATCTCTAAAGACCGCAAGCACAATCCGCGAACTTCAAGAAAGAGGGACAGGTTTCTGATATGGATAACGCCAAACCACCGCAGAGCATTTTAAGACGCTTTGGGCAAAAACTTTCCGAACAAACGAAGGCCGACCCAGAGAAGGAACCGTTGGAACTCAAGCCCGCCATGCCTGAACTGGGCATCGCTCCCTGCCCCGTGTGCGGGCATCGGGTTGCCGTCTTCGTGACCCGAACCAAGCGGCCCTTTATCAATTGCGGCTTCTGTTCGGCTCGAATCTTCTACAACGGCTCCAGGTCAATGGAGCTATTGAAAAACCAGATCAAGGCTCCGAAGAAAGGCGGTTGGCTCAAATGAACACGAACGGGCTACTGCCAAAGCTCAGTGAATCTTCGACGGTAGGGAGAGAACGCTTATGAAAAGCCGGGTGGTTTCGCTTCGAGTTCCCGCCGCCGTAGACGCGGCCCTAGCACGATCTACCTCCGACGCAGGTTTGTCCGACTCAGCCGGGTTGGATTTGCTGTTGCGTAATTCCTTTGACAATTGCCAGCTACTATTCGATTTGGCCGATTGCCCGGACTTCTTGAATTCAAAGCTGGATGTGCGTATCCCGCTCCTTACGTTTGAAAGGCTTCAATCGGCAACTGAGCAATTGAAAATTCCGGCTTCTGTCTACATTCGCAAGCTCTTGTATCACTTCTATATCACCAAGAGCCTGAGATACGTGCAGTCGGACGGTCATTACACACTAGCAGGTCGTCATGTCTAAACAAGAGGTGCTGGGAATATTGGCGACGACCGGATGTTCCATGACGCCGGATAGCGTTTGTAGACAACTACGCGGATTTCATCATCGCAGTTCTGTCTACAGCTACTTGTTTCGTCTACACAAACAAGGCTTGCTTCTGCGTCAAACAGTTCATGGCCGGATCGCATATCACATTTCTCAACGCGGAATCGAGCGTTTGCGTTTTCTAAGGTCACGAATAGAGCCGAAGGCCGGAGTTCTTCCATGAACCGACAATCGGAATGGCTGACGGCCACGGAAGCCGCCGGATACCTTAAGGTCAAGGTCCGCACGCTCTTGCTTTGGGTCCGGCTCGGCAAAGTGAAAGCCTTTGCACTCTCAGGCGTCAAGAGGCGCGTCTGGCGCTTTCGCCATGCGGACTTGGACGCCGTTCTCCTGGAACCTGCCGTGCTACCATCCGAATCGCCATCCGTGCGCCCTGCCGAAAGGATGGATCAATGAAAAGGGCAGCACGGCACAAAACCGGAAGTGTAGTGTTCGATAAACGACGTAAGACATGGAATTTCTTGTGGTGGGAAGAAGGCAAACGGCGCTCGATGCTGATCGGGACCGTAAGCCAACATCGCACCAAGGCAAGCGCTTGGCGTGCAGCCAAGGCACTCCAGGACGCTTTGGAAGACCAATCAAAACGTGTAAGCAATGTGCTAACCGTCAACACGCTCGTTCAACAATACCGATTAGAGAAGATGCCTAAGCGAGTCGATACTCGACGTTCCTACGAAGTTTGGCTGAGGAATCACATAATGCCACGATGGGGTGATTGCTCGCTATCCCAAGTACAGGCACGCCCGGTAGAACTATGGTTGGAATCTTTGCTACTTGCTCCCAAGAGCAAGGCGCACATCCGTGGCGTACTCAGCATTCTATGGGACTTCGCTGTTTGGCGCGGGGAAATCCCGATGCAGCGAAATCCAATGGAACTGGTGACCGTTAAGGGTGCGACCAAGCGCAAACGGCAACCGCGAAGTCTGACTGTGGAAGAATTCCAGAAGTTCACACACCATCTGGAAGAACCGTTCCGCACGATGGCTTTGCTCTGCTGTTGCCTTGGCCTGCGAATCAGCGAGTGCCTCGGATTAAAATGGTCCGACGTGGACTGGATCAATGAAAGGCTGACGGTCGAACGAGGCGTGGTGTGCCAGCAAGTTGACGATGTGAAAACCGCAGAGTCACGTAAGATACTGGTGATTAGCCGCGAACTGCTGTATACCGTTAAGACCCTGAAGCAATTAACCCAGTTCTCAGCTAGTGAGGATTGGATGTTTGCCTCACCGGTGCAGCTTGGCAGATTGCCTTGGTCTTACGATCAAGTCTGGCGTACGTACCAGAAAGCAGCTGGCAAAGCGGGGATCGGCGGACTTGGCACTCATGCGTTGCGTCATACGTACAGGTCGTGGTTGGATTCGGTTGGTACACCTGTCGGCGTGCAGCAGAAGCTTATGCGGCATGCGGACATCCGTACAACGATGAACGTATACGGCGACGCTGCAAGCGCAGAAATGGCGGAAGCGCATGGAAAGATCGTGCGTTTAGCCCTACCGCAGTCTTAACGGATTGCAGAGCGGATCGCAATTTCTGTAACCGCTTGAAAAGATGGTGAGCGCGGAAGGAATCGAACCTTCAACCTACTGATTAAGAGTCAGTTGCTCTGCCAATTGAGCTACGCGCCCACGGGTGGGATTTGGCTGGTAGGACGAACGAAAATTATAGCATCATGGCTGGGCGTTGCGCAGACGTTGCGCGAGGGCTCGGGCCGGCGGAGTCACAATTCGTAATCCTTATCACAGCCGGGTCAAAGACCCTACCCAGGGCACGAAACTCACCTAACGCAATCCAGGTCTTGAAACTCAGGGCACGAAGGTCGACGACGGACATTCCTGGCGAGCTGGAATCCGGGCATGTCCTGGCGATAGGACTCGGCTGGAGTATCGCGAAGGCGGGTGCGCTACACTAGCTTGGGCATTCAGCCTGGACGTTCGGCATCGACGTTCGCTGCCTTCGCTGCAAAGTATCGGTCCGACTCTCCCGCCTGTGGCGGCATGTTCTCGGAGGTTTCATCATGTCTAGGAAAGTTTTTCGTTCGACATTCGTTGTTCTTCTTTTTCTTTGTGCTGGGATGGTGCTGGGCCAAAGCACTGCGCCCGCCAACAATCCGGCCTCGCAGACGCAGCCGGCGCGCCGCGGCGGCGGGGGAAATTGCTTTCAGCAGGCGGGCATTGAGAAGTCGGTGATGGAGCAAATTCATACCATCAGCCACGATGCGCGTTCGCAGATCGAAGCGGTGTGCTCGAATTCTTCGCTCACGGCCGAGCAGAAACATCAGCAGGCGCATGAGATTCGCGAACAGGCGATGCAGAAGCGAGAGAAGTTGCTGACTCCGGATCAACAGAAGTCGCTGGCGGCGTGTCAGCAGGAACGTGGCGGGAACCATCCTAATGGCGGCGGCATGCACGAAGGCATGGGTAACGGATGCGGCGAGATGCCGGGCGGGCGGCCTTCGAACCGGCCGTCGGGAAATGGCAGCACTCCTCCGGCGAATCCGCCGTCGAGCAATTAGTACGCACTGGGGAAAAAGCAGGTTCCTCGACTACGCATGATTTCCCGCTTCGCGGGAAGTCATGCTGCGCTCGGAACGACAATCCTCTTGCGCATAGATTTCCCATGACAAAATTGTGCTCAGCTTGGGGCGCAATCGTTGCTGTACTTGCGCACGAGCTTTCGCGGTGCCGTGAGCGAACGGCGACGCAGGAATCCTCATTCACGCAGCTCTAGCGCGCATCGGCGCCAAGGGGTGCGAGAGGCGTTAGGAACGTTGGCGAACTTCTGCTGCCAGTCCAGAAGCCTCGCCGGCCATGGGGCGTCGCGGAGGGAACTGGGTCTCGGCGAGCGGCGGACGACGTTCGACCGTACCGATCACCGGGGCTTCGTACATGCCATTCGCGTACGCCATGGAAGCGAAGCGTTGCTCGCCGCACATGCGGTCGATCATGCGTTGTTGGCGCCGATTCAAAACGGCGTGAGGAAGAATGGGGAAATTGCGAAACATCCACAGCAGATAAACGCGCTGTAGGAATGAAGGCATTACATAACGCGGACCGATCGGTGTCTGCACCTGCACCACACCGGCCGCTAGTTTTTCGATCAACATAACGTGGGCCCACCTGGAAACTCAAATTGGCCAGAGCAATTCTAGGGCCGCCATTATTGCACCGCGCGGAATGCAATGGGAAGCCTTTTCGTGAGATTTAGGAATATATTAGACGATTCGCGGGCCGGGCTTCCACCCGGCAGTGCATATTCGGGAATTTTTTCCCACGCATAGGTTCGGAAACGGGCGCTCCGCCAGAGCTAAACGGTGGCTTCGGGAAGGATTTCCATGCGGGTAATCTGAGCAGCTAAGCCAAATTCCGCCCCCTCTTCTTCCACGCGCACAATCTTCGCCTGGCAGCACACCCAGCACTTTTCGCCGGAGGTAAGTTCGGGGGGTAGAATCAGCACGAGTTCGACGTCAGTTCCCTTCTCCATGCGGGACTTCGAATAGAGAAAAACGCCGTTGGCGCTGACGTCGCGGGTCTGCGCGGTCTGGTCGGCGCCGTGAGAATTGCGCACGCGCGCAGCAACCCGGGTGGGAATTCTTCGGCCGGCGCGGCGCTCGCTGTCAGCTTTCATGGGGCGAAGTGACCACCTACTGTACACCAATGTCTCGGGATTGAGCGAGGAGTTCCGGGGAATTGGTGGAGGGCATGACGAATCTGGAACCAAATTGGGACTGGGCCGGCCCGAATTTCTCCCGCGGGAAAAGCAGGTTTCTCGACTTCGCAAAAGGGCGCGTGGGACGCGCCCTTTTGTTACGCTCGAAATGACACTACCAAAACTTAGATGTTCGGCCGCCTGCTGCGGGCGGCAGGGACTACCAAGGCCTGCTCCATCGTTGGTACGTTGGTGCCGCGGAGTTTGGCTTCGGCTTCGTGCAGCTTTTCCGGCTGATCGGTCTGGTAATAGGCCTGCACCAGCAATTGCATGGTGAAGGGATTGTCCTGGTCTTCTTCGAGATGGGCAATGGCCTCGTTATATTTCTTGGGATCGTTCCGGTTCATGAGCAGGGCTCCAGCGGCGCCATGATAGGAACTTTGAATCACGCGGTTGCGGTTGCCGTTGGCCATAGCCTCGAGGCGGCGCAAGGTCTGATCGGCCAACTGCTGGTTGCCGGAGGAGGCGGCGAAGACGGCGCGCGCGCGCAAGATGCGCGACAGCTCGTCGTCGCGGTCGGAGGCGGAAATCGTCGGGCGATGGCTGAGCGATTCTTCGGCCAGCTTCAGATGCTTCAGAGCGACGCTGGCGTCGGTCTGGTACTCCGCCATGTGGCGGAGCGCCTGGGCTTCCTGCAACTCCTGTTCTTTGGCGTGGCCGGTCGTGGCGATATCCTGAAATTCTTTGTCGGCGGCGGCGTAGTTGCCGTCGCGGACAAAGGTCATGGCCTGCTGCATGCGATAGGTCAAGCGGTCGGCTTCGGTCTTGGCAAAGCGGATAGCCTTGTCGTATTCCACGCGAGCCTGCTGCTGATTGCCCATGAGGGCGTAGGTGTCGCCGAGGCCGAGTTGCGAAGTCACGAAATCAGGGTCGAGCGCAAGCGCGGCGCGATAGTGCTGGAGCGAGCCTTCAAAGTCGCCGGCCATGCGCTTGAGTTCTCCGTAAGAATCCTGTGGGTTGGGCTCTTTGGGAAGCAGGGCGACGTAGCGGTCCATGTGGGCGAAGGCTTTGTCGAACTGGCGATTGCGAGCCTCGACATAGGCCAGATCGTTCAGCGCGGGAGGAAAATTTTTGTCGATGGCGAGGGCCTTTTCCATCATGTGCTGGGCCTGGTCGTTGCCGTTTTCTCCCATCAGCCAATTGCCGGCTAGATAGAGCAGATGCTTATCGCGGGGATACATCTCAAGCAGATCGTTCATGGCGGTGATGCCGCCGAGGAAGTCGCCGTCCTGCACTTTGGCGATCCAGGCAATCAGCAAGTGCTCGCCGGGCGTGAGCTTGGGTGCGATTTCGCGGGCCTTGGCCCGAGCTGTGCTGACTTCGTCAATATTGCTGCTATTCATGGCCAGGAGGGCCCAGGCGACGGCAAGATTAGGATCTTCTTTGACGGCGGCGCGCCAATCGTCGTTGCAGCGCTCCAGATAAAGATTCTCGTAGTCGGTGATTCCCTTTTCGTAAAGGCTGCGCGCCTGAGCCGATGAGGTACTGATTGGCAGCGTGACGGATTCACCAGCTTTCAGGTGATGCGCATACAGAGGCGCAGCGAGATACACGGTGAGGACGAAGACAGCGTACATCTTCATGAAAGCGCGGCGCATCACGGATCTCCAAACAGAGATTAGTGGGGAGGGAACGACGAAGAAGAGGGTAACATCGGCGTAACGGGTCGGCGAGGTGACGAAAGACGCTGCACGGGCGCGCACGCTGGGCACGTCACCACGGTAAACTTCGGCCGCAACTCCATTCTGAAGTTTCGCTGAAAAACTGAAAATAAATTTGCCTAAACTCGCAGTCAAAAAAATGATCCTCAGGCAGTGCGGAGCAGGTCACCGGTGGTATTCTGACGCCGCAATTCCCTGGGAGGAAAATTATGAACGTTCGGAAAGCCTTCACACTTCCGTTAATCCTGGCTGGGTTGACTGTGATCTCATTCACGTTTATCGGACACGCAGCCGCGCAGACCTGGGCCGTCGAAAAAACCTTTCACATTGGCGGTGAGGGCGGAATGGACTACATCACCGTGGACGACAAGAATCACCTGCTGTACGTCCCACGAAGCACGCATACGATGGTCATCGACACTGAGTCGGGCAAGACGGTCGCAGACATTCCCGGCCAGAAGCACAACCACGGAGTGGCGCTGGTTCCGAGCGCCGGACGGGGATTCATCAGCGACGGCGAGGGCGCGGTCGTGGTCTTTGATCTCAAGACGAACGCCGCGTTGGGCACCCTCAAGGCCCACCCGGACGCCGACGGAATTATCTACGACGAAGCCAGCGGGCTGGTACTGGTCGTTTCCGGCGACGACGGAATATTAATGACCGTCAAGCCAGATGTGGATCCCAAGACCGGAAGCATTGACGCACCCATTGAACTGGGCGGCAAGCCTGAGTTTCTGGCTTCTGACGGAGCCGGGAAAATCTACATCAACCTCGTGGACAAGAACGAAGTTGCGGTGGTCGATATCAAGGCCAGGAAGGTGCTGGCGCACTGGTCCGTCGCTCCTGGCGGTTCGCCGACGGGGATGGCGATGGACACGAAGAAGCGTCGGCTTTTCATCGGATGTCGAAATCCGCAGAAAATGATCGTGATGAGCGCGGATGACGGCAAGGTGCTCGCCGATCTGCCGATTGGCGCCGGCGTGGATGCGACCAAGTTCGACGGCACTCAAGCGTTCGCCAGTACCCGTGACGGCAATCTTACTGTGGTAGGCGAGAAGGCTGGCAAATTCGAAATCGTGCAGACCGTGAAGACTGCCTTCGGCGCCAAGACGATGGACGTTGACACGGCGACGCACAAGGCATATCTCCCAACTTTCGAATTTGAGGAGCAGAAGCCCGGAGACACGGGGCGTCCGAAGGCCAAGCCGGGGACGTTCATGATCGTCGTGGTCGCGCGGCACTAACCGCTGGCGCAGGTTGCGAATTCGAAGAGCGATACTTTTCCCGCCCTACGTCGGGCTCTGTTCGCCTGTTGCAGGGCGGGATTTTTTGCGCGCAGAAAAAGGTTGAGACCCGGCAAGTGGTTAGAATTTGAACACGGCCGACAACTGAATGCCGCGCGGCCCACCGCCTCCGATGAACGGGTTTCCGATGCCCACGTCGCCGGTAGCGGTGATGGGAAGCGGTCCAGCGCCTACTTCGCGGGTACCGGTGCTGTCCAGCTTAAAGCCCGCAGCGCCCGGATCGGCGATAAATGCGGGCAGCAGCGGGTTGGAGAAATTCGGATGATTAAGCAAGTTAAAGAAGTCAACGCCCAGCTTCATGCTAAGCCGTTCCGTGATATCCGTCTTCTTGTAGATGGAGAAGTTCCACTCTTTGAAAGTTGGCCCCGTCAAGGAATTGCGCCCCATGTCGCCGAAGTGGCGATTGTAGTTGCCGGAGGAAGGCAAAGCACAATCAGTAGCGGAGCCGTTTGCTCCCTGACTCGGGTCAACCGTGCAAGGGATGGCAAAAGCGCTGAGGTCGAGGAAGTTCGCCGGATTGCTCTTGTGGTAGACGATCGGACCCACCACGTCAGGCCGATCGAATGCGTTGCCGCTGCCGCTGAAATCATCTTCAAAGTTGTAATTCAAGTGGAAGGGCTGGCCGCTCTGAAGAGTAGCTATACTATTGATGCCCCAACCATTCTTGAGCTTCTGCATGCTGCCGCCCATGGCTGGGAAGTCGTACGCAAAATTCCACGTGAAACGGTGGGTAAGGTTGAACCCGGACGGGCCGTATTCCAGATAAGGCCGGGTGCTGTCGTTCGGTTGCGCCTCGTTCGGCTCGAAGTCTTCGCCGTCGCTCGAATTGTCGAGCGACTTGGAATAGACGTAGTTCAGAATCGAGGTCACCCCATGCCATCCGGTGACGCGGTAGCTGGTTTGCAGGGCGTTGTAATTCGACTTGCCGGTCGAGTTCTCTTGCAGCACGTAGAACGCGCCGTACGGGTTGCCGTTGAGGGGCCGGGCCGCTCCACTGAAATCGGTGATGCAATCACACGCGGCATCTGCCGCGTTGATCTGCGCCGTGCTGGGCTGGCTGATGTCGAAGAAGCGCCACAGCCGATGTCCCTGCGAGCCCACGTAGCTGATCTGAATTACCGCTTTGCTGGAGAGTTGCTGCTGGATGTTCAGGTTGTAGTTCTCCATGTAAGGCGACTTGATGTTCTGGTCGAAGGCGAAGGCATCACACTCATAGCTGCAAGTTGTGGTTGCGGCATATACGGGCTGCCCAGCCGTGATCGGCCCACCGATCGCACCGGTCGAAAGGATTGGATCGGGACCGGCGTTGTTGTAGGCCGGGCCAGGTCCAAAGAATGGTGCATACGGCAGGTGTCCGAGAATCATATCCTGCGAGAACGCGTCGTAGAACATTCCGAAACCGGCACGGACCACAGTCTTGCCTTTCCCGGTCACGTCCCACGCAGCGCTCACGCGCGGCGCGAAATCTTTCTTGTCCGGCTTATACAGGCCGCTGAGTCCGGGCTGACCAACCTGCGTCAGAGTAAAGGTTCCCGTTCCCGGGGCTGGAGAAATGCTGGTTATGTTGGTGAGAAGGTTGTTCTTCTCCTGTACCACTCCGAAGTAATCCCAGCGCAGACCGTAGTTGAAGGTCAACCTGGAAGTCACACGGAAGCTGTCCTGCCCATAGAAGCCAATATTGTTCTCATGCGTATGGCGAGTGGTATCGCCGAAATACTGGAAGCCGTCCGTAACATCGCCGGCGAGGAAATTCTGAAGTGGAAGTAGGCCCCCAGGGTTGCCGGTTGTGTCCCTGAACCTGAGACGTCCGCGAAAATATTTGTCGAAGTATTGCTGAACCGATGTCCGATGAAAGTCGACGCCGAACTTCACGTCGTGCTTGTTCACTTTCCACGAGAAATTATCGAGAACCTGATTGTTGCTGTCATAGCGGTGACGGGGTGTGCTGCTGGTAGCGCCCAGTTGCGCGAAACTTCCCACATAGGTAATCGGCATGCCGGAATCCGAGACACCGCCGTTGCAAAGCGCGGTGCTGGTCGCGGCGCAAAGTCCAATCGAACTCGGCCGGAAACTCTGATCCTGCGGGAAAAAGCCCTCTGCAAAACGGTTCCAGCCATAGCGCAGTTCATTCACCTTATTCGAGCCGATGGTGTGCGTGTAAGAAAGCGATACGAGCTGCACGCGCGTCGGAGTGAAGGTGTTGAAGCCCGGCAACTGGCCGCCCGAAGCCGTCAAGGCCAGCGGGAAGGACTGAATGCTGTCGCCAAAGAAGTATCGGCCCGTGAGAATGTTGCTGGCATTGAAGTTCTGATCGATTTTGGCGATGAAGCTGGTCAGATCGTTAAATGAGGGCGAGACGATCGAAGCGTTGGGGCCGTTCGGGCAACCGCTGTTTTCCGAGCCCACTAGCGAACCGCCGAAGGTTCCTGGAATGTTGGGCGTCGGCCACGGATTCCGTGCCAACAAAGCTGCAATGACGGGATTGGTCGCGCCGCCATCCGCTGCGATCTGCGCTGGATCTGGGACGCAGGAGAGAGTAACTACTCCCACCGGCTCCCGCTGGCCCTCATAGTCGGCATAGAAGAACGTCTTGTCCTTGACGATGGGCCCACCCATCGAAGCGCCGAACTGGTTGTTGTGGAAAGGCGCTTTTGGCTGGCTGGCGCTATTGAAATAATTCCTCGCGTCCAAGGCGCTGTTGCGGAAATATTCCGCGGCGCTTCCGTGGATTGCATTGGTTCCGCTCTTGGTCACGATATTGACCACCGCGCCGGCATTGCGGCCGTATTCCGGCTGGAAGTTGGAGAGGACATTGACTTCGGCGACCGCATCGATGGGCAGAATCGTTGAGGGCGTACCGAACACTCCGGCCTGGTTGATGGCGGGGTCGTTGCGGTAGCCGTCGTTCATGTCGGTGCCGTCGAGTAGATAGTTATTGGAGCGGCCGCGGGCGCCGTTCATCGAAAACTCACCGAAAGAGCCGGGAGAATCGGAAATCTGATCGGGCGATCCCGAAACACCCGGATTCATGTAGATCAGCTTGGTATAGTCGCGCCCGTTGACGGGCATATTCTCGACGGTCTGCGCCGTGAGCACCCCTCCCAGGGTGTTGGTGGTGGTCTCGATCAGAGGCAACTCGTCGGCGGAGACTTCGACCTGAGTGGAGATTTGGCCCGTCTTCATGGGGGCGTCGACGCGGCGTTCGGTGGCTACGTCGACGGTCACGCCGGTGGCGTGGTAGGTCTGGAAGCCGGTCTGAGTGATGGTCACGCTATAGGTGCCGATGGGAAGTTCGGGCAGAGAATAGCTGCCGTCGGCGCTGGTTTCGGTGGAGCGCTCCAGTCCGGTGCCGGTGTTTTTCGCGGTAACCTTGGCTCCGGCGATAACGGCGCCGGAAGGGTCGGTGACGGTCCCGAGGATGGTTCCGCGGAAGGTCTGTGCCGACAAGGTGGCTGCGGCCAGGAGAATGAACACCAGACTGCTCGACACCAGATTGATCGACGGCTTCCCTATTGAAAAATTGCTCATCGACACCTTTTTTATCGACACCGGGACGATACGCGCTCTCATGTGGTCTCCTCTTGAAACGGGTTCAATTGTCGGGGAGTGATGAATCCTTGCAGGCGACCGAGTGCTTGCGCCCTCGTCTGGGAAGGCTTGCAATTCCTTGCATGCTAACAAGATGCGCCGCCGAGCCCGCAAAGGTCAGCACTGAAACATTATCGAAAGGCAATCCCAAGAGTCAACCAAAGAGTTATGGATGGTTACTATAGATTTTACGAATGAGGTACGGGAAGGCGCGCGCGTTAGGCTTCAAACCTCAGGCTTCTGGCTCTCGGCTTCCTGTCGATCAGGATTCAGGGCGCATGCGATGATTTGTGGCAACGGTTTGGCTGAGAGCTGAAAGCTGAGAGCTGCTCTTAGAACGTAAAAGCTACCCCGCCGCGGACGCAGCGCGGGGATTGAACCAAATAGACGGTCTGTCCGTCCTGGCCAAGGACGGGAACGTAGCCCTGAGCCAGCAAATTGCGAAGATCGATGATGGCTTCGACGTGGCCGCCCAGCGCCGGAATGGGCTGGCGCAGGAAAATGTTGAGGAAGGGATCGCTTTGTCCGGGGGACGCGTTGAACATGTCAACAGGGGTGATGCCCGTGCCATTGACCCAGCGATAGGAGGCGATCCAACGGGTGTGGGTCCGGGAGAGTGTCCCACTCAGTTTGGCGGAGAGAGCGTGGCGTCGCTGCGTAGTCATGAATTGCTGAGCTTCCTGCAAGGAAACGTCGGGGTGAGTGAGATCGAGGACGCCGCCGAAGGCGTAATCGAGAGTCCCAGTCAAGTCTTCGGAAAACTTGCGCTGCAGCACGACGCGCAGGCCGTTGGTGTCGAGGGTGTTCCCAGCAAAGTTGAACGTGCCGGAGGTGATGTCGGGCAGGAGGAATCCGCCGGCGGCGGTAGTTTGGCCAGTGCCGAGCAGAGCGGGGTTGGCGACGCGATCGGTGAATACTGCCACCTGAAGATTGTTCTTGCCCAGGCGGTGCGAGAGGCTGAGTTCCTGGTGCCGCGCGCTCTCCAGCTTGGGAGCGAAATTCTGGAGGCTGACTCGCGGATTCGATTCGCTGAGATCGGCAGGCGCCGAATCGAAACCTTTTTCGGCCCGGAGATCGGGACGCGACGTGGCGTACGCGTATTCGAGAAGCGTATCGGGGGAGAGGTGAAGATCGGCGGAACCGTAGGGACGGAAGGCGGTGACGTGGCCGAGAAACTGAATGGTTTGCAGTTCGCTGCCGAACCTGAATTCGAGAATGTCGCCGGCACTGAAGTCGTCGGCCGCAGAGAGCGCGAGAGCCTGAAGTGCGGCGTTGTGCAGATTCGGGTCCGATGGGGCAAAGCGGCGGACGGTGAGCCCGACCGTGGGCTCAGAGCCATTCATCAGACGGCGCGAATAGCTGGTGCGCAGCACTCCGGCGGGCACGCCTTGGCCGTATGCGACATTGCCGCTGAAGGCGAGGTGTCCGTCGGAGAAGATCGAGCGCTCCAGGCTGAAGCCGGTAGTCATGTCGGAGCCGGGACCGTAGCCTCCGGCGGTGGAGTTGGCCAGGAAGGACAGGGATCCGCTGAGGTCGTGCGGCTGCTTTTCGGGGCCGAGAACGGGGTCGTCAAAGACGCGCAGAATGGGCCGGTTCGCGACCGAGCGAAGAGTCCACTTCCAGTCGTCATCGTCGGGCAGATTGCGTGCGGGACCAAGCTGCATGGCACCCAGCAAAGTGCTGAGAGTGACATTGACATTGAGGCTGGCGCCGGGCCGAAGGCCGACTTTCTCGCGGAAGGCAGGAAGGAATGATGGGGCGGTAACTTTGACGCTGTAGAGGCCGGGGAGCAAGCCGGTGGCGGCGTAATAGCCCTCGCCATCGGTGAATACGGTGAAGGTGCGATTGGCCACGCCTAGAATCTGCACCACTGCGCCCATCTGGGGAGTACCGGCGAGATTGCGAACGTATCCCGTGATCGCTCCGGGCCGCTCCGCGCCGCTGGCAAAAACGGGCAGCGCGGAAGCAATCAGGAGCGTCCAAGTCCCCAGATTACCCAACTTAATTCGGCCGAATTTCACTCCACCCAATTTCACTCGACCCAGTTTCACTCCACCCCACCCCCTGGGGGGGAAACTTGCAGGGAGTTACTCTACTGCAAACACCGCCGACGGATCAATCGTCTGCTTGGAAATATTGTCGTTCACTTTGATTTCGATCTTATAGGTACCGGGCTGAAGGTTGGCGGCAACGATCGATTTTTGCAGCGTGACCTGATCGCCGACATTGCCCATCGTGTCAGTGCTTTCGGTTTTCTGGATCACCGACTTATTGGTGGCAAGATTGGTGATGTTGTATTCGAAAGTGGCGGAAGGCTTGTGGGTCTTCTCGTCCACGCCGAGATTATAGACCTGCATCCAGAAATTCAGCTTCTGGTCTTTATCTTTCTTGAACAGCGCGGGTTTGCCATTGGCGGAAGGTACGCGGGGGCGAACCTTCGTAGTGCCGATCACGAACATGCCGGTGCCAATGGCTTTGGTGGGAACCGGTTCCATGTCATCCGCGACGATCAGACTTGAGGTAGCAAGTTTATCTTCGGAAAATTCCGGAACGTTGACGCTCTTGCTGAATACTCCCTTGCGGTCGCCATTGACGTCTTTTACCGCGATGCTTAGTTTGTAGCGGCCGGGACGCAGCGGCAAAGCCTTCCAGTACACCGAGGCGTTCTCGGTGGTGCGAGGCAGGAGTTCGGCGGGCACGTCAACCTGAACCGTATCCTCAAAAGTTTGGACAACCTTGTCGGTCAACGTGGTCAGGCGGGCGAAGATGTTAACCGTGCCGCGCTGAATGCCGTCTTTATTGACGAACGTCACGTCGCGATTGCGCAATTGGATCGTAACCGGAACCAGGACCGTGTCGCTGGTCACCTTCACGAAATCCCAGCGCACATCGAAAGGCATCGGGTTGAGAATGATCTTGGAGTTGACGGCTTCTTCCAGGTCGGTGAATTTAACTTTGGGAGCGGCCTGCAGCTTGGCGAACTGTTCGAGTCGATCAAATTCCTTGGTCGCCTGTTGAGCGCTGTCCGGGCCAGCGCCGAGGCGCTCGATGCCGTTCCCCGTGAAGCGCTGGGCCTTGCTTGCCATGCCCATCGATTCATAAAGTGTCAGGCCGGCGTTAGGGGTCATGAGCAGGGCATCTTTTTCGGAGCGGTCCATGGTCATGTGAAACTCGCCGCACATGCAAGTATCGACGAATTCGATGATGACTTCCTGGCCGATACCTTCAATATAACGATAACGCCAGTCTTCAAAGGGGAAGGTCGAAGTCTCGCCGCCGCCCTCTTCCATGGGACGCTCGTAGGTTCCGCCCGAGGGGTGGGAGTCGATTTCGTCGGGCTTGCCGAAGACAATGTAGATGCGGCCGCGGTCGGTACGCCAGCCCTGAACGCCGGCGGCGAAGTGCTCGTTGGCGTAGGCTATGCGCTGGTAGTGCTCTTCTTTGTATTCGTTCTCTTCGGTGTCGGGAGTGGGATCGCGGCGTTGCCAGAAAGCTTCAATGAAGTTGTCGCGCTCTTCGTCGTTGGAGAGCTGTTTGAAGGCGGCGCGCTCTTCGTCGGTGATAATGTAAACGACGTCCTCTTCCAGCCACTTCTTGTAGACCTTGCTCACTTCCTGCTTGAAAGCGCGCTCATTCTTTTTCTTCTGCTTCTCGTTGATGGGGCGCGTGAGCGGGTCGACGGCATCGGGGGCAGGCTTGGTCTGAGCCGTGCTGGCGGAATCATTGGCGTTGGCAGCGGCAGGCTTGTCTGGGGAGACTTGATCGCGTTGGTCCTGGGCAATGGCGGGGGCAATGGCGGCGCAGGCCACGACACAGATTAGTAAAGCCACAGACACGACCAAATTGCGGAGAACAGCCTGATTAGAATTTACCCGGAACATGAGAGGGACTCCTGCCAGACAACCGTCGTCTGCCTATTTTAGGCCCGTTCGTTGTGTGAAAGCAAGGTTAAGTCGTGCCCGGAGAACCGACTATACGAACAACCACCGTGTACTTGGAAGCGGTGGAGGTTCGCCGGAGTTGCCCGCCGGGGAAGCAAATTGCGGCGGAGGACGTTGTCAGAGGGAAACACTACACCGCACTGCTGGCACGGGAGATCCCTCCCCACCTAAAGAACGGCTCCGGTCAGAATTACCACCGAATCTTGTAAGACCAGGAGGAGGGGTCCGGGCTATAATGGTGAGTCCCGGGGGCAGTTCGAATTACTATCACTCGCCACGCGTAACGGGTCTCGGCCACTTCTTTTCTATTCCTGATCGGGAACTTTCTCGGCGGCAGGATCGTAACAGAGGGTGTGTCCGTCACTCCGGGCGCGGCAGCGTGGGCCAATCGCATGTTAGGTAACGACCGCAAATAACGTTATGGCAGGACTTGGCCGTAATTGCGGAAAGCACCCGGACTTGTGACGGAATTATGAAACCTTGGAAAAAAATTGCAATCGGCGTCGGGATCGCGGTTCTACTAATAATCATTGTCGGCTTCACCGTGAGCCAGAGCAGCAAGAATGTGGTCACGGTGCAAACCGCCAAGCTGTCGCGGCAGGATCTGGCGACGGTGGTAAGCGCCTCGGGCGAGATTAAGCCCAAGACGTACGTAAACATCGGCGCTAACGCCTTTGGCAAGATCACCCACTTGTATGTACGCGAGGGTGAGCACGTAAAGAAGGGACAATTGTTGGCGCAACTGGAAAACGTGCAGTCTTCGGCCGACGTGAATGCCAACGAAGCATCGTTGCAGGCGGCGCAGACGGACGCGTTGGCGGCGGAAGCGAATCTCAAGACCTCGCAGGCCGATCTGGTGCGTGCGCAAGCGGACTACGACCGCAACAAGCTCGACTGGGAACGGGCGCAGAGCCTGTTCAAGGACGGCCTGATTTCCAAATCGGATTTCGACAGCCGCAAGAATGCATGGGCGACTGCCGAAGCGGGGCTGGGGCAGGCGCAGGCTCGCGTAGCGCAGGCCAAAGCGCAGGAAGACTCGGCTGATGGACACATCGCGCAGGCCAAGGCTACCCTGACGCACTATACGGATTTGTTGCAGAAGACGACGTATCCGGCGCCCTTTGATGGCGTGATTACGAACCTGCCGGTGCGCGAAGGGGAGACGGTGGTGATCGGCATTCAGAATGCGCAAGGCAGTACGCTGATGACCATTGCCGATATGTCGGTGATCACCGCCGAAGTCAAAGTCGATGAGACCGACATCGTAAATGTGCATCTGGGTCAACCTGCGGATGTGACCATTGATGCCATTCCCAAAAAGATTTTTCACGGCACGGTTTCGGAAATCGGAGACAACGCAATTGTGCGCTCCAGTGGCGTCTCAACCTCGCAGTCGACGACGGCCAGCGAAGAGGCGAAAGATTTCAAAGTCGTCGTGACTTTACAGGATGCGCCTCAGGACTTGCGCCCTGGGCTTTCGACCACTGCCAAGATCACGACCGCAAACCGGAGCAACGCCGTGGCGCTGCCGATTCAGGCGCTGACGCTGCGGAGTAAAGAGCAAATCGAGCAGCAGAATAATCCGCCGGGCTCGGTCCATGCCGCGGCGCCGGCGGCGGCAGAAGCTGCATCGAAGACGAAGAAAGGGGATGACTTGCAGGGGGTTTTCGTCATCCGAAATAAGAAGGCAATGTTCGTACCCGTGACCACGGGAATTACTGGGACGACCGACATCGAAGTACTCGACGGGCTAAAAGAAGGCGACGAGGTAATTACCGGGAGTTATAAGGTCTTGCGCACCCTGCGTCCGGGGACCAGCGTAAAGATCGATAATACGGTGCCGAAGAAAGAAGAAGAGTCGTAACGTTCGTTGGTTTCATGCGTCCAACGGAGAGCCGGGTCTTGCTATTGGGTCTTAGGCTTTGAACTTTCATTGCCTAGTCCTTTTACAGGCTAGTCCTTTTACAGGTAAGACCACAGGACCGGAATACCAGCGGAGCTCTCGGAGTCGAATCTAATCTCGGAGAACCCAGTGGCACCGGAAGAATTGCGCACAGATAAAGATCAGGAGAGAAACATGGCAACGGCAGAAGTCATCAGCATGCCCCCCACCGCGAATCTGGCGCCGCCGGAATCGTGCATGATTGCGGCCGAGGATCTCTGGAAAACTTACGACATGGGTTCGGAGCAGCAGGTGCATGCCTTGCGCGGCGTGAATCTGCGGATCCAGCGCAATGAATATGTCGCCATCATGGGGCCATCGGGCTCGGGGAAATCGACGCTGATGAATCTGATCGGCTGCCTCGACACGCCCTCGAAGGGAAAGTACTGGCTCAACAGCCAATTGGTCAGCGAACTGGACGACGACGAACTGGCACGCATCCGCAATAAGGAAATTGGCTTTGTATTCCAGACTTTCAACCTGCTAGCCCGGGCTACGGCGCTGCATAATGTGGAGCTGCCGCTGATCTACGCCGGCGTTCCGACCGAAGAGCGCATGGAGCGCGCCAAGGCATCGCTGGCGGCGGTGGGCATGGAAGCCCGGATGAGCCACAAGCCGAACGAACTCTCCGGCGGGCAGAGGCAGCGTGTGGCCATTGCGCGCGCCCTGGTGAACCGGCCGTCGATTATTCTGGCCGACGAGCCTACGGGCAATCTGGATTCGCAGACGGGCATTGAAATCATGGCTCTGTTTGACCGGCTCCAGGCCGAAGGTAACACGATCATTCTGGTTACTCACGAAGGCGACATCGCGGAATATGCCCACCGGGTGATTCACATCAAAGACGGCGTGATCGCGAGCGATGAGAGCAAGGGGCCCGGGCAACGGAGTTAAGATTTCATTTTCACAGCGCCCGGCCGCGAGGCTGGGCATTTTCTTTTTGTAGCGCCGTTTTTGTAGCGCCGCCATCCCGGCGGCTGTCGTGGCGGCGTCCCGCCGCCACCCGCCTACAGAGTTCCGACTGTTGCGAGTTTCACGGCACGAATTTTGGCGACCCGGACTGGACGATTCACAAGACTGTCGGGCGTACTCCGAGCTGAATAGTGCGAAGCCGTGTCGCCCTCGCGACGCCAGCGCTACGTCGCGATGGCTTTCAGTTGCGCTTTTTCTGCTGTGGGAACGGCATTTACGACTCGATCGCGGCCTTCGCGCTTGGCGCGGTAGAGGGCGGCATCGGCTGCCTCGAGCAGTTCCTGCGCGGAAGTGCCATGCATGGGAAGCGCAGCCACGCCCACGGATACGGTGATCATGCCCAGGGACTTGCCCTGGTGCAGGACCGTCACTTCGCGCAATTTCGAGCGAATGCGTTCGGCGCGGCCGTGCGCGGCGTTCAAGTCGGCGGTCGGCAGGATAATCACAAATTCCTCGCCTCCGACTCGGCACACGGTGTCTTCGACCCGAATGCTCTTGGTGAAAAAAGCCGCCGCCTCGCGCAAGATGGTGTCGCCCGCCTCGTGGCCGTAGGTATCGTTGAACTTTTTGAAGTGGTCGAGATCGAGCATGAGCACACCGACGGATTGTTCGGCGCGCACGGCGCGGCGGATTTCGCGGTCCATTATTTCCGTGAGGAAGCGGCGATTGTACAACCCGGTTAAGGGGTCTTTAATCGACTGCGAGCGCAAGGCTTCGCGTAATCGGATGTTGGCCACCGAAAGTCCAACTTGCCCGGCAAAAGTATTTTTCAGTGAATGTTCGGCATCCGCCAGAACGGGAACCTCATCGGTTGCCTGAAAATGAAGAATACCGAGTGCTTCGCCCTGCGCCAGGATGGGAATGCAGAGGTAGGTATGTTCCACGCCGGCGGCGTGAGGGCAGCGAGCCGTCGGGTCGCCGGCGACGACGAGGTGGGGATGGCCGGTGCGCAGAGCCCAGCAATCGGCGGCCTCAAACACCGATACCGGCCGTTCGCAGTCATGCCACGAGCCCGCGATCTCGACCAGGCTACGCTCGGGATTCAGCAGGGCTATGGCGCCGCGGCGGTCAGGAAAGATTCTGGGAGCAAAACCCAGGGCTGCCGCGAAAACCTCGTCTTTGCTGATGCAACTCTGGAGCAGTTCGCCCATTTTCGCCAACAGCGTAGCCCGCTGCGAGCGCTCGGTGAGTTCGAGGACCATTTTGCCGTTTTGCTCATCCAGCTTGCGGCGAGCCTGGTCTCGTTCCCGCATTTCTTGCTGAAGGCGGGTGTTGGCGTCGGCAAGCTCGGCGGTCCGATCTTTGATTTCCCGTTCCAGCACTTGTTGGGTGTGACGTTGCTCCTCGATGTCGGTGCAGGTCCCGAACCAGCGCACGATGGCGCCGGCGGAATCGCGCATGGGCGTTGCGCGGACCAGTTGCCAGCGGAAACCTCCGGCCGCATTTTGCAGGCGATATTCCATTTCGAACGGCTCCCCACTACGAAGCACGTTTTCCCAATTCCGCGACGCGATGGGCTGATCGTCAGGATGAAGCGCGTTGGACCAGCCTGACCCCAGGGTCTGCTCTTCGCTGAACCCAGTCAGTTCGTACCAGCGGCTATTACAGTAGTCGGTTCCGCCTTCGGGCACGGCAGTCCAGACGATCTGCGGAATCGCCTCGGCCAATGTGCGGAATACAACCTCGCCGTCGGCATCGGTATTCGCAGCGATGCGCTCGCGCCTCCGCGCTCCCCGATAAGCAAGGATGCCGACCACAGAGACCGCGGCCAGCGCCAGCAACGACGCGACCACCGTGGGATTGTGATAAAGGATGGAGAGCGCTACCGAGCCGTATTCCCCACTTCCACAAAGCATCGCTGAACCTGACGTATTCCCTTTCTCTCTATGACACGTATATCGACAACGGCGAAGACTAGACGAGCAAACCTCGCCCGAGCCCTGGAGGGAATATCGGCAGCGCCGGCTTTTCTTGGAGTTAGAAATCGGTAAGAAAGTGACAGAACGAGGGGAATTTCAGAGGGCAAAAGAGGTAGGTGAACACGTCTCTATGCGAAAGCGATTTTAAGGGCTATTAAAGATCGTTATGGAGTTGTGCTAACCGTCTTCACGGCGGCAGTGTCGGCCGGCGCGGCCGGGCCGGCGATGAAGAAGTTGTGATCGTACATATTGCGGTAGATGCGTCCTGCAATTTCGGCGGCCTTAGGACCGAAGGTGGGGCGTCCGCCTTGCAGGAAGACGACCACAACGATGCGGCCGACGCTGGTGTTGGCGTAAGAGGCGAACCAGCCGAAGCGGGTTCCGGCGTGAGAACAGGTTCCCGTCTTGCCGAGAATTTCCTCTTCGTTGAAGTTCAGGCGCAGGCTGCGGGCGGTACCGTATTGAACGGCGCCGGCCATGCCGTCAGAAAGTTCGGGAATTATCGGGGCAATGTCGAGCTGACGCTTCACGCGCGGCTGAAAGCCGGCGACTTCTTCAGGCGTGATTGGGTGTTGCAGATAATAGAGCGTGCCGCCGTTGGCGATGGCGGAGACCATCGCGCCGAGTTGCAGCGGCGTCATGGAAACGCCTTCGCCGAAAGAGCACATTTTTCCGACGCCGCCGAGCTTATCGGAGATTGGCTCATCGGGATAGCTGCCGAGCTGCTCGCCGGGAATGTCGTAGCCGGCGAGTTCGCCCAGCCCGTATTCGTGGGCATAGTAGGCAACTTTTTCGAAACCGAGCCTGCGACCGAGAGCCTCGAAATATGCATTGTTGGAGTGGGCGATGGCGGTGGTTAAATTCATGCGGCTGCGGCCGCCGAGCGCAACTTCGGTTTCTTTCGAGACCACGCCTTCGCTGAGGGCGGCCAGAGCGACGGAGAGTTTGATGGTCGAGCAAGGCTGCGCCCCGCTGGAGAGCGCCAGTCTCTGGTTGACCATGGCGAGAACACGTCCGCTGGTGGGTTCGATGGCGACGACAGTGCCATTCATGTTGCCCAGCGCGTCAACCGCGGCCTGGCGGACGACCGGATCTTCTCCAGTGGTGATGTCTCCGGCGGTAATGTCTTCGGCGAACGAACTCATGTGAAAGCGCTCGTAATAGCGATGGCGGCGAGTCGATGCAGAGACCCGAGTGACGGGCGTCGCACTGCGGCTGCGCGCGAGATGGTGCAGGCGACGCCGCGTGTGCGGAGTTTCAGAGATCTTTTTTTCGCCAAGCTTGGAGTTCGTTGTTTTCTTGGTGGCGTGCGCGCTGGTATTGATGTGTGCCGCAAAGCTCACGCTCGCGAGCGCCAAGTACGCCACCAGCGAGAAAACCAATCGACGAAGCAGCCTCGTTGCTTTCGACATCTTGCTGATTCACTCCCCTGATTCACTCCCCGGATACTTGTACGGAGTTCGATGCACGCAGATTGCCAGCAGACAGTAACCGGCCAGATCATTGAACTGTGCTGATAGTAAGGGAGTTGTTGCAATTCTGGCAACGGAAAAATTTCCATCGCGAAAAACATTATTTTTACTTTAACCCATTATGGAACAATGGGTTGCGAGGCGATTACGTCGGGCCGAGTGCCTTCGGTAACGCGTTACCCGGTTACTGGAAAGGTTCTTCCGGGGTGAAAAGCTTTTCCTACCTGAGAAATTTCCCAAGGCCATATCAAAATCCGTGTATCTGAGAGCGATGGCATCTTGGGTCTTTGTACACTCTTCACAACCAAGCTAGAATGAACGTATGCTATCCGAACTCAAACAGAGAGATGTGTGGGAAGGCTGGATTGGCTCCGAAATTCGTGCCAACTATTTCGCCGATATGGCGCAGCACTACCAGACCCAACAGAAAATCCTGACTTGGATGACTCTCTTGCTTTCCTCCGGCGCGGCGGCCACATTCATCACCGATTGGCTCCCATCAGATCTACAATGGGTGAAACCGGCCCTCGCTCTACTAACCGCTGGCGTAAGTTTTTGCATGCTCCTTCAACAGAATCAGAAACGAGTCACCGAATGCGCTGATCTGCATTTCCGATGGAACAAGCTTGCCAGCGAATACAAATCTCTGTGGGAGGAGATGTATTCGGACGACGCCCCTGTACGCCTAATTGAAGTCGAGGAAAGGGAATCCGAGCTCTCGAAAAGTAGCCTGGCTATTCCCAACAAGAGCCGCACGATGCTCAAGTGGCAGAACTATGTCGAACAACAGCATGGGTTGACATCAGCTGCATGACGAAGACCCACGATGCCTACAAGAGTTGGCCTCCGATTCCTAAGCGCATTCCGCCCGCCTCCCCCACCGCCACCCCCGCCGAAATCCCCCCCGGGTAAGAAATAGATTTCTTAGGCCTCATCCCGTTTTCTGGACACAGTGCGTCCGGAAATCAAGAGTCTCGCAGGTCACATCACCTCATTGCGCTTGCGCAGAAATGCCGGCACGTCGAGGTCGTCCTGCTCGAAATTTGAGGACATATTCGTGACGATGGCGCTGCGCATGGTGTCGAGCGAGATCACTTCGCCGGCCATGCGATCGGACGCATGCGCGATCGGTTCGGGGGCTACGTCGTCCGCGTAGTGGTGGTCATCATTCACGAAGTCGGCCGACATGGTGTCTTCAGAAACCGATGACTCCATAATGTGCTTGGGCATAACCGCGGGCATGGGGTCCGACGAACTCTGCTGTTCGGGAAATTCCATCGCGTCCTCATGCGCTGCCGCGAACGAGGTGCGAACTTCGGGCGCGCGATGGCGCGAGGTCGGAGCTTCGCGGAAGCCGGTGGCGATCACGGTAATTTTGACCGCATCTTTCATCTTCTCGTCCATGACAGCGCCGAAGATGATGTTGGCGTCTTCGTGGGCGGCGCTCTGAATAATAGTGCACGCCTGCTGCACTTCGGCGAGTTTGAGCGACGTCGATCCAGTAATGTTGATGAGAATGCCGCGCGCGCCATCGATGGCTCCGGCTTCGAGCAGCGGCGACGCAATAGCTTTCTGCGCGGCCTCGATCGTGCGCTGGGGGCCGCTGGCCGAGGCCGTGCCCATGACCGCATATCCCATTCGCGCCATGATGGTCTTCACGTCGGCGAAGTCGCGGTTGATGATGCCGGGAATGGTAATGATGTCGGAGATGCCCTGCACGCCCTGGCGAAGAATGTCGTCGGCGATGCGGAAGGATTCGAAGAAGCCGGCATCTTCGGCGACGGCCAGCAGTTTTTCGTTGGGAATGACGATGGTCGTATCGACCGACTCCATGAGTTCGGCAATACCGCGCTCAGCTTGCTGCATGCGGCGTTTGCCTTCAAACGAAAACGGCTTCGTGACGACTGCCACCGTGAGCGCGCCCATTTCGCAGGCCAGCGACGCGATGATGGGAGCGGCTCCGGTGCCAGTGCCGCCGCCGAGGCCGGTAGTGACGAACACCATGTCGGCGCCTTCGAGGGCTTCGATAATTTTGTCGGAATCTTCGAGCGCGGCTTTGCGGCCGACTTCAGGGTTCGCGCCTGCGCCAAGGCCGTTGGTCAGCTTCACACCAAGTTGCAATTTCACGGGCGCGTGCGACATGCGCAGCGCCTGCAGGTCGGTGTTGGCGACAATGAATTCAATGCCTTCAACGCCGGCATCGATCATGCGGTTGACCGCATTGCCGCCGCCGCCGCCCACGCCGATCACTTTAATCTTGGCGTCGTTGCGGGTGTCTTCGTTGAAGCTGATGCGAATGCTGGAATCGTTGGTCATAAGTCTGCCTCGGATGTTTTGATCGTTGCTTATTAGTCGTTAGTCGTCAGTCGTCGGTCGTCGGCAAATTGAACCCGGTGTTGCCGACGACCAACGACTGACGACCGACGACTGTTCTACGCTCCCTTTCCCACTAACATCGCTTTCAATCTCGTTCCCCATCGATCCTCTTGCAGGCCGCGAGCGATTCTCGCGCGCTGGCCGTAGTTCACCATGCCGAGCACGGTGGCGAATTCGGGTTCCGATAACGTCGACGGCATCTTCGCCAGCGGCGCGGGCCATGAAAGCCGCACCGAGCGGCGCAGAACCGACTCGGCTACGTCGAAGATTCCGGGCAGCCGCGACGCGCCGCCGGTGAGGACGATGCCGGCGAGGCAGCGGTCGAACATTCCGCTGTGACGTAGTTGCTCGCGCATCATCTCGAATAACTCTCGCGCGCGGGGCTCGAGAATTTCCGCGACCAGGCGCTGCGGCATCAGGCGCGACGGACGATCGCCGACCGAAGGAACTTCGACTTCATTGCCTTCGGGAATCAGAGTGACGATGGCGTTGCCGTAGATTTTTTTTATTTTTTCCGCCTCGGCGAGCGGCGTGCATAGGCCGACGGAAAGGTCGCTGGTGAAATGATCTCCGCCGACGGGGATCACGCCAGTAAAAGCGACACCACCCTGCTGAAAAACAATCAGTTCGGTCGATCCCGCGCCGATGTCGGCGAGGCACACGCCGAGCTCGCGCTCGTCGTTGCGCAGCACCGAATCGGCGGCTGCGAGGGGCTCGAAGACCGTATCGTCAACGTGCACACCTGCTCGGTTCACCGCCGTGATCACGTTTTGCGTGGCGCTGGTGGCGGCGGTCACCATGTGCACTCGCACTTCGAGGCGCGCGGCCATCATACCCAGCGGGTCGTGCACTCCGGACTGATCGTCGAGAATAAACTCCTGCGGCAGCAGATGAAGAATTTCGCGGTCGGTGGGCAGAGGAATGGCGCGGGCGCGATCGACGGCCTGCTTGATCTCGTCGCGTCCGATTTCGCGCGGACGCGTGCCCAGGCTGATGCCGCCGTGACTATTCACGCCGCGAACGTGCGCTCCGCCGATGCCGACGATGGCGTTCTCTACCGGAGCTCCGGCAACATCTTCCGCGGCCTCGCACGCTTTTTGGATGGCGTCGACGGCCTTGTCAAGTTCGACGATGACGCCTTTGCGCGAGCCGCGCGATTCGGCAACGCCGTGTCCGCGGTAGCGCAGGCCGGTGTCGCTCAACTCCGCCATCAGCGCGCAGGTCTTGGCACTGCCTACGTCGATCGCCGTCAGAAAGCTTCCTTGCTGGTTCCCCATCGCTTATGAATTCCTCGACCAATCAATCTGAAATCCGCTTCCAATTCTTAGATTCGGTTCTAATCTGAAATATCATTCGCCGGTTGCTTTGCAATCGCCGGACTGGGCTTCGGAATGACGGTTTTCCCCGTTGCGGACGGCGCGGATTTCGCCGACGCCTTCGCATCGGTTCTCCGGGAAGCCGCAGTCTTCGTCCCCGCTCCTGTCGTCTTCCCGTTCGCTGCTGAGGCTTTAGGTGTCGGTCTCTTAACAGCACGAGCCTTCGGATTGTCGATGGATTTCTTGGCCTTTGTTTTCGACGCCGGCTTTTTCGCAGCCGCGGCCTTCGGATCAAGTTTTTTCTCGGTCAACTCGAAAGCAGGCCGGGGCAGAGACTTGGGAACCGTGGCGTCATGCGGAGGAACGCGGGTAATCAGCGCCGCCGGCTTCACACCCGCGGCCGCCGCTGCTTTCGCCGCGGACGCCGCCAGGACGAGCTGTTTTGGATGACCTTCTATGTCAGGATTGACGATCACCTGATTGTCATAGCGCAGATTTACCGACTCCAGTTTTTGAAATTGTTGCCGCCATTCCTGAACATGACTGACATACGTTTTGTAGCGCTTTAGAAAATCCGACGGGCCGAGTTCGACCAGAACGTCGCCCGCGGGATCGTTGACGCGCACTTTCACATTGTCGAGATCGGTGAGATCCACTTCGCTTAGATCCTGCGAGTAGCGTGCGCCCGCGGAGTCGAGGTCCTGTACAAGTTCGTTGTAGGCCTTCATGCGCGGGGCGCGGGTGGAAAGCGGCTCGCCGGGATTCATGCCGAGAATCACGGGAAAGGAGTATTTGTGCTGATGTGGCAACTCCATCAGCGTGCCGCCGGCATCGATCAGGAAAATTCGCGGGCCGACGCGCGCGAAGGCCACGGGCGTGCGCTCGTGAATTTCAACTTGCAGGCGGTTGGGGACGAAGCGCATCACGCTCGCCGATTCGACCCACGGAATCTGTTCGAGCTGCGATTTTTGCTGAGCCAGCGGGATGAAGAAAATGTTGCGCCCGATGTCGGCGCCCATTACTTCCATGATTTGCGCCTTGGTCACGTTCTGCATGCCGGTAACGTCGATGTTGTCGCTGGAGTCGACGCGGAAACGCCAGGAGCGTTCGCCATATTCGTAAAGCCCGGCCACGGCGATGGCGACAACGCAGAGAACGGCGGCAACGATTGAAGCCCACAACAGGCGGTTGGCAGTTTTCTTCGGAAGTGAGCTGCGACGGGCGGAGACGCGCTTTTGCCCGCGCAGAAATGGCGATTCTTCGTCTACATCCAGATCGACCAGGCGCGCGTCGTCGAGCGCAGGCGCTTCCCGAAACGTTTCCGGGCTGGATGGGTACAACTCCTCCTGCAAGATGGTGCCGCTGGATTTACGCGCCATCAGTTCAGGACAGTTGTCGTCGAGGAATCGCTGAGCCTCTTTAATATAGCTTCATTGTCGGCGTTGAGAAAGATAAAAGATGGATTCTTTTGCACAGGCGGGAACCGGATTGGGAACGGGCACGACGGGGCCGTGCGGTCACCCGTGGTTGAGTTTGTCATTCCGGGGAGCGAAGGCGACGAGGAATGACCAATAAAGATCAGGAGATTGAAAAAAGGGGCTGGGACAGCTTTTCGCGCTGCTCTCATCTTCGAGTGTTTGCCGGGAGGCAAAAGTCAAAGAAAAACTAATTCGCCTGCTAAACCGGGCCCGCCCCCGTCTCGATGTGCATTTCAGGAATCGCCGGAACCTTAATCGTCGGCATCCGCGGAACACTCACGTGCACTCGCGGACAAGCCATAGGAGCCACTTTAACGGCGGTCGGAGCAAACGCCGCCATCCGCATGTGAGCCGCCTGAACGGCGATTCTGGCCTGCATCCTTGCGCGTGAGGCCAGGAACCGGTCGAGATGAGCTTGTTGTCGCGCCTGTTCGCGAGCAGACATGGCTTCAAAACGGTCGAAGGCTCGCTGGGAGCGGTCGAGACTGTTGTCGGCGATTCTTGTTTTCGTGGCCATGGTCCGGTCAATCCGGCTCTGAAGCTGCGCCAGCGCGCCAGACAAACGGCAGGAATCTGTTTCGTTTCGTGCCGCGATCATCTGCGCCTGCGCCACGAGCCGCTCTGCACCTTCGGAGGCCCGGTCGATCACCATCTCCGCGCGATTCTGGACGCGGTCGGCAAGTTGGTGCGCCCATTCGAGGCCGCCGTCGTGATAACCGGCGTTCAATCCTGCGGCTAGCACGCCGGCAACCAACCATCCCCACGCTTGTGTGATTTTCATTGCCGTAACCCCTTATGGCTGAATAGACGAAGCGAGGCGAAATCCGTTAGCAAAGGTAAGTACGGGCGAAAGAGAATTAAAGTTCCAGGAAAAATGGCGGGTCAAACCTGCAGACTGCGCAGGTACGGCACGCTGGCTTTCATAAAATCGAGATTCATTTCGACAAAGTAGTTCTTGATGCCGCCGGTTTTGGCCGCGCTGAAAATTCTCTTCCAGTCCAAAGAATCCTGACCGACGGGTGCGACTTTCTTGGTCGCGGCCGACCAACCTTGCACGTGCATAGAGACGAAACGGCCGGGATATTTATTGAAATATTCGGCGGCGTCGAATCCCTGGGCGATAGTCGATACCTGAAATTGGAATTGGACCAGCTTGGGATCGAGCAACTCGAACAGCACGTCATACGTGCGTTTGCCGTCGACGGTTGAGACTTCGAAGTCTTCATTATGCAGTCCCTGCTGAATCCCGGCTTTGGCGGCCTGTTCGCCTATTTTGTTGTATTCGTCGGCGGCTTTTTTAACATCGTCCATCGTGGGATTCTTGGGGCCGCCGAGGCTGGGAACCAGCATCTGGGTGAGGCCGACGTCTTTGGCCCAGGCAATGGCGCGAGCCTGATCCTTCCTGAGTTCGTCGATGCCGAAGTGCGAACTGATGCAACTGACTCCGGCCTCGGCCAGAATTTTGCGCAGCTCGGGGCCTTTATATTTGGCGAGTCCGCCGAAGCCGAATTCCTCGTAGCCTACAGGCGAGCACAGTTCGATCCTCTGAAATCCAGCGGCGGCGAGTTGCTTGATGGTGCCGGGAAAATCTTTGGCGATGGATTCCCGCACGGGCCAGGTCTGGCAACCGATGGGCATGCCCAGCGGATTGGCGCCGAGTTTGAGGGCGCTGGAAACAACTGTTGCGGCCGTGCAGGTGGCGGCGGTCTTGAGGAATTCTCGTCGTGTTGCGGACATGGATTGCTCCTTGATAATTCAGTGCCGTCCCTCACGGGACTCGTTCGTTTTATGCCACTGCCACCCGGCGCTGCCCCGGCCGGCTTCCGGCTCTAGGCTTCCGGCCCTGGCTTCGAGCGACCGATTGCTGACAGCTGATGGCTGATAGCTGACAGCTTCCCTACAACTCCCATCCCTTGCGGCGTTCGGGACGGACATACGTTTGCGCTTTGACGGAGTTCACCGCCAGGTTTGCGCGATCCCACGTCAGTGTTTGGCCCATCCGCGACACCACGTTTCCGAGCAGCAGCGTTTCCGTGACCAGACCCTCGAACTCAAAATTGCCGCCCGGCTTTACTTTGCCGCCTTTGCAGGCATCGAGCCATTCGCGCTCGTTGCCGGGCGAGCGCGGCAAGGTTTTCGGCGGCTGCTTGTAGGCATCCATTTTCGACTGGGGAATAATTTGCGGATTGCCGCCGTTAAAGGTGCACAGGATTTTACCGCGGTCGCCGACGAAGAGCAGCCCCTCCCCCACCTCTCCTTCTTTCTCGTTCTGGAATGGACGATTTTGTTCCAGATCGGCGGGGCGCGCCGGCTTCAGGCCGCCGTCATACCAGGTGAACTTCACGGGCGGCATGTCGCCACGCGCCGGGAAGTTATAGCGCACGATCGAGGCTAGCGGATACGTTTCGTCGTAGCGATCGCTGGAACTCGATTCAACGCTGGACGGAGCTTCCAGTTTCAGTACGCGAAAAATTGTGTCGAAGCTGTAAGAGCCCATGTCGCCGAGCGCGCCGCAACCGAAATCAGCCCAGCCGCGCCAGACGAACGGAAGATATGCGTGGTTGAAAGGCCGCTCCTGCGCCGGGCCGAGCCAAAGATCCCAATCCAAACCTTCGGGCACCGGATCAGTTTCCTTGGGACGCTCTATGCCTTGCGGCCAGAAGGGTCGGCTCGACCAGTTATACACCTCGCGCACCGGGCCGATGGCGCCGTCCCAAATCCATTCGCAGAGCTGGCGGGTGGATTCGGAGGCCTGGTTGGCGACGGCAATCTGCGTAGCGACGCCGGTCTCGCGGGCAATTTCGGCGACGCGACGCGCCTCGTAGATGGTGTGCGTCAGCGGCTTCTGGCAGAAAACATGTTTGCCCTTCCTCATGGCCGCGGCAGAAACCACTGCATGCAGATTGTCGGTGGTGCAGACGACAACGGCGTCCAGATCTTTCTGTTTCTCAAGCAACTCGCGGAAGTCGATGTAGGCCGCGCAGCCGCTGTACTTTCCGGACCGCTGTTTCGAGCCGTAGTAGCCTTCAACAATTTTCTGGCAAGGCTCACGGCCGGCCACGCCAGTAGTCACCGCCAGCGTATGACTCAACTGAAGGGGCTGATCGGGACTGAGCCAATCCCATCCACTATCGACGCCAATCAATTTGCGGACCGACTTGCAGAACTCGTGCGTATCCCACTGCGGATAGTTCGCGCCGGATTTAGTGACGTCGCAGACGGCGACGCCCTGCACGTCGGGCTCATTGAGAAAATGCAGCATGACACGCAGGCCCTGCGCGCCGACGCCGATGAAAGCGATGTTCACCTTGTCGCTGGGAGGAATAAATCCGACGCCACCAAGCACGTGTCGCGGAACGATGGAGAATCCAATCGCCGCGGCGGCCGATTGGCCGAGGAATTCACGGCGCGAAACTGCATCTGCGGACAAGCTATGAGACTGAAGCCGATTCTTGATCTTCAATTGTTCCTCCCGAACCGCGGCTCACATCTTACAGCGACTTGGACTTTCCGGCTCCGACACGCGAATGATTTTTTCAGATGCTCAACCACGAAGCCCCGCTCCGAAGCCCCACCAAGCGAAAATCGGGGAAATCATAGTCCTGGTGTTACTTCTTGCCGTTCGTAGTTTAGGCTCCTTTTTCTTCGGAGGAAGCTGCGCCATGCCGCGCCGCCTCGCGCTCCTTCAGCTTTTCGACAATCATCGGTCCTAACTGCGAGACACTGCCTGCACCCAGCGTCAGAATCATGTCCCCGTCTTCGGCGACGTTGGCGGCGGCTTCTACGGCGTCTCCGAAAGAGGCCGCGTACCGTGTGTTCTTCGCGTTTTTCTCGCGGATGCGCTGCGCCAGCACTTCGCCAGTCACGCCTTCGATCGGCGGCTCGCTCGCGGCGTAGATGTCGAGCACGGAGAGCGAATCGGCGTCGGCGAAGGCGGTCGTAAATTCCTCAAGCAGGTCGCGCGTCCGAGTATAGCGATGCGGCTGAAAAATAACATGCACCCGCCGAAATCCGCACTGCCGCGCGGCAGCGAGAGTCGCTTTGATCTCGGTGGGATGGTGGCCGTAATCGTCGATGACGCTCACTCCGGCGGCGCGTCCGCGCAACTGGAAGCGGCGATCGACGCCGCGGAATTGATCGAGCGCGGAGCGAATGGCTTCGCCGTCGATATCGAGGCCCACGCCCACCGCAATGGCCGCGGTCGCGTTGAGAACGTTATGCACCCCGGGCACGTGTAGCGTGAACTCGCCGAGATCATTGGTTCGGTAGGTCACGCGAAAAAGATTCTGTGGGCGCCCCATTTCTCCCGCGTCCTTTGCGGCAGAAAGCCTGCCCTGAGCTTGTCGAAGGGTGGGGATTTTGATCAGGAAATCCGACCCGCGCTTGGTTCCATACGTCACCGTGCGCCGCTGGACGTCCGGCAACAGACGCCGCAGCAGCGGATCGTCGTTGCAGGCCACGATCATCCCGTAGAAGGGTACGCGATCCATGAAGTCGAGAAATGTTTTTTTCACGTCGCGCATGTTGCGGTAGGTGTCCATGTGCTCGCGGTCGATGTTGGTAACCACCGAAAGTATGGGACTCAACTTGAGAAAGGACCGATCGCTTTCATCGGCCTCGGCGACGAGATATTGAGATTTTCCCAACCGCGCGTTCGATCCCATGGCATCGACACGGCCGCCGACTACGACGGTCGGGTCGAGCCCGCCTGCGGCCAACACTGCGGCGACCATCGAAGTGGTGGTCGTCTTGCCGTGCATGCCGGCAATGGCAATGCCGTATTTCAGCCGCATCAGCTCGGCGAGCATCTCTGCGCGTTGAATGACCGGAATGTGCAGCTTGTGGGCTTCAGTGACTTCAGGATTTTCCGCAGCGATGGCAGAACTGGTAACGACCACTTCGGCGCCAGCGATATTTTCCGCGCGATGTCCCTCAAAGACTGTCGCGCCCAGGCTGGCCAGCCGTTGCGCCACCGTGGAACTCTTCAGATCTGAGCCGGAGACTTTGTACCCGAGATTCAGCAGCACCTCGGCAATGCCGCTCATGCCGATTCCGCCAATGCCGACGAAATGAATGCGCTGAATTTTGGCAAACATACAAGGCTAAATTCTTAGCCACGGATTTACGCGGATTCACACGGATCAAAAAACAAAGGAAAGAAATATCCGTGAAAATCCGTGTTAAACCGTGGCCGGGTCTTCAATTCCGGCCAACCGCGCGGCCATTGCTGCGATGTCACGTGCCGCGTTGGGATGCGATAACTCCCGCGCGGCCTGGCTCATTTTCCGCAGGCGTGCCGCATCTTGTAACAATGCGGCAATCGTCTCCGCCAGCCAGACTCCCTCCAGCTTCGACTCCTCGACCACGACGGCCGCTCCGTGACGCGCCAGCGCTTCGGCATTGACGCGTTGATGATCGTCGGCCGCGCGTGGGAACGGAACGAAGACTGCCGGCTTGCGGGCCGCAGCAATTTCTGCGACCGTGCTCGCACCCGAGCGGCAGACCACGAGGTCGGCGCGGGCAAACGCTGCCGGCATGTCTTCGATGAACTTGAAAACTTCAAACGTGAAGATCGGGGCGGACTCGCCCAAGCGCTCGTACGCCGCCAGCGCGTCATTATAATCACGTTCGCCGGTCTGGTGAATGATGTGAATGCCCGGCGCCTCGCGCTGCAAAACCGGCAGGCAGCGCATCATGGCGTCATTAATGGCGTGGGCGCCCTGGCTGCCGCCGAACACCAGCAGGGTGGGAGCGCCAACGCGTTTAGGTACGATCTCGAAAAATGCCTGCCGCACCGGCACGCCCGTCACTTCGGCGTGACGAAAATATTCGGCCGTCTCCTCGAAATGCACCGCTGCCCCTGAAACGAATCGCGCGACCATACGATTGGCGAATCCCGGTACAACGTTAGGCTCGAAGGCGAGCGTCGGGATGTGTTTGATGATCGCGGCCAGCATGGCCGGACCGGAAGCGTATCCGCCGACGCCGATCACCACGTCTGGGGCGAATTCGTTGAGCATACGGGATGCATCCCAGAGTGCGCGGGGTAGGTCGAAAGCTGTTTTCAGGCGCGTGGTAAGGCTGACATTTTTCAACGCGCCGACGCGCACTAATTGCAGAGAAAATCCCGCCGCGGGGACGAGCCGGTTCTCGATGCCGCGCGCCGTTCCAATGAATAGCACTTCGGCGTCGTAACTTTTCTTGAGTTGATTGGCGATGGCCAGCGCGGGGATGACGTGACCTCCCGTGCCGCCGCCCGCCAGGATTGCCCGCATGTGGTGAATATAAACCATCCTTTTTCAACTATCTACGCAATATCATGATGTATCTTGATTTATCAATAGAAAGCAATATAATAAACGGAGAGAATCTAACAGATCATGACCGCAACCAAGAAGTTCACCCCCGAGATTGACGCCACCCTCTACAAAGAATTGGTCGATACGGCCGACCGCAACGGGCAGACCAAGCGCCACGTGCTGGAGCAGGCATTACGCTTCTACCTTCATAACGTCGTACCATCGCAGCATCTCGTGCGTCGCGAAGTCATGGACGCCTTCGAAGAGTCGGTCGCTCGCAACCGCGAATTGCTGGAGCGGCTGGCCAAATAAGATGCCTGAGTACCTGACGGTAGCTGAAGTCTACCGCATGCAGCATCGGCTGATTGAGCTGTTTGGTGGGCTTCATGGCGTTCGCGATGCGGGGGCCATCGAGGCGGCGGTATTTCGTCCACAGACGGGCTACTACGATTCCATTGAGGAAGAGGCTGCCGCCTTGATGGAATCCCTAGGCATGAATCATGGCTTTATCGACGGCAACAAGCGCATCGCATTCACCGCTGCCGACGTTTTTCTTCGCCGCAACGGTTTATATCTGGAAGTAACCGCCGCGGAGGGACACTCCTTTATCGAGGGTTCGCTGGAACGTCGGGAGTTTCGGTTCGGCAAAATTCTGGACTGGATTCGGGGACACGTAAGGCGCATAGAAGCTTAGGTACTCGCCTTCTTCTTAGTAAGAGCTAGCGCAACTGCGCCCACCACGGCATATGTGGTCAGGCATACGAACGGATATCCGAAGAAGAGCATATAGAGACACTCGCTGGCGCCGCAACCAGGCCGAAGTCCGAACAACTGTGACAGTACGTAGTCGGTGCGAGTCTGATGCGACCAGGTTGGGCTCCATCCTAGATACAGTTCCTGGCCGCCGGCAAATAGGGCCAATAGCCCGAAGACGCTGACCCAAGGTGCCGAGCCGCGAAACCATCTTGGCGCTGCAAACGCAGCTGCCAGCGCACTCGCCGTGCTCCCCAGAACGAGCTCGGTATTCCTTGCCTCGCCAAAGGAAATTGCGGTAATGATAAGGGTAATTGCTACTGTGAGAACAAAACTGGCAAATAAACAAAAGGCCAGGTGAAACCCGGTGCCCGCAACGATCCTCAGAATCCGTCCCGCCGAAGAGCCAGGGCCAGTCATGGCAGGTGGAAAGTATACTAGACCGGATCGAAAGAGGGCTCCGGCGGGCTCTATTCTGCCTGCTTCGTGATATTCAGCAACACGCCCACGCACGCCAATGTCACGAACAGCGACGATCCTCCATACGAGACCAGCGGCAGCGGGATGCCCTTGGTTGGCATCAGGCCGAGGACCACGCTGATGTTGATGAAGGCTTGCAGCACGACCATACTGGTGATGCCGACGGCGAGGTAGCGGCCGAAAAGGTCTTCAGTGCGCCAGGAAGCGCGCATGCCCCGCCAGAGAAATATGGCGAACAGTGTGACCACGAACAGCGCCCCGACCAGGCCCAGTTCCTCGGCGGTGACGGCGAAAATAAAATCGGTGTGCGGCTCTGGGAGATAGAAGAGCTTCTGTTTGCCCTCCATCAGACCAGTGCCGGTCACGCCACCGGTGCCCACGGCGATGAGCGACTGAATAATGTGGAAGCCGGTCTTCTGGCTATCGGCGTAGGGGTTCAGAAACGCCAGGATGCGGGCGCGCCGGAAAGCGACGTGAAAAATCAGAAAATACAGCGGCAGCAGCGACGCACCAAATGCATAAGCGAAGTAGCGCAGGCGCATTCCAGCGACATACAAAATGCAAGCCGCGATTCCGGCGCAAGCGATCGCGGTGCCGAGATCGGGCTGCAGTACGATCAGCCCGAGACACACGAGCACCGGCGTGGCCGCGGGCAGCAGCGTGTTCCGCACATCGTCGATAGTCTTGGCGCGGCTCTCGAGAAAATAGGCGAGGAACAGAATCAGAACGGGCTTGGCCAGCTCCGATGGCTGAAAGGAAAAGCCGCCGGCGTGGATCCAGCGATGGGTGTTGTGAGAGCGATCGAGGAAGAAGACAGAAATCAGCAGCAGCGTCGTGAATCCCATCAGCGAAAAGACCAGCGCGGGATGCTTATAGCGGCGATAGTCCACGCGCATGGTGACGACCATGGCGGCGAGTCCCGCGACCGCCCAGATCAACTGCTTCGATAGAAATGCATACTCCGAGCCAAAACGCTCGCGCGCCATCACTGCCGACGCCGAGAACACCATCACCAGCCCGACAAAAACCAGCAGCATGGTTACGGTAAACAACCAGCGATCGACAGAAACGCGTTTGGCCATGGTTAATTCCGCCGAAGTTTATTTCAGCGAGAATTCATTTCACCACGGAGACGCGAAGGCACGGAGAAGAATTGTTGATGGTTGAATTTTGACTGTTGATTGTTTTGGTACGGGGTAAGCCTCCTTAGCTTTCTAGCAGTGTCTTGATATCGCGACGACCGTGCAGCACATGGAGAATCACAACGTCCAGGTTCTCGATGCGATAAATGACGACATAGCCGCCGACCGACAGACTTCGCAGTCCGGGGCGAAGATCATGGTCGCGATGACGGCCAAGTTGAGGATGCTTGGATAGCAAAAAGAAGTGTTCGGTTATCGACGCGACCAGACGCTCGGCGATATCTATGCTGCCACTCTCTTGAGCGATGTAAACCCAAATGTCGTCAAGCTCCGCTTCGATCTGCGGGCCGTATCGGATCGCCATCAGCGAAGCCGTGCTTGCTCGGCTTCTAGCCGTGCTCGTCCTCGCTGGCTTACCTTATTCGCCAAATCTCGCGCGTCCTGTTCAGTCGCAATCACGCACCCTTCGCCCCGGGCAAGCGAAGCCTCGGCCGCGTCCACCGCCGTAAGAATTTCGGCCCGGGTACGCTCCCGCTCCTCCCACAGCGACAAGGCCTCTGCAACGGCATCGGCCTCACTACGAAATCGCCCGGCAGCAATGCCTTGGCGGACAAACGCTTCCTGATCGGGAGTTAAGCGCACTTCCATTAAATAAGGGTAGGAGGCGCGAAAGCGGGTGTCAAGCTACAGTTCTGCACGGTATGTGTCACTTGTCCCACTCGCTCAAGGGTCACCTGGTGTTCGTGGCCAGTCCCTGCACGATCTCTTTGAACACCCGCCCCCTGTGCTCGTAGCTCTTAAACTGATCGAAGCTGGCGCAGGCGGGGGCCAGCAGGACAACGTCGCCAGGCTGCGCTACGGCATGGGCTTTGCGGATGGCGTTCTCCAGTGTCTCGGCGTGGACGATTTCTGGGCCGCCATCTTTCCCGTGGCCTCCGGAAGTAGAACCAATTTGCGATTCGATCTTCGCCGCCGCGGCGCCGATCGTATACACGCGTTTCACGCGCTGGCGCAGCAGGTCGTTAAGGACGCTATAGTCGCTGCCTTTGTCCTTGCCGCCAAGAATCAGGTGAATGTTGGCGGGGAACGACTCCAGCGCTTTGATGGTCGCATCGACGTTGGTGGCTTTGGAGTCGTTGTAGTAATCTACGCCGCGGATCGTGGCGACAAATTCCAGGCGATGCTCGACCGCCTTGAAGTCGCACACGGCCTGGCGAATTTTTTCGGGGGCGCAGCCCATCAGCGCGCTGGCGCACACCGCAGCCAGCACGTTCTCCAGATTGTGCGCGCCCTTCAACGGAATTTCTGAGACCAGCATGATCTCACGCTGATCGCTTTTCTGCTTTTCCCCGCCATTGCGGAAGACGATGTTGCCGTCCCGCATCCATGCGCCTTGTTGCACTTCCTTCTGCCGGCTGAACCAGAAGACCTGCGCGGGGGTCCTCGCCGCCATCTCGACGCACGTGGGATCGTCTGCATTGAGCACCGCGAAATCGCTTCCCTGCTGGTTCTCGAAGATGCGGGCTTTCGCGTCCACATAGGCATCAAAAGTCCGATGTCGATCGAGATGGTCCGGCGTGACATTCAACACGACGGCGACTTTCGGGCGGAAGGTTTGAATCGTTTCCAGTTGAAAGCTCGATACCTCGAGCACAATTACGGTCTCCGGCGTGGCGCGCTCGGCCAGCGAGATGGCAGGCGTTCCGATGTTGCCGCCGACCAGAGCCGCGAAACCTGCGGCCGTCATAATTTCGCCGGTAAGAGTCGTAGTGGTCGTCTTGCCATTCGATCCCGTGATGGCGACGATAGGCCCAGGAAGAAATTGTGCCGCGAGTTCAATCTCGCCAATCACAGACTCGCCAAGAGCGCGCGCTTGCACCAGCGGCGGCGCATCCACGGGGACGCCCGGGCTGACCACGATTAAATCCTGGCCGCGAAAGGTGCGTTCGCCGTGTCCGCCGGTTTCGACCGCGATGCCGTGATCGAGCAGCACGGGAATTTCGTTGTGCAGTTCGTCGCCGCTCTTGGTGTCGGAAACCGTCACCTGCGCGCCGCGCGCTTTCATAAACAAAGCCGAGGCCACGCCCGACTTGCCCAGGCCGACCACGAGCACGCGTTTTCCGTTCAGTTCCATCGCAACCATTTCACCACAGACCCACAGACACACAGCGTCAAATTCTCGGCCACGGATTTACGCGGATTCACACAGATCAAGAAAATAAACAATTAAAGGCCTATCCGTGTAATCCGTGAAGATCCGTGGCCAGGTTCTCCTACCTCAATTTCAGCGTCGTCAGCGCGAACAGCGCGAAAATCAACGATGCGATCCAGAACCGCACGATGATCTTCGATTCGGACCAGCCCATCAGTTCGAAGTGATGATGCAGTGGCGCCATCTTAAAGATGCGCTTCTTGCGCAGCTTGTACGAGCCGACTTGCAGGATCACCGAGACTGCTTCGATCACAAACACGCCGCCGATAAATGGCAGCAGCAACTCCTGCTTGATGATGACCGCGACCGTGCCGATGGCGCCACCCAGGGCCAGCGATCCGACGTCTCCCATGAAAACTTCTGCGGGATGCGCGTTGTACCAGAGAAATCCGATGGACGAACCCACCATCGCCCCGCAAAAAATAGTCAGCTCAGCGACTTGCGGCATGCGCGGGAGTTCGAGATAAGTAGCGAACGTGGCGTGGCCGCTGACGTAGGTCAGCACCGTCAACGCACCGGCCGCGATTACAGTGCAGCCAATCGCGAGTCCGTCGAGCCCGTCGGTAAGATTCACCGCGTTGCTCGCCCCTACGATGATGAACGCGACGAAAGCGATGAACGGCAGAAATGCCAGAAACCAAACATGCGGAAAACGTTCCAGGCTTTGCACTACAAGATCGGGTTGGTATTGCTTGAAGAACGGCACGATCAACCGGGTGGAGTACATGCCGTAGGCCTGCATGGCAATCAACATCGAGGCAACTACAATGCCGGTGGCGATCTGCAATCCTAACTTGGCGCGTGCGGTGAGGCCGAGGTTGCGGCGTCGGGTCACCTTAGTGTAATCGTCGGCGAATCCAATGGCGGCATAGGCGCAGGTAGAGAAAACGGCGATCCACACGAAGCGATTGCTCAGGTCCGCCCACAACAGCGTGGGGACGACGATTGCAATCACGATCAGCAGTCCACCCATCGTGGGCGTGCCCGCTTTTTTCTGATGAGCTTTCGGACCCTCTTCGCGAATATACTGTCCGATCTGAAAGTCGCGCAGCCGGCCAATAACCAGCGGCCCAACAATCAAGGCGGTGAAGAGAGCTGTCAGGCTGGCAAACGCCGTGCGGAACGTGACGTAGCGAAAGATGCGGAACGGCGCAACATAATGTTGCAGCTTGACGAACAACAGCCAATAGAGCAATCAGCCTCCGTCCACGAATTGAGTAATTGGGGAATTTAGTAATTGGACAATTGGATTTCGGCGCGGTCGCGTCCTGCAGTTTCCCAATTACTCAATTACCCCATTACTCAATCTTTCAATTTCTTCCATGCGTCCAACGCCTTCTCAAGCTTCACCCCGCGCGAAGCCTTGAGCAGCACCACGTCGGCCGAACGCGTTTCGCAGGCCAGCCATTCGCCAGCTTCTTCGGGCGTCGTCACGAATTCGGCCTTCGCACCTGCTTGCCGCGCGGTCTCGACCATCGACTGGGCGAGTCCGCGCACGCCAATAAGAACGTCGATCTTTTTCCCGGCGATATGCTGTCCGGCGGCGCGGTGCAGTTCCTCAGCCGACGAACCAAGTTCCAGCATCTCTCCTGCAACAACAATGCGACGACCTGCTTTCATTGCGGCCAGCGCATCGACCATGGCATGCAGCGCCTTCGGATTGGAATTGTAGCAATCGTTAATGACCGTGATGTTGCCGAATTGGAGAACCTGCCCACGCTTGTCGGGCGGGGTGAGACTCGCGAGCGAGGCAACCGCTTCGGATGGCGTCAATCCTCGAGCCACTCCCACGGCCACCGCCGCCAGCACATTCAGAATGTTGTGTTCCCCGACCAAGGGCAGATGGGCATGCTCGCGCCCAGCGGCCGTCACGACGTCAAAGTCGGAACCGCCGTCGCCTCGCGTCTGCACATTCTCGGCGCGGATGTTGGCGATGGCTCGCATGCCGTAGGTAATTATTTTGCCCTTGAAATCGCGCCCGAACTGCGAGACATATTCATCGTCGGCATTGAGGACAGCGATGCCAGTGACCGGGAGCGACTCGATCAATTCATACTTGGCCCGCGCGATTCCGCCGATCGAATCGAAAAACTCCAGATGCACCGGAGCGACATTGGTGACCACCCCGATCTCCGGTCGCGCGATCTTAGCCAAGGCGCGAATTTCGCCGGCGTGTGACATGCCCATCTCGATCACAGCAATGTCGTGCCCCGGCTCCAGTTTCAAGAGCATCAGCGGCAGGCCGAAATGATTGTTAAAGTTGCCCTCGGACTTGAGCACGCGGAAGCGTGCGCTCAGAACATGCGCAATCGCTTCTTTGGTCGTCGTCTTTCCTGCCGAACCGGTAACGCCCACCAGAGGCTTGCCCCAAAGCTGGCGCACTGCGCCGGCCAGGTCTTGGAGCGCGGCGAGCGTATCGTCCACCGCCAGGAGCCGGCTTTGGTCCGAGTAACGATTCAGTTGATCTTTACGAACGACCGCCGCCGCACCTTTTTCCAGAGCCGCGACCACATAGTCGTGGCCGTCGAGGCGTTCTCCCTTGACCGCGAAGAACAGTTCACCGCGCTCGATCGTGCGCGAATCTATGGAATAGCCCTGCGCCACTTCTTCCCGCGGAAACTCACCGCAGGCAGAAATGAATTCCGCGATTTTCGCGAGCGTCAGCTTCATGCCCGCTTTCCGCCGCTCACTTCTTCGCATTCGAATCCCGCCGAACGCAGAGCCGCACGAGACACTTCTACGTCGTCAAACGGCAGGGCGCCTTCGCGGGTGACCTGAATCTTTTCGTGTCCTTTTCCGGCCAGCAACACAATGTCGCCAGGGCGCGCCTCTGCGATGGCCAGCGCAATCGCCTTACGCCGATCCGGCTCAACGCTGTATTTCACCCCGGTCCTCTGGAGGCCGACAATGGCGTCGTTTATGATGGCGCACGCATCCTCGCTGCGGGGATTGTCGGAAGTGAGCACGACAAAATCGCTGCCGCGCCCGGCGGCCTCGCCCATCAGCGGACGCTTGGCGCGATCGCGATCGCCGCCGCAACCGAATACGGTCACGACTCTGGCGTGGCCTCCATCGCGCTGCACAAACTCGCGGGCCAACGCCGTAAGATTGCGCAACGCGTCGTCGGTGTGCGCGTAATCGACGACCACAGTGAAGGCTTGCCCACAATCGACGCGTTCGAATCTCCCAGGCACGTGCGTGAGCGATTCGATTCCGCGCGCGATCGCCTGCGGATTGCAGCCGCGCGCGAAGCAGGCCGCCGCCGCAGCCAGAATGTTGTACACATTCACCCGCCCGATCAGCGGAGAGAAAATCGGAATTTTATCCTGCGGCGTGGCCATGTCGAAGCGCGTGCCGCGCGGACTAATGTCCACGTTCTCAGCGTGAAAGTCTCCTTGCGTCCAGCCGTAGGACAGCACGACAGCGCTGCGTTTGCGGCTGAACCTGGCCAGCTTCGCTCCATATTCGTCGTCAAGATTCGTCACCACCGCGCGCGGCGGATCGGTACTGCAGCCTTCGAAGAGCACACGCTTGGCCGCGAAATATTCGTCCATCGTCTTGTGATAATCGAGATGATCGCGCGTCAGGTTGGTGAATACGGCCACGTCGAACGGCACGCCGAATACACGTTCCTGCGCCAGCGCATGCGACGACACTTCCATGACCGCGTCCGTCGCCCCCAGACCCAGCGCCTGGTTGAAAAGGCGCGTCAGTTCGAGAGCTTCCGGCGTAGTGTGGGGCGCGGGATAGATGTTGCCCGCAACGTGATATTCAATCGTCCCGATTAAGGCGCTCTTACGTCCCGCCGCTGTAAAGATTGACTCGATCAGAAATGCGGTCGTGCTCTTGCCGTTCGTCCCGGTGATCCCCGTAACCGCAATCCGCTCGCCGGGACGCTTATAAAAATTCGCGCTCAGCCGCGCCAGAGCCCGCCGGCCGTGGGGCACCACCGCCCATGCAACTCCCTCACGCTGCTTTTCATCGGCCGAGTCGGTGACCACTGCGACTGCGCCCGCCCGAATCGCCTGATCGATGAAACGATTTCCGTCGGAGCTCTCCCCGTGCATGGCCACGAATACGCAACCTGCCTTGACCCGGCGCGAATCATATTCCACACCATTAACGCTTGGGTCTCCGCTTTGCGAGAGAACCTCCGCGCCATCCAGCAACTGTTGGAAGGTCATTGTTTGGAATTATAGGCCACGAGGAAATTGGGCGTTTGGCGGGCGGCGGTGAACCGGACTTCGGATTTTAGATTGAAGCCGCCAAGGTTTTCAATCTGCAATCTGAAATCGACAATCTGCAATCGATCGGCAATCGTTACCAAGGTCATTTTCGCGCTTTGCCGCTTCGCGCTACAGTCATTTCGTGAGCACCCGACCCGGCCCTGCCCGATACAAATGCGCGCAGTGCGAACAACAGGAGGCCTCGTGTCAGTGCGAGAAATTCTGCTGCCTCTGCCAGTCCGTGATCGACATCCGTCTATGCAATGACGGTCTCCTCTATTGTGAACCCTGCCGCAGCGCCTGCGATTACAAAACCTCCCAATAGCGAATCGATTTTCCCCCGCTGAAAACAACACCATTAACCACGAAGGACACTAAGGCTCACGAAGGTAAAACCAAAGTCTGGAATTTCCAGGTAGACCAACGCATCGGCGAAGCCACAAAATTTGGCAGTCGGGGTCTCTTTGAGGGAGAATATAATGTTTGCGCTTTTGTGACTGTTTTGCGGGCGCGTAGAGGAGATCCTCCGATGGCTACCACGATGCACGTCAGCGACGTAGCCGAGTTGCTGAGCGAAGGCCGGACGCACTTCAATCTTTCTCCGGCATTGTTGGTGGAGCACTCCATCCGGCGTAATGAGGCGAAGTTGGCCGCCAACGGCGCACTTGTCGGATATACGAATCGCACCGGCCGGTCGCCTAAAGACAAATTCATCATCAAGGATGAAACCACCGCGAACTCGATCGCCTGGGGAGCCGTAAACCAGCCGATTGATGCGGAGAAATTTGACGCTCTCTATGAGCGCGTGATGGAGCACCTGCGCGGGCGCGAGCTTTTCGTGCAGGATCTTTTCTGCGGCGCCGATCCCGCCTATCGCCTGCCAGTTCGCATCGTGAACGAATACGCGTGGCACAATTTATTCGTACGGCAATTATTCCTGCGTCCCACGGCGGCAGAACTCAAACATCATCGTGCCGAATTCACCGTGATCGCGGCGCCCGAGTTCAAAGCCGATCCCCGGCGCGACGGCGTGAACTCCGAAGTTTTCGTGCTGCTGAACTTCACCCGCCGCACGGTGCTGATCGGCGGAACGTCTTACGCCGGCGAAATGAAGAAGTCGATCTTCAGCATCATGAATTTTCTGCTGCCCCAGCGCAATGTTTTCCCCATGCACTGCTCCGCCAACGTCGGGCACAACGGAGTGAGCGCCCTGTTCTTCGGCCTGTCGGGCACCGGCAAGACTACGCTCTCGGCCGATCCCTCGCGCGACCTGATCGGCGACGATGAACATGGCTGGAGCGCCAACGGCGTCTTCAACTTCGAGGGCGGATGTTACGCCAAGTGCATCAAGCTCTCGAAGAAGAACGAGCCGCAAATCTGGAACGCGCTGCGCTTCGGATGCGTCCTCGAAAACGTCACTCTCGACCCGCACACGCGCATTCCCGACTACAACGATGACTCGAAGACCGAGAATACTCGCGCCGCGTATCCCGTAGATTTCATCGAAAACGCCGTGATTCCGGGCATTGGCGGGCATCCGAAGAATGTCGTATTCCTCACCGCCGACGCCTTCGGCGTGCTGCCGCCGATTTCGAAGCTCACGCCCGAGCAGGCCATGTATCACTTCCTTTCGGGATACACGGCCAAAGTTGCCGGAACCGAAGCGGGCGTGAAAGAGCCGTCCGCAACCTTCTCGACCTGCTTCGGCTCGCCCTTCATGCCACTGCCTCCGAAAATTTATGCCGAGATGCTGGGTCGCCGCCTGCGCGAACATAATGCGCAATGCTGGCTGGTCAACACCGGCTGGCAAGGCGGACCCTACGGCGTCGGCAAGCGCATGGATATTCCTTACACCCGCGCCATGGTCGACGCCGCCGTCGAGGGCGAGCTGATCAAGCAGGAGTTTGAGATTGAGCCAACATTCGGATTCAACATTCCGAAGCATTGTCACGGCGTGCCCGCAAATGTCTTGAACCCGCGCCATGCCTGGCCCGACAAAGCCGCCTATGACAAAGCCGCCGAAGAGCTGCGCAACCGCTTCGCCAGGAACTTCGAAAATTTCGATCCTCCGCCGGAAGTGAAGGCGGCCGGACCGCGGGCGCAGCACTAGAACGATAAGGATTCCAGTCGTAGCGCTGCCAGTCAGAACACCCATGTGATTAAATCATTTCATGTTCGCCCGCAAGATTCGCGTCGAGTATGACTCCGATGGCCGACCGCTTCCCTGCCCGCTGAAGTGGCTCGATAGCTTCTCCATGCGCAACTTCACCAACGCCAGCGTTTTTGACGACACCCTCCCGCTCGCTGACGGCCAGATGGAGATTGGTTCCAGCGTCCCTCTCGATCAACTCAAAGACGCCATGGAAGACTGGTTCCGGCGCAAGGGCTACCTGCCCAAGGACTCCCGTTTGTCACTGGCAGAGCCCTAGAGCCCGGCCGAAACTACTGTAGAGGTGCCGGGTTTCTTACATCAGCGCACTCTGCTGCGCAAGAAACTGCTGCCGCAAGGAATCACAAAATGCGGCAAAGATCGAGTGCGGCATGGGGATTATTGACACAACAGAGAAGTCCGGCAACCCGATAGCGGAAACGAGCCTCTTATTTTCAGTAGTTTGGTTCGCGCCCCAAGTTGGCAAGTAAGTTGCTCGTGCAGAGGAGGAGGTGCTTCATGAGCTACAGAATGTTGCAGTTTCCCTCTACGGCAGGCACCCACGTTCTTGGCTCCAGCAGGCGCTCGGCGAGGGCCCTGGACGTAACACTCGACATCGGATTTTTACCCTCCTGGTTTGCCTTCGACTCCGACTCCGAATTCGAAGCACGCGGCCGCCGCATCAACTGGGGCGCGATTTCAGGAATGGCGCTGTCGATTGGCTTCAGCACAGCCTTCTGGGCCGGCCTTGCCTGGATGATCGCTCGTGTCTGGCGGTAGGTTATACCTCTGCGTCAGTACCTAAGATCCAGCCCTAAGACCGAAGATCTATTTGTCGTAGCGCAGCAGCGACATCACTTCATACTCTTTCAGCCGGTCACGGCCGTTCAGGAATTTCAGTTCCACCACAAATCCCAGGCCGGCGATCTCGGCACCGAGTGAGGAGGCGAGTTTCGCGGTCGCCTCCGCGGTCCCGCCAGTGGCCAGCAGATCGTCGACGATCAGCACCCGTTGCCCTTTCTGAATCGCGTCCTTGTGAATCTCCAAAGAATTCGTCCCGTATTCGAGCGCGTAATCGTATTTCACGCATGCCGCCGGAAGCTTGCCCGGCTTGCGCACGGGAACGAAGCCCGCGTTCAGGCGATAGGCCAGCGCCGGCGCAAAAATAAATCCGCGCGCTTCCATGCCCAGCACCAGATCGACATCCTGCGAAATATAATGCTCCGCCAGTTTGTCGATGAGCGTCGCGAAGCCGGTCTTATCCTTGAGCAGCGTGGTGATGTCGTAAAAGAGAATCCCCTTCTTCGGAAAATCGGGAATCTCGCGGATGAGATGTTTCAATTGGTCGGCATTCATAGACACGGACGGCACCGGTATTTTCCTCTCTCATCTTCACGGTTTCAAACCTTGCGGCGTTTCAAGGTTGCAAAGTGAAACCGACGGCGCTGCACTTACCTTGAAACTTTGAAACCCGGCAACTGTGAAACCTTGCCTTACCACGCCCCTTCAATACGAAATGAACTCATTCCCGCGACTGGATTGGCCTCGGCTACTTCGACCGCGTCCACTCGAGCGGCGCGCGGCCCTTCACGCAGACGCGAATGAAGCCCCGAAAGTTGGTCGCGCGTGCCCTGAGCCAGAACTTCGACGCTGCCATCATGATTGTTGCGCACCCATCCGGCGATGCCCAGAATGTGCGCCTCGCGCTCGACGAACCAGCGGAAACCGACGCCCTGCACGCGTCCGCGGACGATAAGGCGGCGGGCTTCGATGGGTTTCTCGCTGGCGGTCATTCTGGAAGAAACTTCAGATTGACGATTTCAGATTGCAGATTCATGATTTAAGAATGCAAATTGAACATTCCATCCACACGAATGTGTGTCCGGTTTTCAATCTGCAATCTGAAATCTAAAATCTGCAATCGACGATCGCCTTACGCTCTGGACAGATACGCGCCTTCCGACGTGTCCACTTTAATCTTCTCGCCCTCATTGATGAATGGAGGAACCTGCACCACCAGCCCGGTCTCGGTGCGGGCAGCCTTGGTCACGCTTGAAGCGGTCGCGCTCTTCAATCCCGGCTCGGTTTCGACTACGGTCAGGATGACGGTCTGCGGCAGTTCGATCCCGACCGCCTTGCCGTCGAAAAACTCCACTTTGATTTCGAGATTCGCAATCAGGTAATCCACGGCGTCGCCCAGGATTTCCTTACTGAGGTGGGTCTGCTCGTAGTTCGAGGTGTCCATGAAGTAGTAGCTGTCGCCGTCGGCGTAGAGAAACTGCATCTCAACTTCGTCCACGTTGACCTTCTCGATGGGGTCCGGGGAGCGGAAGCGGTGCTCGAACATGGCGCCGGTGCGCAGATTGCGCAGCTTGGCCTGGATAAACGCCCGCAGGTTGCCGGGCGTCCGGTGCTCGACGCTGAAAACGGAATGCAGATCATTGTTGTGCCGAATGATCATGCCCGGACGAAGTTGGGTGGCAGGGATCGACATCGCTTAGAAAAATCTCCTTGCTGTTCAATGAAGCTCTTAAATGAATACGATTGCTCTTGCAGAACAACGGAAGGTGGGCAAGCCACAGGTTCCGCTGCCATAGTGGCGTAAGGCTTCATTTTACACGGAGGCCCAAGGGAAAGGAAATCGAGTGTGTAGTGCGGACACTCTTGTTCGCTGCCTTTGACTCTTGCTGCGAGTTCAATGGCCAGGATCAAGAGCGAAATTGTCGAGGACCAAATCTGAATTCGCCGCATGCAAGCTGGCAATCCGACCCGCGAATTCGATTCGCAGCAACCTCTTTTATAGGACTAGAATCGTACCTGGCCGGACTTAAGACCATGCTCCCCGCATCACCGGGCAGAAAAGAGGTCATTTATCATGCGAACCGGAAGGTATGAATCGTCAGAAGGCAGCAACATTGGCACGGCTATCACATTCTTGTTCATTGGACTGGGCGCGGGAGCGCTTGTCGGACTCCTGCTCGCTCCCAAAACCGGAAGGCAGCTTCGGCGCGACCTGAAACGCGGATACGAAGACGCACGGGACACGTTCGACGAATGGACCGACGAAGCCAAAGAGCGGGTGCGCGACGTTGGCGACCGCGTACGCGACGTGGCCAGCCGCGGCGCCGATCTCGCCGACGATCTGCGCGACAAGGTCGAACCCCTGCGCCGCGCCATCAACCGCAGCTAAGGTGAAGCAGGCGTCAGCCCTCGGCCCTCAGGAAAATCGGAATCCAAGGCCCGAACCACATAGCGGCGGACGCTTTCGTCCGCCCGCACCCCATCCGCTCTTGCTTTGCCCGGAGGAATTCGTCCGGGGCCACGCGGGAAAAAGACCAACCGACTCTTACTTGAACAACGTTCCGAAGAATCCCCCGACCCGGCGAAAGAATCCGCGGTGGTCAGACTTCTCTGGCGGCATCCGCACCACCATGTCGAGATGAGCCTGCCGCGCCGGCGAATCCTCCGTCGGCAAATCCTGCGCGGCCTGCACCGGCGCGGGCGCCACGGCAGCGCGGTTCTTCGCGTTGAATACCAGCGGCGCATCCACCTGCACGTGCACTTCATCGGCCCGTGATGGCGGCAGCGGGGCCGTCTCGGGTCCGCTGGACAGTCTCGAACCCGAAGCCGACGCGCTCACCGAACTCCCGCTCAAACCTCCATTTGCGGAGTCCCCCGGTCCCGCCGCGACCCGACCAGGCGGAACCGGCGTCTCATTACCTCCGACCCGCACTTTCTCCGGCAATTCCGACTCCGGCACATTCGGCGCATACGCAGCCTGCGCCCGCATCACCGGCGACGGCGCCGGGCACCCGCACTCCAATGGAACGTCGCCATCTACCTTATCGATCTGTCCGGAATGAAACACCGCCTGTTCGGCCGGCTTAACCTGATAAATCCGGTCGCCCATCAACTCAGAGACGATCGCAGATGAGGTATTCCCCTTCAGCGCGCGCACGCATGTTGTTCCGTGAGCGTCGGCGCTGACGGCAAAATGGAATTCTCCCGGCCCCGCAAACAGAATGCGGAAGTCCGGCGTGAGCACTGCGTCTGCCGACGCATGCAGCGAATAGTGCGCCTCGATCGCGCCCGTGCTCAGGCCGAACATCAGGTCACGCTTGCTCTGCGAGGGCGTCACGGAAACCGTGGTGCCGGGGCAGATGCGAACTTCCCCTCCGCCGGTAACCCGCAGCACCGCCGTTTCTGAACCCGCGGTCACCGACGATCCCGAACCGATGCGGCTGCCCGGAACCACCATCGCCCCCGATCCGCCAGTCACCGGTACCACAGTAGGAACAGCCTTCGCCGATATTCCAGAAACCGATAATCCAGAAACCGTCGGCGGTTCCACGCGCAGTTTCTGCCCGGCACTCATTTCGCCGGCTGGTTTCAGCCGAACCATCAACCGAGGGCCCGCGCCATCCCAGGTATAGCCATAAGGCTCGAGCAGATCGAGAACAATACGGGTGACCGGCGGCTTCTGCTGAAATTGATCGATGCGAATCGCGAGGATGTTCCCCTTGTGAATGGCGACGCGCTTTTGCATCGCAGGCCCCAACCGCGAGTTAGACAGATCGATCACCAGCCGCGGCGGCGAATCGATCATCTGCACCTCGGGAATCACCGGACCGCCGCTGGAAAGAATCTCCACCGCCGGAGCGCCGCGCTCGTGCACGATGCGAACGCTGGTCACAGTCGGCGGCGGCCCGAAAGTCTGAGCATTAAGCTCGGCCGCAAGCAGCGTCGCCACTATCGTGCAGGATAAAGATAAAGATAAAGATAAAGATAGAGATAAAGATAGAGATAAAGATAAATACGTCTTCAGCGCATGCTTCGTAAGCGCGGCTCGCGACAAAATCCCCTCACTGTAGGCTTGAAGGAAAGATATCAGGGCTCGGGGGTCAGAGGCTAGGGGTCAGATGGGCGTCGGGAGTCAGCCCGTAGCGCCGCCGTCCCGGCGGCTGTCCGGCGGGCGTCCTCGCCCGCCGCGCTGGAAGCTACTTCCAACCAAGGATCTGTGGAGATGCAATAAGCGAGGAGGCCCAAGTCCGATGCTTGAAGGTCCAAGGTTCAATGCCTGAGGCCTGACGCCCGCCTCTACGCTTCCGGCAGAAATTCGTATTCCTCAATCACGGCGGCCACCGCGAGTCTGCCGTCGGGTCGCCCATTTTCGACTCGTACGACACGCCCTTTGCACTGTACGCGAATGCTTTCGGTGAGGGTGATCTCCGGCGGCAGCGTCAGCGTAAAACCAATCGCCGACCCCTGACTCACCGCCGACTCCAGATAAAAGCTGATGCCGCGAGCGCTCACATCGCGCAACTCCGCAGATCCTTTGGCGTTCTCGTGATCGACGGTAACCGGTACGCGCAGCGCAAATCGTCGCGCACCCCTCTTCTCCAACTGGGGCTCGGCCATTACTTCCTCCAAAGCGGCGTGAAGCAGCACTCAAACAAATTGGGCTCAAACTATGCACCGAGAATGCGCCGCAATCGTGCCCGGGGTCAATACCACCCTTGGGTCAACCGAGTAGCCCATTCAGGCGGGCTCCCAGGCTGCTTCATTCAGGTCAATATAGAAACAGCAGACCAATGTGGAGAGCCGCCCCCGGCTGTCTGGCGGCCCGGCCGTATCGGGCCGCAGGCTCTTTTGCCGATTGTCATCCAGCTCCCGTATCCTCAGTCATTCAGCGCTTTCCCCCTTGTCATCCAACGTCATTATCCAATCAAGTGAAGCAGGCCGGCCAGCGCAGCGAGCCGGCCTACGCAGTCGAGGGACCTGCTTTTGATCTTCTCGCTACGACGCCCCAACTTCATTGCATTTCCCCGCCCCCCAGGTGTACAAACGACGCCACCCGTGGGGGGTTCACGGCCACGCCTTGAACCCCTTTTCTTCAGCACGACCGGGAAGGGTACGATTTCCAGTCGTACCACTCAAGCCCCACCCCGAATACCGCGAGCGCTACGCCGCCAACCTCCGCCGCGAACTGCCGCGCATCCCCTTTGCCGGTGCCACGGACGTTTGTCATCCTGAGGCAGCGGAGTCACACGCGAAGCGGGTGACTCCCAACGAAGGATCTATGCATCTTGCCGATGGCGCCGATGCTGCCAACGAATCCATAGATCCTTCGGCCCGCACCGAACGCGGGCCTCAGGATGACAAGGAAGTGTTTCGGGCTTTAGCGAAGGCAGGCCAGCGCCTCGCCGAAATCCACGTCCACTACGAACAACAACCCGAATACGCCCTCACCAAAACCGAAAAGAAGGGAGAACAACTCAACTACCTCGTAAAGAAGACAAAGCTGACCAAAGACAAAGCGTCGCTAATCTACAACCAATTTCTAACTCTCTCCGGCATCCCGCCCAATACCGTCTCGGCAATCGTTCCGCCCTCGAATGGATCATCGACCAATATCAGGTCTCAACCGACACACGCAGCGGCATCACCAACGACCCCAACCGCCAGGACGACCCCACCTACATTCTGCGCCTCATTGGTCAGGCCATCACTGTCAGTCTTGAGACCGTCAAGATCGTCAGCACCCTGCCGCCTCTGGGCGTTCCAGGAACAGTCTCGAGCGGGCCGTCGTAGCCCAATCGCCCCAAATCTCCCGATTCCCATATTTCCCGCCAACCCCAACAACTAGCGGTGCTTACGTCAAATGTAGTTCACTATTGTACGTACAATTATGCCCTCAAAGTGTTCCCGCAGGAACACTTCTCACATTTTGCATTGTGTTCCGGCAGGAACATTCCCCCGGAATCGCTCGCGGCTGGTGAATAAACCGCGGCCCGATAACCCTGGGCCGCCGGGACAGCCGGGGGCGGCTGTCCCCACATGGGCTTCGCGATTCCGCACATCTGCCTCGCGATATAATGTCTCAGTAACGCAGCGCTCACCAAGGAGTCCGCATGGCAATCCAGAAGACCGACAAGATCTGGCACAACGGCAAGCTCATCAACTGGGACGACGCGACCATTCACGTGATGTCGCACGTCATTCACTACGGGTCTTCTGTGTTTGAAGGCATCCGCTGCTACGAACTGCCGACTGGCCCGGCGATCTTTCGCGCCGACGAGCACATGCAACGCCTCATCAACTCCGCCAAGGTCTATCGCATCGACGTGGATTTCACGCGCGAACAACTGGTCAAGGGCATGCTCGAAACCGTGGGACACAATGGCGTCTGGCCGTGCTACGTGCGTCCCATTGTGCTGCGCGGATATGGCGAGGCGGGCGTGAATCCCTTCAACTCGCCGACCGAGGTCTACATCATCAACTATCCGTGGGGAAAATATCTGGGTGGCGAAGTGGAAGGCTGCGACGTGTGTGTCTCCTCCTGGACGCGCCTTGCGCCCAACACTCTGCCCGCCATGGCCAAGGCCGGCGCCAATTACATGAACTCGCAGCTCATCAAGATGGAAGCCATTGTCAACGGCTACGTCGAAGGCATCGCGCTCGACGCGAGCGGCTTCGTCAGCGAGGGCTCGGGCGAGAATTTGTTTCTGGTGCACAACGACAAGCTGATCACCGCGCCGCTGGGCAACTCGGTGCTGCCTGGCATCACCCGCGACTCTGTCTTGCAGATCGCCCGCGACCTGGGCATCCCTGTGGTGGAGCAGATGATCCCGCGCGAGATGCTCTACATCGCTGACGAGGCCTTCTTCACCGGCACGGCCGCGGAGGTGACGGCCATTCGCTCCGTCGACAAGATTAAGGTTGGCAAAGGAACTATCGGGCCGATTACCAAGGCGTTGCAGAAAGAGTTCTACGCGATTGTCCGCGGAGAGAAGACCGACCGCTACAGCTGGCTCACTCCTGTTCCAGTCGGGAGTAAGAAAGCGAGCAAGCAGCCGGTCGGCGTTTAAATTTGCGTGATTCATTTACGACGTATAATTTGCGACGGCCTGGTAAGGCCGTCATCAGTGATGCGATGCGAGTGATGCATGCGAAGGGGCGCGAAACGCGCTCCTTTCGTGCGTCTTAGCCCGGGCCAAACAAAACAAGGTCAAACAAATTCCTAACCAAACAGATCGCAACCGAACACCCCTCAACAAGGAGAAAAAAATGTCCCAGCAGATGACTCCTGAATTTGTCCTTGGCTTTCGAGCCGTCATGCTCGATGGCTTCAAGCGCGAAGCGGAATGCACTAAGAAAGTGATTGCCGCCATTCCCGACGCGAAGTCCGACTACCGTCCCGATCCTAAGGCGAGGTCGGCGAAAGAACTGGCGTGGCATCTGGCGAATACCGATGTCCAGTTTCTGAATGGCATCGCCGACCTGCAATTCAAGATGGCCAATCCGGAGAACAAGCCGCAGACTTCGGCAGAAGTAGCTGCATGGTATGACGAGAACGTGAAGGGCTCGATCGCGCGCATAGAAACGCTGACCGCCGAGCAGTTACTCACGCCGGTAAGTTTCGCCGGTGGCATGTTCAACTTCCCTTCCGTTTTCTATCTTGGATTTCTCAACAACCACAGCATCCATCACCGTGGAGAGCTGGCGACGTATCTGCGGCCGATGGGATCGAAGGTGCCGTCGATCTACGGCGGCAGCTACGATGAGCCGCTGCAGCGGCCGGCCCCTGCGGAGACGGTCGAGGCTGTAGCGTAGCCTTGCTCATCGCTTTGAAAAGCCGCTCGCAAAGAGCGGCTTTATTATTTTGCGTACGTTTTATTTTTTATCATCCTTTATTTTTCGCGTTATTTTCCGCACCACAATACATCCACGGGATACTTGGCGAAGGCACGATCGGCGGTGAGGATGGTCATCTCCTCGACAATTGCCTGAGCGATGATGAGGCGATCGAATGGGTCGTTGTGGTGGAGCGCGAAATCGTAGACCTTAAGCGCATGGGCTTGCGTGATGGGCAGAGCGCGAATGCCCTGCACGGCCAATCTTTTGGGAACATACACCGCGGGTTCTTCAGGAAGCTTGTACTTGCCAAGCCGGGCCTTGATGCTGACTTCCCAGATGCAAGCCACTGAAAGGTAGATTTCTTCGTCGCCGTTGGTGATGACGTCGAGTCCTGCCCGGCCAATGGTTTCTGTGGAGCCTACGCTCCAGAGCCAAACCATTGTGTCGAGCAGGTACTTCACCTGCGCTTCCTTCTGCGCGGTTTGACGAGCTTGGGCAGTTCGCCGCCGTAAAACAACTTGAGCAGATCGTCGGGCAGTGGGGCGTCGAAGTCGTCGGCGATCCAGATTTTTCCGCGATCCATGCCGAGGGGGCGGATCTTTTTCGGCTTTGGGGCTACCGCAACCAGCTTGGCGACGGGGACGCCGGCGCGGGCGATGGTGACCTCTTCGCCTGCGGCGACTTTCTGTAGCAGGCGGGAGAGGTGGGTCTTGGCCTCGTGGATGTTGACTTCCATCTTTCGAGAGTAGACTAAGTCTGTGGACTAAGTCAATTGAATCAGAGGGGTCCCCCAGCGGCTAAAGCCGTCAGGATTTGCGGCACTTCCGGCACGACTGAAGTCGTGCCCTTCCCGTTCGTGGAGCTTCTGTGCGGCGGGACTTAAGGCCGCACGCTTTCAAACCCCTTCCCGCAACCGCAGAAGCCGCGCTAAGCCGCGCCCTTTCAAAACGACGGCGGCGGCCTTACTTTCCACGCGCGTCGAGGCTCCAGGGGCCGGAGCCGAACTGGGTGAGCAGCAGGGCGCCGCCGAGCATGGATATGTTCTTCATGAACATCACCATCTGCATCTGGCGCATCATGGGATCGGTGACGGCCCAGAAGTTATGCATAACGGGCGTGACACCGATGAGGAACAGGGCGATGAGCCAGGCTCCGATGCGGGCCCGGAAGCCGAGCAGAATCGATAATCCGCCGAGCACGGCGAGGAGGCCGGAGAACGGGACTGCGATCGAGGCGAGTGGCGCGCCTTGCGATGCGGCGAAAGCGATGGTGCGGCTGGAAAAATGGTTCGCGCCGGCCATGATGAAGATGAGTGCGAAGAATAGCCGGCCCAGCAGGATCACGGGCGCAGCGATGGATCGGGTTTGGGTCAGAGAGACGGAGCGATTGGATACAGTAGCGGATGCCATAGGTTTTTCTCCTTGTTGTTTTGAATTCACTTAGTTCATGCGTCTCTTCGCTCGCCCGCGATCGCGCCGGAGAGGCACGGGTTCGCAGCGCGTTACCGAGCGGCCGAGTCAGGGACGGCGGCAGCCGCGTCCTCCCGAACCCGGTTGATTCCGAATTCACAACTTTTGATGTGACGGATTTGTATTGGTTACAATAAATAACTACCGGCTCTTTACATATCAGATACTTTAAAGTAACCTAGTATCTTATTGCGCCATGAGACGTTCATCCCAAACTACTTCTCCCTGTGCGATTGGGGGACTGCTCGAATTGTTGACGCGGCCGTGGACGCTGCACATTCTGTGGTCGTTGAGCACGAACGGGCCGATGCGCTTTGGCGTGCTAAAGAAAAATGTCGACGGAATCTCGTCGCGCGTGCTGACCGAGCGGCTGCGCAACCTCGAGGAAAAGGGATTTGTCTACCGCCATTACGAACCGACGATTCCACCGGCGGTCACGTATGGGATCACCGAGCGGATGAAGGACATTGAGAAGGTGCTGGCGCAACTGGAAGCGCTAGCGCGAAAGTGGCAAGGGGAGGCTGGGGAGGCGGCGCCGGGACAAAAGAACCCAGGACGCGCCAGTGATCTCGCCCGGCGAGCCGGTACACATCAATAACCTTTAGGCATTTACCTTAAGATCTTTCTGCCATTCTCTCGCTCTATAGGCCGAGGGCGAGACGCTCCTTCGACAAGCTCAGGGCAGGCTCTCGGGAATGCCGGCAGGATGCCGGCGCTACTAAGCTAGCGGAAGTTTTTGATCACGATTACATCCACGATTACATCTCTGATCAGGCCACCGCGGGCATTGACCTTCAAAAATTAAACTTCAGCGCCAATTGCAGTTCGCGTGGGGGGACCGACGTGTAGAAAATCTGCCCGAAGCTGCCGTCGTCGAGGGAAAGATCTGGGGTGCCGAATACGGGGTGATTGAAGGCGTTCCGGGCCTCGATGCGGAACTCGAGGTTCATTTCTTCGCGGATGGCGAACTGCTTGGCAATCGACAAATTGGTGGTGAAGGTCCACGGCGTGCGGACACCGCCATAGGCGCGAGGAGCATCGCCGAGGGTGAAATCAGGGGGGCGCTGGAAGACGGTGGGATCGACGAAGTACTGGTTGACCCAGTTCGCGTCCGACCCACCAGCGCGCTTCGGAGTTCCGACAATGTTGGGGCGCTGTCCGCCGTAAGTGGGAAGAGGGTTGCCATCGGAGACGGTTAGAGCGAGCGGGCGCCCGTCGGCGATGCGCCAGATCCCGTTGGTCTTCCAGCCGCCGATCGCCATCTCTGCCCAGCGCGGCATATTGCCCAGGAGGAGGCGTCCGCGTCCAATGGGAAGATCGTAGGTGTAGCTGAGTTGCACGACATGCGGAATGTCGAAAGTGGAGAGGCTGCGTTCCAGCCACGGTTTATTGGGGTCCTGTAGGCTCGAGAAGCTGCCCAGCCAGGTCACGTTGTCGTCGGCCTGGGAGGAATCATCGATCGACTTCGACCAGGTGTAGGTCACGAGAAACTGGAGGCCGTTGGAGTAGCGTTTCTCGGCGAGCAGTTGTAAGCCGTGATAGATGGAGTTGGCGGTCAGGCGAGGCTCGGTGGCAACGCCGGTGAATTGAGGGAACGGAAGCTGCAACTGGTACTCCTGCACCTGGGGTGAGGAGAGGACGCTATTGGGGTCGCTGATCGGCCCACAAGTCGGTGCACACACCTGCGAGGAAAACGGATTGTTCACGTAAGTGAGCAGGTTGCTGATGTTCGCGGTAGGACTCTCGATCTGCGGACCGAGGAAATCCCACTGATTGTTGCCGCTGAAAGGAAGATGCGTGCCTTTCTTGCCGATGTATTCGGCATTAAGCAAGATGTTGCCGGGCATTTCGCGTTCGACGCCCAGACTCCAGCTCTGCTCGTAAGGCGTGCGGTTCGCGGCTGCGGTGCGCAGCGGACCGATGGCCTGGTACCCAACATCGTTTAGCAAGCCCAGCGAATTTCCCGGCGGCTGATTCAATCCATTGGGACAGGGATTGCTCAGGTGCAGGTAGGGTGTCGCGCCATCATTCTGATAGGTGTTAATCACGTTGGTGTACTGGTTGAAGCCCTGGCTGCCGTAGGGCACGACTCCGGTGACGCCGGACCGGGACTGGCCGTAGTAAATGCCGTAACCTCCGCGGACCACCATCTTCGGGGCGAACTGGTAGGCGAGGCCGAAGCGGGGCTGAATGTTGCTCCAGTCGGTCACATAGTTTGTGCGCTGGCTGGGGGTGACAAAAACCTCACCACCCTTTAACTGCAGCGTCGTGGGGCCGTTAAACTGGTCGTCGTAGGAGAGAGTTCCATTGGGGGTGAGCGGGCTGGTTGCGGTCGGATTCCACCAGTTCTGGCGGTTGTAGCGGTCGGTGCGGGGCAGGGTGACGTCGTAGCGCAGACCGAGGTTCAAGGTCAGTTTTTGGGTGACCTTCCAGTTGTCCTGGCCGAAGAAGCCGTACTGGAAATTCTCGGTGGCGGGGCGGAATTGGATTTCGTAATAGGAGTTGCCGTTCATGGTTCCCATCAGGAAGCTGGCCATCGAATCGCCGCCGCAGAACGAACGTCCAGTGTTGCCATAATTTGGGTCGCTCGAACCCGGGCAGGCCTGCGACCCGCTCGAATCGAAGCTGAAAATGCCGACCGGGGCGTTGGTCTGGATGTAGTTCATCTGGTGAAGGCGACCGTCAAAGCCGAATTTCAGCTCGTGCTGGCCGTGAACTTTGTCGAGGGTGACGGAGAGTTGTCCGGTGTCCTGACCCAGCCGGTAATTGCCGTACGGGTCGGTGCCAATATCGGTGGAAGCAGCGCTGCCGTAATCGCTGAGATAGATGGCGGGAACGCCGGCAAATCCGTTGCTTTGCAGGTAGGAGGGAAATCCTAGTGTGCCGAGCGGATCATTCACGCCTTGCGGATTGTAGGCGTTGATGTGCCATACCCCGCGGGTGAAGCCCAGCGTCGTATTCAGCAGCAAGGTCGGAGTGAAGGTGTGGGTATCGTTGATGGCAAACAGATGGGCATTGGTCCAGTTGGGCCCGCTCGAACATGGGTCGGTGAAGTTATTGAAACAGTTGAAGCCACTGTTGTGGCTGTATTGGTAGGAAAACTTCGAGCTGATCAAATTCTTTTGGCTGAAGCGGTGGTCGATTTTAATGTCGAACTGGTCATTATAGGTTTTGTTGGAGCCAGCTCCGACCCAGTTGTGGTAGATGCCGCCCGCCGCGTAGTTCGGCTCCGGGAAGTAGCTGAGCATTTTGCTGCCCACGGGATCAATCAAATTGCCGGGTACATTGGGGGGTTGCAGATTCGCAGGGAGCGCGGGATTGCCCGGACTAGTGTAGAGAGCGAGGTTGTTGAATGGGATGAAGGTGGAGGGGGAATTCCAAACTGGGGCACCCACGTTGGAGTCGTAGGTGCGCTGGTAGGGGTCCCATAGTTGGCCGCCGAATACGACCAAGGCAGAGTTGTCGGCCTGCACGCACTCGCCATAATTTGGATCGCCGACAGTTGAATCCCAGGCGCCGGGATGGTAGTTGCCACTACTGTCGGTATTGCCATTGGCCGGGCAGATCTCGCCAAAATTACCGGCCCTCATAAGATCGCTGGGCACGCCAGCATTGGCGTTGCTCATCTGGGTGGCGCGTAGTCCGTCGTAGTCGAAGAAGAAGAAAGTCTTGTTCTTGATGATGGGACCACCAATGGTAAAGCCGTAGTTATTGCGCTTCAGGGGCGGAAGAGGGAGCCCGGCTTGATCGGCGAACCAGTTGTTGGCGTCGAAGACGGAGTTGCGGACGAAATCGTAGGCGCTGCCGTGGAACTTGTTAGTGCCGGAGCGGGTAATCATGTTGACGACCGACGCGCCGGAGAAACCGTACTCGGCGCTGAAGTTGGTTTGCTCGACCTTGAATTCTTCTACCGCCTCCGGAGATGGAAGATAAGTCGCGGCGGTGATGCCGCCGTTGGGCTCGGAGTTGGTGACGGAAGCGCCGTCGGTCAGAATGTCGGCAGTCGCGCCGCGGCTGCCGTTGGAAACGAAATTCGTACCGGTGCAGGTGACGTCGCATTGGTCATCCATCTCGGTGACACCCGGCGCCAGATTGACCAACTCAATCACTTCGCGATCGATCAACGGCAGATCGTTGATGAAGCGGCGATTGACGACCTGGCCGGTGGCTGCATCTTCGGTCTGGATGGTCTGCGATTCGGCCGAAACCTGTACGGTTTGACTGGCACCACCGACCTTCATGGTCAGGTTGGTGGTGGCGTTCTCGTTGATGTCGACTTTGAACCTGGCGCTCTGCACCTTGGCGAAGCCTTTCGCTTCCGCCGACACCGCATAGACTCCCGGGGGAATCGAGCGGAATAGATATCGGCCGTCGCTATCGGAAGTCGTATTAAAGGTGAATCCCTTCTGCTGATCGGTGAGAACGACGCTGGCCCCCTGGACTACGGCCCCGGACGCATCGGTGAGTTCGCCGGTTACGGTTCCGAAGTAAGCTTGGCCGAATAGCGCCGCAGGCAGCGCGAGAGAAATTGCGATGATGAGCGTGGCGCTAAGGATTTGCGCGAAACCAAGACGAAACTTCGGTGCGGATTTGGACATGTTTCCCTTCCCTGCCGGTCAACACTCACTGTCCTAGCGGGCTGAGATCCCAAGATAGGCAATTAAAACGTATGAATAGTGCTGTTATGGGGTCTTTGCTGTCAAGAAAGAAAACTGATTCAAGCCCGCGATCCCGGGGCGGAGCGGGTGGGGCGAGTATAATCGCGACGTTTTCAAAAACTGCAGGACAGGATTGTCGACCATGAAATGGTTCCGCGTGGGTTTGGAAGTGAAACAAGAGCGATCGAGCGAGAGAATGTTGCTGGGGAAAGTTTCCAGTGGAGCCATCGCTTTCATGCTGCTGGCTTGGATCATGCTGGTATCGGCCGGAGCGGCGCATGCGCAGTTAAAGGCCAAGGTGACGGTTGACCCAAGTCAGGCGAAAGCTGTGTTGTATACGACTTCGATTGGCGTGGCGGCAGATCGGTGGGACGGCATCGCCTACGACGCGGCGACGATTCATTTGCTGCGGGAGGCGGGCGTTACCAATTTGCGCTTCCCGGGGAATGGCGGGACGGATGCGCTTTATCACTGGTCGACGGGAGGGATCGCGAATCCGTATACCGATGACCGGGCGCCGGCGTTTGCGAAAGAGAAAATGTTTCCGGCGGTGGTGCCGCTGATCGACACTCTGGGGTCGGCGATTGTTTCGGTGAACTACGGCACAAACCTGGACGGCAGCGGTGGCGGCGAGCCGGCCGAGGCGGCGGCGTGGGTGGCTTATGCGAACGGGAGTCCGGCGAACACGCAGGCGATCGGCAAAGATTCGAAGGGCAACGACTGGAAGACGGTGGGCTATTGGGCGAGTCTGCGCGCGAGCAGGCCGCTGGCGACCGACGACGGATTGAATCATCTGCGGATTGCGCATCCGGATTCGCTGGGCATTCTGTTGTGGACGGTGGGCAATGAGCCGTGGAATAACGGCTTTTATGGACAGGCACACACGGTGGGGTCGGATGCGGACAATGCGGGCAAGTACGGGCAGAGTCCTGCGCCGGAGCCCGATCTGCACGCGGGAACCGTGCCTACGTCGAAGGATTGGGGAAAGCATCAAGGAAACGGCAAGGTAGGACCGGCGGCGTATGGAGCCGCGGTGGTGGAGTATGTGAAGGCGATGAAGGCGGTCGATCCGAAGATTCTGATCGGCGCGTTCCTGATGCAGCCGCCTTATACCGACGACGCGAACCAGCCGGGCAGAGGATGGAATGCCGGCGTGTTGAAAGCGGCGTGCGGCAGCATGGACTTCAGCGCGGTAACATTCTGGGAGGGCAAAGGCGAGCGACCGACGTTCGTGGATCACATTGACGAAGAAGATTTGCTGATGCTGGCTCGGGATCCGATGAATCCGAATAATCATTTCCCCGGTGGAAATGGGCTTTATTACGATTACACGCAGCTGGTTCGGGATCTGGTGGAGAAGTATAAGAAAAACTGTCCCGGCGGGAAGAAGCCGCCGCTAGCTGTGACGAATCTGGGCATCGCGCAGTGGCTGCCCGCGAAGAATCCGGCGGCGACGGCGTTGTTCGCAGCCGATTCGGTGGCGACGTTGCTCGAGCAGGGCGTGTACACGGTAGTGTGGGCGCCGATTCATGCGCCGAGTCCGAGTTTTCTGGATAGCAAGGATGAGCCGCAGCCGGCTTATTTCGGAATCAAGATGCTGCATGAGGTGGCATTGCCGGGCGATGCGTTCGTGACGGCTACCGCTACGGGGTCGGATACTTTGGCGGTACACGCGATTAAGCGGCGCGATGGGGGGCTCGGCTTACTCTTGATCAATAAGGATGTAGCGCGGTCCACGATGGTGACGGTTTCGGTGAGCGGGTACAGCTATGCCACGAAGGGGACGCGCTACGACTATGGAAAGCTGACGATGGACGCGGGAAAAACCATTACCGAGGCGCCGATCGATGGCCTTGGGGCGACTTTTAATATTGAGGTGCCACGGTATGGAGTTACGGGGATTGTGATTCCGAAGGCGCCGTAGTGCCGGCTTCCGGCTCTCGGCTTCCGAAAAGACACTGTCCCACCGTTCGCCTAATCTCGAATCCGAGAGCCGGAAGCCGGGAAGCCGGAGGGTGTTCGAGAACGGACACGAGATTTCGCTTTCGGACACGAGTTTCGCATCACGAGCCAAGGCCGACGCCCTAACCTGATTCTTTTCAGCGTTCTCTCCACATAATTAATTGGCGGCAAGCGTGTATCCAGCTGTGCTGTATCTCTCTGCTTGATCGAGGTGCAGAATGCGGACTCTATTCAGGAATCTTCGTTACGGTTTGCGAGTGTTGCGCAAGAGTCCGGGGCTGACGGCGGCGGTAATCGCCACGCTGATGCTCGGGATTGGCGCCACAACGGCCATTTATACAGTAGTGTACGCCGTGCTGCTCGCGCCTCTGCCTTACCCCGACCCCGAACAGTTGGTGATGGTTTGGGCGAGAGTGCACGGGCACAACAACGGAATGTCCGCCGGAGACTTTCTCGACTGGAAGGAGCAGAGCAAGTCGTTCCGACAACTGGCAGCCTGGACGGGAGGAAGCTTTAATGTCTCCGCCAACGGCGAACCGGAGCAGATCGACGGGATGCGATCGACTCCCGGCTGGTTCAGCATGCAGGGAATGCCGATGCTGCTGGGCCGCGACTTTGTGGCGGACGAAGGAATAACGGGCCGGAATCATGTCGTACTTTTGACGTACAAATTGTGGAACCGGCTGGGGGCGAATCGCGGCATCATCGGGCAATCGATACCGGTCAATGGCGAACCTTATACCGTGGTCGGAGTACTGGCGCCGGGAGTTGGGGACCGTTTTGATTTTGCGTTAGCGGTTCCGCTGGCCTTCCGGCCGGAACAAATCAATCACAATTATCGCTGGCTGTTGACGATGGGCCGGTTGAAGCCCGGTGTGACACTGCAACAGGCGCAGGCCGATATGGATGCCGTGACAAGTCATATCGCGGCCGCTTATCCAAGCTCGAATAAGGGTTGGGGCGCATCGGTCGAACCGCTGCAAAACGACTTTCTTCCCCCGGAGCGCATTCGCAACCTGTGGCTGCTGCTGGGTGCAGTGGGATTTGTGCTCCTCATTACCTGCCTGAACATAGCGAATCTGCTGCTGGCCAAGGGCGCGACGCGGCTCAGGGAAATTGCGATCCGCAGCTCGGTGGGAGCAAGTCGCAGGCAAATCTTTGCCCAGTTTTTAACCGAGAGCGTGATTCTCGCGTTGTTGGGGGGTGCGCTGGGTATTGGGCTAGGAGAGGGCCTGCTGCGCGCGATTCTCAGCATTGTACCCGTCGGGATTCTGCCTTCTGAGGCAAATTTTCAGCTCGATATTCACGTCTTAGCCATAGCATTGGCAGTGACCATGCTGGCCGGCTTGTTATTTGGTTGTGCGCCAGCCTGGTACGCTTCGCGGGTCGACCCAGGAGAAGCACTGAAGGATGGTGGACGGGCCGGGTCCGGGAGCGGCAGCCACAAGCTGCGCCGCGGACTGATCATGGGGGAATTTGCGCTGGCATTATCACTGCTAGCGGGTGCGGGGTTGGCTATTCACAGCTTTTGGAATTTGACGCGCGTCGATGTGGGCGTGCGTACGGATCACGTGCTCGTGTTCGGATTGAACCAGCCTGCTGCACGTTTCGCAAATCCTGAGCAGATGTATGCCTACAATCAGCAGATATTGAGCGCTCTGCATTCGGTGGCGGGAGTCTCCTCTGCCGCCACGGTGACTGGCCTGCCGCTGCGTCAAACCAGCGATGGCATGCCCTTCACGGTGGTAGGGGGGCCGGCCTACAACGATCCTACAGAACGCCCGAGCACGGGTTTCCAATCGGTTTCGCCCCAGTACTATAAAACCTTCGGGATTCAACTCGTCAAGGGACGGACGTTTAACGAGCAGGACACAGCGTCGAGCGTGCCGGTCGCGATGGTGAACGAAGAATTTGTCAGCCGATATCTGAAAAGCATGGACCCTCTCCGGCAACGGCTATCGATTGAAGAGTTGATTCCCGGGGTTCAGGGACTGGGTCCGACCATGGAGTGGCAGATTGTTGGCGTCTTCCGTAATGTGCGGTATGGGGATTTTCGGGACACAAACCCTGAGGTGGATGTCCCCTTCGCGCAGTCGCTGGCGCCGAACGTGACCATTGGCGTGCGCACCGCGCAGGATCCAGTCGCCATGACGAAAACTATCGCGGCTGCCGTGCATTCGGTGGACCCGCAGATCGCATTGGCAAACGTTCGCACCCTGGACGAAGTGAAGACTGAGTCGCTGTCGGAGGACCGTTACACGATGGTTTTGTTTGCCTGCTTTGCGGGAGTGGCGTTGCTGCTGGCGGCGGTCGGGGTTTACGGGCTGATGGCTTATGCGGTTTCGCAGCGAACTCAGGAGATTGGGTTGCGGCTGGCGCTGGGCGCAAGCAGGCTGAATGTGATTCGGCTCATTCTGAACGAAGCGATACTGCTCGCGCTGGTTGGCCTGGGCGTTGGCCTGGTGGGTTCCGTGCTGGTGGGCCGGACCATGCAGTCTACTTTGTACGGGGTGGGGGCGATGGATTTCTCGGTGCTCGTGTTGGTTGCCGTAATTCTGTTCGCGACCGCTTTGTTTGCGTCGTACCTGCCGGCGCGCCGGGCCGCTTTGACCGATCCTATGAAAGCCCTTCGAACTGATTAGCGACGGCCTTCACGGCTGGGCCGGCGTGTTGCCGGCTGTTGGAGAGGGCATCCCGCGCTCGTCGCCGACGAAAGGTGAACACCTCAAAAATTTGTGCGGTTTTGCTGGCTGCGGCGCGGCGGGCGAGGACGCCCGCCGCACAGCCGCCGGGACGGCGGCGCTACGAAACGGCTGTTACCTAGGTCATCTTGGGCAAGGTGACGATTCGGGCGATCATGCTGGAGAGCGTCAGGGTCTAGAAGCATCAGGCCTGCATGCTCCCCAGGGGAAAATAGCCAGCATGAATATTGATGACCTGCTACGGATCGCGACGGAACGGCGAGCCAGCGACTTGCATTTGAAGGTGGGAAACTATCCTCACCTGCGCATTGACGGGGAATTGATTCCGCTGACCGACCAGCCGCGCATCAGCGCGGAAGATATGCTGAACATGGCGTTCAGCATGATGTCGGCGCGGCAGAAACAAAAATTCAAAGAGACCACGGAAATCGACATGGCGTATGGGGTCGCCGGGCTGGGACGATTCCGTGTGAACATTTTTCAGCAGCGCGGCAACGTGGGGCTGGTGCTGCGCGTGATCCCGACCAAGATTCGCGCGCTCGACGAACTGTTTCTGCCCAAGGTGGTGGAGCAGATTTGCGACATGCCGCGCGGGCTGGTGCTGGTGACGGGCGTTACGGGTTCCGGCAAGTCAACGACGCTGGCGGCGATGGTGGACCGCGTGAACTCGTCGCGCGCGGAACATATTGTAACTATTGAAGACCCGATCGAATTTCTGCATCGCGATAAGAAGGGATACGTGAATCAGCGCGAGATCGGCGTGGATACGCCTTCGTTCGGGGCGGCGTTGCGTGCTTCTTTGCGTCAGGATCCGGACGTGATCCTGGTCGGCGAAATGCGCGACCTGGAAACGATTTCGACGGCGCTGCACGCGGCGGAAACCGGCCACATGGTGTTCTCGACGCTGCATACGCTCGACGCAGTCGAAACCGTCAACCGTGTGATTTCTATCTTCCCTCCGCCGGAACAGAAGCAGATTCGCATGCAGCTGGCGGCGGTGCTGCGCGCGATCGTCAGCCAAAGGTTGGTGCGGCGTTGCGACTCCGAGGGCCGCGTGCCGGCGGTCGAAGTGATGATCAACACCGCGTATATTCGCGAGTGCATTCTGGTGCCGGAAAAGACGCGGTCGATTCGCGACGCGATCTCGGCGGGCACTTCGCAATACGGCATGCAGACCTTTGACCAGTCGCTGTGGGACCTGTTTCAGGCGGGGCTGGTCAACTACGAGACCGCGCTGGAGAATGCGTCGAACGCCGACGACTTCAAGTTACGCATGCAGGGCATTGCGTCGACGGCGGACATTTCGCGGGCGTCGATGCAGTCGGCGGGGTTTGGAAGCAAGTAGGCTTCGGGCGTCGGGCGTCGGGCGTCGGGCGTCGGGCGTCGGAATTTGATTCGGTTTGGGCGCGCGAGAGCGCGCCCTTTTTCTTTGTCTCGGTACTCGCTACTGGGTAGTCCTACTGATTTGCGCTATCGTTAGCGTATGGCGTTCTCGCGTCCCAAACGAAAAACTTATTCCGAGGATGAGTTGTATGAATATGCCGTAGGCGCGCTGGCGCGGCGGATGCGGACCATCGCCGAACTGAAGCGGCTGATGCGGGCGAGGATCGAAGAAGCCGACTCGGAGTACGGACGTACGCTGGTGGAGTTGGTGGTGCGGCGGTTGAAGGATCAGGGATATTTGAACGACTCGCAATACGCCGCGTATTACTCTTCGTTGCGGCGGGATAATCAGAAGCTGGGCCGGATGCGCGTGATCACTGAATTGAAGACACGCGGGGTGCACGGCGCGGTGATTGAAAAGGCTGTAGAGAGCGCGTACGAAGGCGTGAGCGACGAGAAGCAGGCGCGCGAATTCTTGCGCAAGAAGCGTCTGGAAAAGCCAAAAGATCAGAAGCAGACGGCGCGGATTTTTCGGCAGCTGGCGCGGGCGGGATTCGCAATGAAGACGATCTTCGCCATTCTTAAAAAGTGGGACGTGGATGAGGAAACGCTCAGCGCGCTGGAAGGCGAGGCGCTCTGACGCAGAACCCTTAACCACAGAGGACACAGAGAAACACAGAGGATTGGATTTTCCTCGGTGAATCTCTGTGTCCTCTGTGGTTAAGGGGTTGATCCAGAATTTTCTCCTGCGGTTATCATTTAGAATTACTTTTCCATGCTGACTGGGTCTGAAATCCGCCGCACATTTCTGGACTTCTTTGTGCAGAAGGGGCACAAGGAAGTGCATTCATCGTCGCTGGTTCCGGCGAACGATCCTACACTGCTGTTTACTAACGCGGGGATGAACCAGTTCAAGGAGGTGTTTCTCGGGCTCGAGAAACGCGACTACGCGCGGGCTACGACGTCGCAGAAGTGTGTGCGCGCCGGGGGCAAGCACAACGATCTGGAGAATGTGGGCTTCACCAATCGGCATCACACCTTTTTCGAGATGCTGGGAAATTTTTCCTTCGGCGATTATTTCAAGAAAGATGCCATCGCGTACGCGTGGGAGCTGATTACTTCGCCGCAGTGGTTTGGCATTGCGAAGGATAAGCTGTACGTCACTATTTTTGAAGGCGCTCCGGGGATTGAGCGCGACGCCGAAGCTTACGACTTATGGGCAGCGCAGGGTGTGCCCAAAAGCCGCATCTTTGAGATGGGTCTGAAAGATAACTTCTGGCAGATGGGCGACACCGGGCCTTGCGGGCCGTGCAGCGAGATATATTGCGACATGGGAGCGGCCTCGTCGGATCAGAGTCATCCCGATTGCGCATTTCCCTGCGACTGCGGACGGTATGTAGAGATTTGGAATCTGGTGTTCATGCAGTTTGACCGCGATGCGGCTGGCAAGTTGAATCCTCTGCCGAAGCCTTCGATTGATACCGGGATGGGGCTGGAGCGGACGGCGGCAGTGCTACAGGGCGTGGTTTCGAATTACGATACGGATTTGTTTACGCCGCTGATTGATGCGGCTCGCAAAGTCACAGGTGGACAGGGGACGGCCGCAAAGGGTGGAGCAGCGGACATTGAAAGCGCGTCGTCCCTTCGGGTCATCGCCGACCACTCACGGGCGGCGACTTTTCTGATTTCCGACGGAGTCCTTCCCTCCAACGAAGGGCGTGGTTACGTGCTGCGGAAGATCATTCGGCGGGCGATCACGCATGGGCGGTTGCTCGGTCAGACTCAGCCGTTTCTGTACAAGATGGTTTTCGCAGTGCGTGATTTGATGGCTGACGCGTACCCAGAGCTGAAGGAAAGTGCGGATCGAGTCTCGAAGACGGTGCTGGGCGAGGAGACGCGCTTTGCCCACACGTTAGACATTGGCTTGAAAAAGTTGGAAGAGGATATACGCGAAATTTTCGACAGTTGGGAAGCGGCCAGGAAGACCGGGTTTTCGGGGGAGGGCGCCGAGGATGCGGCTTTTCGGCCGGTATATGAGGGCGAGAAGGCGTTCAAGCTCTACGACACCTTCGGGATGCCGCTCGACTTCATGCAGGATGCGGCGCGAGACCAGGGCATCGCGTTTGATCAGGCCGGATTCGATCGGGCGATGGCCGAGCAGAAATCGCGGGCGCGGGCGTCCTGGAAAGGGGCAGCCAAGCAGGCTGCGAATCCGGCCTACCAGAAACTTCCGAAATCTGAATTCGACGGCTACCGGCAGACTCGCTCGGAAGGTTGCACGGTGCTCGCGCTGATGCATGGCGGGCGAGGAGTGCTCGATCTCAAGCCCGGCGAAGAAGGAGAAGTCATTCTCGATCACACGCCCTTCTACGCCGAAGCCGGCGGGCAAGTCGGCGACCGGGGCTGGCTTTACGCCGACGATCATAACACCGTCATCGCCGAGGTGAAGGGATGTTACTACCCGATTCAAGGCGTGCGCGCGCATCAGGTAGTGGTGAAGCCGGCTCCGTTCGAGAATCGCGAGGGGTGGGGCCTTCGCCTGGGCGACAAGGTGGATGCCGTGATTGACACGGGCACTCGCGAAGCGACCATGCGGAATCATACGGCTACGCATCTTCTACAAGCGGGCTTGCGCGAAGTGCTGGGGAAGCATGTGAAGCAGGCGGGATCGCTGGTAGCCCCGGATCATTTGCGCTTTGATTTTTCGCATTTCACCGGCGTGGCCGACGAAGAGTTGCAGGACATAGAAGACATCATTAATAAGGAAGTGCTGCGCAACACGAAGATCGACGTGATCGAGAATGTTCCCATCGATGTGGCGATCAATGAATATCACGCGATGGCATTGTTCGGCGAGAAGTATGGAGACCGGGTTCGCGTCATTAAGATCGGAGATTTTTCAACCGAACTGTGCGGCGGCACGCACACTGGGCAGACCGGCGAGATTGGGCTGATCAAGGTTTTGAAGGAAGGCAGCGTGTCGTCGGGTGTGCGGCGCGTCGAGGCGGTTACGGGCGAGGGGTCGCTCCAGCATTTCCGTGAAGATCATCAGCTCGAACACGTTGTGTCGGCGTTCGTCTCTCCCACCCTTTCGCAAAGAACGCGAAAGGATGGTGCACCCTCTTCGGATTTTGAGTCAACGACCGCGTCCTCCGCAAAAAACGCGGAAGGGTGGGGCAACCAGATATCCCTTTCCGAAGCGCTGAAAGTGGAGATCGAGAAGAAAGACTCGGAGATCAAGCGGCTTACGCGGGAGCTTGATTCGGTGCGGATGAAGTCGGCTTCATCTTCTACGGCGAATATTGGCGACAAGATTAAGGAAGTGAACGGAGTGAAGGTGCTGGCGCATCGCGTCGATAATCTGGAGCGCGCGCAGTTGCGGACGCTGGTCGATCAACTTCGCGACAAGATCGGATCGGGCGTGGTGATTCTGGGGTCGGCGTCGAACGGGGACGTGGCCTTGATCGTGGGTGTCACCAAAGATTTGACCTCGCGGGTGCAGGCGGGGAAAGTAATCGGACCGGTGGCGCAGAAAGTTGGCGGCAAGGGCGGCGGGCGTCCGGACCTGGCGGAAGCAGGCGGAAAAGACCCCGCAGCGCTGGATGCCGCGCTGGACGGGGCTTATGGGGTGGTCGAGGAAATGCTGGCATGAGCGACCAAGACTCGCCCCAGGAACGCCTGCGGTTCGTCAAGCACAAGGGCCACGCGATTTATGTTGTCGACTTCAGTCACTGCGACGCGAAGGAGATGACGTTGCTGCTCGATCAGGTACGCGCCGATGTGGCGCGCCATCCACCGGGCTCGCTGTTGACGCTGGCGGATATCGGCGGAGCGCACTTCGACAAGGCTGTGGCCACAAAGATCAAAGAAGTGCTGGTGCTTGATCGCCCGTATGTAAAGAAATCAGCATGGGTAGGGACGGAGAGCCTGCCGCACGTGTTCTACGAAAATTTCAAGAGCTTTTCGCAGCGCGACATTCCTACATTTAAGACGCGGGAAGAGGCTATGGACTGGCTGGTCGAGGACGACGTATGAAGAAATCTGTTCTTAAGAAGCCGATACTTGGAACGCTGCGCGGTGAGATTCAAATCATCGATCCAGATTGGTGGAAGCCGATGAGCGACAAGGAAGTGGATGAATTTCTCGGCGATGATGACTTCGATGTACCTCGGAGGGTGAAGCCGGCGGAAAAGCGCATCGACAAACCGCAGCGCTGAAAAGTGCATGCCATCCAACTGCGCGTAGACAATCAGATAGAAGATCGCATTCTTCCAGAGCTTATAAGGTGGACACCAAAAAGCAGGTTCCTCCACTTCGCCTCGCTATCGCTCGGGCTTCGGTCGGAATGACATTTCCGCTGCAAAACGCCTTAGCTTCTCCACCTCAACGTGACCGGGCCCGGCATCGGATGCTTCATTTCTGTGCCGGTGCGCTTGGCTTCGAGGTGCGCGGCTTTCAGTTGGAAATACCATTTGGCGGGGCGATCAGCGTCGTCGATCAGCATCAGGTGCGGATTGTGTTTCAGGCCTTCGGCCTGGAGTTCCATGGTGCGACGGTCCTGCTCGACGAATTTTGCGAAGACAAACTTCAGCACATCGGTAACAAACGGGACCCAGCGAAATAAATTCCAGGCAGCGACTACATCAATGCGGCAATGATTGCGGTTGATGGGCGTCACGGTGGTGAGGGATGAGAACCAGTATTTTCCGGCGCGAATGGTTTCGGTGCGAAGGTTGGGAAGAACGAAATCGATCGTGGTGGTGATGGAATCGGCGTCGGCATAGAGGCGCAGCAGCTTGTACGGTGCGGAGTTCGAGCTGGGCGTGTGCGCGCTCATGCGAAATCCATTTGGGATGGGTTCGAAAAGTTTTTTCTTCTCGTGAATGCTGTGCTGCGAGCGCCACCACCAGGCCTGATGAACGAAAGGTCCGTGCGCCGGGTCCATGAGTCCGATGATGCCGTGGTCGATGCTGACGGGCATTTCGGCTTGCAGACAGGCTAGTTTGTATTTGTCGGAGAATTTTTCGATTTGGGGAGCTTCGTCCGGGGGCTCGAGATGCGGACCAAATCCTGCGCCGGGGGGGTGCGAATCTGGGATGAAAACCCAAACAAAATTATCTTGTTCTTCGCACGCATAGTTGCCGGCATAAATGCGATCGACTTTCAGATTCTGATCGGCCGTCAGCGATGGGATGAGCTCGCACTGGCCGTCGTGAACGTCGAACTGCCATCCGTGATAGCCGCATTCTAGATTTTCTCCGTCGAAGCGGCCGCAGTGAAGCGGCATGCCACGGTGCGGGCAGGCATCGCGTAAGGCGAAGGGCTGTCCCAGGCGGTCGCGGCCGATGACGAGGGGAATTTCGAGCAGCATCGCCTTGTATAGCCGATTGCGGTGAACGTGATCGGCGGGAAGGGCGCGATACCAGAAGCCCGTCAGCATGAGTGCGTCGGGAGACTGTCGTTGCGGGAGAGCGAGGTCGGGCATGAGGAACTTTTGATTCTTGATTTTAGATTGTTGATTGAAAACCTATGCTAGCATCCGCAGAGCTTTTACGTGCTTAGGAAGAATCGGTCGAATTATGGAATTCATTGGGCACTTTCGCCGATTGACTCCGGTGCAGCGCAATACGTTTATTGCCTGTTTTCTCGGGTGGTCGCTCGATGCGTTTGATTTTTTCATTCTCATTCTTTGCGTGAACGCGCTGGCCACCCAGTTCCAGACCAAAGTTTCGGCGATCACGGAAGCTATTTTCTGGACGCTGGCGATGCGGCCAGTAGGCGCGTTTCTCTTTGGATTGATGGCCGACCGATTCGGCCGGCGCATCACCTTGATGATCGACATCATCGCCTATTCTGTCTTCGAATTGGCTTCCGCGTTTGCGCCGACGTTGAAAGTGTTTCTAGTCATGCGCGCATTTTTTGGAATCGCCATGGGCGGCGAATGGGGAGTCGGCGCTGCGTTGACATTCGAGACTCTGCCGGCGGAAGGACGTGGATTTTTCTCCGGTGTATTGCAGGAAGGGTACGTCGTGGGCTATCTGCTAGCCGCGTTAGCTTATCGAACTCTCTTCCCGGTGGTGGGCTGGCGTGGCATGTTCGTGGTGGGAGCGCTGCCCGCGTTTCTGGTTATTTATATTCGCACCAAGGTGGAGGAGTCGCCGGCATGGCTGCAAGGGCGCGGCGCGGCGGGGTCGAAAGATCAGACGAATAAGAACATTTTCGGGTATCTCGGAACGTTTGCTTTCCTCATCGTGCTGATGTTCGCGTTCAATTCCTTCAGTCACGGCACGCAGGATCTTTATCCGACCTTTCTAGAAAGAAATATGAAGTTCACACCCCAGGTGACAGGCCTGATCGTAATCATCTACAACGTGGGAGCGCTGCTGGGCGGAATTTTGTTTGGAACGTGGTCGGAATACATTGGCCGGCGCAAGGCCATCGTGATCGCAGCCTTGCTGGCGATTCCGGTAATCCCGCTATGGGCATATTCGCATACTGCGCCGATGCTGGCGTTGGGTGGATTTCTGATGCAGTTTATGGTGCAGGGAGCATGGGGAGTAATTCCGGCACATTTGAACGAACTTTCGCCTCCGGCGGTGCGGGGCACGCTGCCGGGATTCGCGTATCAGATTGGCAATCTGCTTTCTTCGCGCAATTCCGTAATTCAAGCAAAGCTGGCGGAGAGCCGTTACGGGGGAAAATTTCCGCCCGTTCTGGCTTGGACGGTGCTGCTCATTGCCAGCGTGGTTGCGATTGTTGCAGGCATTGGAACAGAACGGCGAGGTGCGGATTTATCGGAGACGAGTCGGCGGGGTAAAACGATTTTCTAAAGGTGTGCAAGAATTGGCACACTGGGGACCGTGGCACTAAGGAAGGATTGTCAGGCGCTAATTCCTGTGTTACGGTAGGTTAAATTTCACGCCTTCGTAGATTTCATTCATGGGATCCCAGTTGTCAGTTGCTCGTGTGTGAATGCGTGTATCGACGTGTACCTGAGGTAGCGCCACGATGAAAGAAATTATGGAACCCGTACAGGCCGAAGAATCCTCTGAGAAGGAAAATTTCGCGAACCGCAAGCTGATTCGGCCCACGCTGCCGCGCGCAGAGAATTACAATAGCTATAACTCGGCTGCCATGCCGGCGCAGGAAAGACGCGAGCGCCCGGAGCTGCCCGAGCGCGGAGAGCGCATGGATCGAGTAGATCGTGGGGATCGTAGTGAGCGAGCCGACCGCAGCGAACGCGGCGATCGTTCAATGGGCCCGGGCGGGGGCAAGAAGCCGGCGCCTCCCGACCAGACCAATGCGGAGAATTTCTATTATCAGAAGCAGATGCAGTCGCGGACTCCGATGGTGATCGTGCTGCAAGATGGCGAAGAAGTACGCGGCATTATCGAATGGTACGATCGGAATTGCATCAAAGTGAACCGCGATAATGGCGATGCGAATCTGATGATCTACAAGCCGGCAATCAAATACATGTTTAAAGAAGGCGAGAACCAGCGCTAGCGCCGAGGTCCACTTCTCGCGCAGAGAACGCGCGAGAAATGGGGCGCCCGTTCCGCAGTTTTTTCTTACGTCGGGAGCTACAATAACTCCCATGCCTCTCTCCCGTAGACGCTTTCTGCAATCGGCTGCGTTGGCATCAACCGCGAGCTTGCTTCCTGGCTTACGGCAGTCGGCCTTAGCTTTTCCCTCTTACGGAGCATCCCTTTCCGGAGCGTCCTCTTCCATTCGTTCGACCCCGCTGGACGAGTTCAGCTACGGCGACGTTGTTCTTCACAGCGAGCTGCATGAGGAACAACTGAAGCAGACTTTATCCGTGCTGATGGAGCTAAATGACGATGCGCTGTTGAAACCGTTTCGCGCGATGGCTGGACAATCGGCTCCGGGCGAGGATTTGGGCGGATGGTACCGCTACGATCCTGACAACGATCAACGCAAGTTCGACTCGGGGTTCGCGCCGGGATCGACGTTTGGACAGTGGGTATCGGCGCTGTCGCGGATGTATGCCATCACCGGATCGCAGGCGGCGCGGGAGAAAGTGTTGCGGCTGAACCGGCTTTACGCGCAGACCATCGACGGACAGTTTTACGAGAAGACCCGCTTCCCTGCTTATACCTACGACAAGCTGGTGTGTGGGCTGATGGATTCGCATAAGTTTGCCGGGGATCCGGATGCATTCAAGATTCTGGAAAAAAGCAGCGACACGGCGCTGCCGCATCTTCCCGGCAAGGCGATTGAGCATGGACAGGTCTGGCGACCGGGCAAAGACGAGTCGTTTACCTGGGACGAGTCGTACACGATGCCGGAGAATCTTTTTCTGGCGTACCAGCGCGGCGCGGGAGAACGGTATCGCAAGCTGGGCGTGCAGTATTTGAATGACACATTTTTCGACCGCCTGGCGGCGGGAAAAAATGACTTGGCAGGGCGGCATGCCTATAGCCACGTGAATGCGCTCAGTTCGGCGATGCAAGCCTATCTGACGACAGCGAGCGAGAAGCATCTGCAGGCGGCGAAGAATGGTTTCGCTATCGTCGCAGCGCAGAGTTTCGCGACCGGCGGTTGGGGGCCGGATGAGCAACTGCGTGCCACTGGCAGCTCCGACATTTACGACAGCCTTACGAAGACTCACAACAGCTTTGAAACGCCTTGCGGATCGTACGCCCACTTCAAGGTTACGCGCTATCTGCTGCGCGTGACGGGCGACTCGAGCTATGGCGATAGCATGGAGCGCGTGATGTACAACACCGTGCTCGGCGCGAAGCCGCTCCACGCCGACGGGACCGCCTACTATTATTCAGACTACAACTTCAAGGGGCGCAAGGTTTATTCGGATCATCGCTGGCCATGCTGCTCGGGGACGCTTCCGCAGGTGGTTGCCGATTATCGGATCAATACTTACTTTCGCGATCCGCGCGGAGTGTATGTGAATCTCTACATTCCTTCGACGCTGCGCTGGATGCGGGACGGGGCGCAGCTCGAATTGACGCAGGAGAGCGAGTATCCGTATGACTCGCACGTGCAGTTTAAAGTGAAGACGTCGAAGGCTGCGGAGTTTGCCGTGAATTTGCGGATTCCAGCGTGGGCAGAGGGAGCGTCGTTCGCCGTGAACGGCAAGCGGGAGGCCGCGCAGGCTGGGAGTTTCGCGCAGGTACAGCGCTCGTGGAAGAATGGCGACCGCATTGATCTCGAGCTTCCAATGACGACGCGGCTGGAAGCGATTGATGCGCAACATCCCGACACGGTCGCCGTGATGGTGGGGCCGCTGGTGCTGTTTGGGGATCAAGTTCGCGGGCTGACGCGAGCGAATCTCTTAGCTGCGAAGCGCATGGCGCCCGGGATATGGCATGTGTCGCCAGATGGCAATATCGTGATGAAGATGCTGTCTTGGACGTTGATCGAGGATCAGTCATATACGACGTATTTTCGAGTCACGTAGGTTTGTCAGAGGTTTTGGAGGCGGCCGCCTTTGGCCCTCGCATGAACCCCACGAAAAAGGCTCCCACGAATGTCGCCTGCGGACCCAACTTCCATAACTCTAATTTAATGGGCTGCCGCAGGTTGTCGCCACGTAGCTGATATTAGGTCCGATCCAGTGAACCCCGACGCGAGTTACAAATTGACCTTTTGGGCAATCGAGGTTCTTGTCGCCTTTGTCATTAGGGAGCTTCTCACCTTGCGGGTTGGATGAATAGATTTCTCCCTGGGACCCGTTCTTCAAGGCTCCGCTCAAGTCCGCAAATTTGTCCTTGGTGAGCCGTTCGACTATCGGATCAGCCTTCGTTCTTATAAGCGCGAGCTGTTCCTGGCCCGCTCTTTCAAGTTGCGCCTTGGCTTCTTTCACAAATGGATCGAGAGCGCGGACTTCGTCCGTTAGCTCTTTCACATTTGCCGCTTCAACTTTGACCCAGCTTCCTAGGCCGGCAACCGAGATGCCTAAGAACAATGCAACGGTTGCCGCAAGGTTGAACCTCGACTCAAGCTTCTCAACACGTTTCTCAAGTGCTTGGAGCCTGTCTTCAGGCATTTTGATTCGCCTCCTCTGATTCTCAATTCGGAATATAGCGCTAGTCGGCGTTTCCTAGTTGCCAACTTGGAATAGGATTCCCCGTGCATCACCAGCCAGAGGAGGTCTTTTGTCGCACTTGAAATTCGATTGGACACCCTCTAAGGCGCCCTTGCCTCTCCGCGTAACGTGAAGGTCCACCCGCACGACTCCGAAGAAGGAATTCTCGGAGGTATCGTAATGGAGTGGCAGGTAATCCGGTGTATAGCCCCCGATGACCAAAGTAAGCACGTCGGTTAGGTCGGCGTACCACAGTCCCCCTACCAACTCGCAAGCTGGATTGTTGTAGTTGTGGCTTTGACACTGCTCGTATGAATAACCCCAACCGTTGTTGTGCCACGCAACGGCATGTCCCCATGCATCCGCGGCCCCTATTTGGTAAATTAGGCTGCCGCTCGTGTCGTAGGAGGGCGCGTTGTTGTAGTCGCCTTTCGCCACGTTGCTGGGAAGTCCTACTTGGCAATCGTACAGGCCCGCCAACTCCTCCTCGATGAGTCGGATTTGGCCGGGCTGGTACTTTTGTTGCGCCGATTTCCTCAAGAGATCTCTGGCATGCGTAAATTTGGCCGTAATACAGGCCTGATACTGTTCCGTGGGTTTGTCGTTGCACATTCCTGAATATGTCAGTAGGAACTCTGCATACATCATTTGCCCGCGCGGGTCTCCTAACTTCGCGGCTTTTTCGTACAGGGCGGCGGCGTGCCCTATGGTCTCTCCAGAAAATCTGGTGCCTTCGCAAGAGGGGCATTGCTTATCCTCGTCACGTGGCCTAATCAAGTCATCAGCTTCAGCAACCAGCTTGGCAGCGGAAGCCACGGTACCAGCTGCATTGGCAGCCTTGGCGGCAGGCCGATGCTGAGAGGGCGATTTTTCCGGAGTCGTCGGAGCGCTCTGCCCGTAAGTGAAGGCAGAATGTACCGCGATCATCACAGCCACTGCTATAACGCCGGCGTTGTTAACCCTTTGCGACAGAAACATTTTCCTCTCCCGAAAGCATTTATTTTGTCTACTTCCAAACTTGCTTGTGCTTGGCAAGACACAACCGCGCACGCTCCGATGGTCTTCGCAGGTCGTCTTGCCTTGCCTCCGACTTGCTGCGACAATGAACTCCCCGTCGTTGAAAGTCTTTACCGGAACCTTACGTTTTCTTGAAATATGGCCGCCCCGAACCAAACCGCTCCTTGCCAGTGCTATTGCTTTGGCGATTTTCTGCTCGACACGGGAGCGCGGTCGCTAACATCGCGGAATGAGACTATCCCGCTGACGCTGAAGGAGTTCGACACGCTAGTCGTCCTGGTCGAGTCGGCTGGGCAGGCGGTCGAAAAGGAATTCTTGATCAGCCGGGTGTGGCCGGACAGCTTTGTCGGCGATGGCAGCCTCGCCAAGAATATTTCTATCTTGCGAAAGCACATTGGGGCCGAAGCGATCCAGACGGTGCCGAAACATGGCTACCGTTTCGCCGCGCCGGTTTCACTGGCTTCGACGCCTGTCAGAATTCCGGAGAATCGGATTGTCGAGCCCAAGGATACGGACCTGCGCCTGATCGCGCCGCCGCCGAGCTTGGCTCGTTCCCGCCGCGCCTGGCTGGTCGGAGCGGGCGTCGTGTGCATAGTTCTGCTTCTTGCGGCACCCGCTGTCTTGCGTTGGCACCTTTGGTCCGCCGAACTCGCGAACCAAAACCCGGCCCGGGTCGCGGTGCTGCCGTTTCGCAACCTCTCTGCCGCATCCGGCAATGACTACTTTTCCGACGGCATCGCGGAAGAGCTAATCACCGCCTTGGGCCAGATTGATGGGGAACGCCTGCGGGTTTTGGCCAACGGGAGTTCGGGCGAATACAAGGCGACGAACAAGAGCCTTTTGCGGGTTGCCAAGGAATTGAATGTTCAATTTCTGCTCCAGGGCACGGTCGCGCTGCAGAATAAACAGGTGGACGTCAACGTTCATTTGGTGAGAGCTGCAGACCAAAGCGTGATGTGGGCAGCGAAGTATTCGCGGCCAATCGCGGAGCTTCCCCGCATTCAGACCGAAATTACGGAGTCGATAGCCCGCGAAGTAGAAGCGCGCCTCCTCCCGGATGCCGTCTCATCGCGGCAGCGCCAGACTCTTGACCCCCTTGCCTACGATGCCTACCTTCATGGCCGAATGGACTTGGAGCACAAGAATCCGGCAGCGTCGCAGAAGGCGTTGGAAGAGTTTCGACAGGTAACCGTTCTTGACTCGAAATACGCGCCCGCTTACGCTGGCATTGCCGAGACATACATAAATCTGGCGGGCAATACGCCCACTCAGGCCGCCTATGCCTACGCCAAAGAGGCTGCGCTTACCGCCATTCGGCTAGACGAACACCTGGCCGAAGCGCATCGTGATCTTGCGTGGATTCTGGACAACAATGAATCCGATAGGCCGGGCGCAAGGCGGGAATACCAGCGCGCACTTCAACTCAACCCTAGCGACGCGCGTTCTCACCATTGGTTTGCCCAGTACCTAGTGGCGCAGCAACAGCCGCAGGAGGCTTTGCGCGAGGCGAAGACCGGGCTCGATTTGGACCCAATTTCCTTGTCATCGAATTACAACTACGCCTTCATGCTGATCGAGGCGGGTCAGTACGACGCCGCGATTGCGCACCTTGAGCATCTGCGGCTGCGCGAACCGGAGAACGAAGTGGTCTATGGGTATCTGGGAATCGCTTATGATCGGAAACACTTGGAAGAAAAATCGGCGGAGTCCTTTCAGCGCGCCGCCGATTTGAGCGGACTTCACAAGCAGTATGAGGCGAACGTCGCCAGAAGTCTGGCGCTTGCCGGCAAAACCGCAAACGCTAGGGCAATCGTATCGAGGCTGCAAGGAGAGATGGACAGAGGAATCTGGATGCCGGCGGTCAATCTCTCGCTCGCATATTTTGCGCTCGGAGACCAGCCGCGGGGATTTTCGTTGTTGCGAAAGGCTCTTCAAGAGCACTCGTGCACGGCCATCGAACTCGACTACGAGCCCATGTTTGTAGCTCAGAAAAGCGATCCCCGGTTAGTTGCCCTTCGCGATCAATTTCACTTGAGAGGCCCATTTGAAAGCGCGCCCGACTCCTCAACAGGGCATGCAGAATCTCGCTAACCCCGTTTACGGGCTAGATGCTCCCGTTGACAATCTTACTTATCTTCCTTAGCATCAATAACTTGAAGCGCCATTTTTGATCCTGCACGCGGAGCCGCTTGTGATTAAGCTCGATATTATTAACGAAGTGGTGGCCAAGACGGGCATTACCAAGACCAAGGCCGAGCTGGCCGTGGAGACGGTCTTTGAAAGTATGAAGAAGGCTCTGGCCGGCGGCAATCGCATTGAGCTGCGGGGATTTGGCGTGTTCAATGTGCGTCCGCGCAAGACTGGCATCGGGCGCAATCCACGCACGGGCGCTGAAGTTTCGATTCCACCTGGAAGGGCTGTGCGCTTCAAGCCGGGGAAAGAATTGCAGTCGATCGACTGAGCCGGTGCTCCGCCGCGCTGAAGCCGGCTTCCTTTCGCCCGTCTTTTGCGATATGCCTGAAGGCATATCCTGATACGAATCGCTCTGATCGGAGAATTGTCCGCCCCGGAGCAGCTGTCCCCACACAAAGCTCTCCATCGTAGTAGCATCAGAAAAGGGTCCCGAACGTCGGGGTGCCCCGCCCAGAATCATGTCGGACCTGAATTCGCCGCTTTCGTCAGAGTCGCAATCATCGTCGAGCACGCTTGAGTACTATCACGCGCTACCGAAACCTGCTGGCAAGCCGCCGCGGGAGCGCTATTGGCTGCATGCGTTGCTTTTTCTGGGCACCGTTTTCACGACTCTGGTAGTGGGCGCGCGGATGGAGTTCAACTTTCTGCATAATTTGCCGCCGTTTGCCGCCGCTGACGAATGGCTTCCCTTCTTCCCTTTGGGATGGATCGTGGCGCAACCGTCGCGGCTGCTGCTGGGCGTTCCGTTTTCGGGGACGCTGTTGCTTATCCTGTTCACGCATGAGATGGGGCACTATCTATTCTGTCGCTACTACGGAGTGCGGGCGACGCTTCCCTTTTTTATCCCAGCGCCTACGCTGATCGGGACGCTGGGCGCAGTGATTCGGATCAAGTCGCCGATCCGGACCCGCGCCGCGCTGTTTGATATCGGCATCGCAGGGCCGATCGCGGGATTTGTCGTGGCCGTCGCGGCGCTGGGGGTGGCGCTGAATCTTTCGAAGCCGCTTCCGCATGGCATTGGACCTTCGGATTTGCGATTGGGATTTCCGGCGATTTTCTATTTCATGCATGATCTGCTGCGCAGCGTTGTTCCGGGCCACGCCATTGCGGAGTTGCCTTTGAGCCGGGTCTACCTGCACCCAGTGGCTGTTGCCGCCTGGGTGGGGATGTTTGCGACTGCGTTGAACCTGCTGCCCAGCAGCCAGTTAGATGGCGGGCACATCGTTTATGCGCTGGCGCCGCGAGCGCATCGTATTATTTCGTGGATGACGGTCATCGCCCTGGTCTTTCTGGGCCGCGCGAATATGAGTTGGCGAGTCTGGGCCGGGCTGCTCATTGTGATGAATGTGATGACCTACCGTCAGCAACAGGCACCCGAGTATCCGCTGCTTCCCGTCAGCCGGTGGCCGCTAGCCGTGCTGGCGATCATCATGCTAGCGTTGACATTCACTATCTCGCCGTTTCAGATGGCCTGGCGATAGTCATCGACGCAAGCCTGTAAATCTGTCGAGCTTTTCTCGGTCAGGCTTTCTCTCTCGCAATCTCGGTCAAGCTTTCTCGAGTTAACCGGCCTCGAGTTAACCGGCTTCGAATTAACCAAGTATTAATATTCACCCTCTTCGAAAGTTGCTTCTAAAACGTGACCTCCGGAGATCTCCGGGCAATCCTTCCAAGGAGAAGTAACCATGAAAGTTCCGCATGCTATGCGCATGATCGCACTTTGTGTCGCGATCATTCCAGTCGCCGCCCTGTCACAGGTCACTGCGGTGGCTCCCTATACCGTCTCCGTTTTCGCCTCCAGCGTCACCAATGTTTACTTTCAACCGGACTCCATTGCCGTGCTCGACAATCACATCTTCATTGGCTTTGGCAATGGAGCTGCACCCGATGGCTCCGATGGCAAGAGCAGCACGATCGTGGAATACGATCGCAATGGAAACGTTATCACCAGCTATAGCGTCAAGGGCCACAACGACGGACTCAAAGTCGATCCGCGTACCCAGCAACTGTGGGCGATGCAGAACGAGGACGGGAACCCGAACCTCGTAATCATCGACCCGGTCGCGCACACGCAAACGGTCTATACGTTCGCGACGCCGGCACACGGTGGCGGCTACGACGATATTGCATTCAGCGGAGGCAATGTCTATTTCAGCTGTTCCAATCCACAATACAATCCGAACACAAAGCCCGCGATTGTGCGCGGCCAGATCAGCGGCACCATGGTGAACGTAACCCCGGTGTTGATGGGCAATGCCACGGCCACCGACATTCCTACCGATAGCCCGGTTACGTTGAATCTACAAGACCCAGACTCGATGAAATTCGATCCCCTGGGAGACCTTGTGCTCGACAGCCAGGCCGATGCAGAGTTGATTATCGTGCACCATCCGGGGGCGATTGATCAAACCGCCTATCATGTGGCGCTCACGCTGGATGGCGCGTCGGTACAAATCGACGACACCGTTTATGCCGGAGCCTCGCACGGAGTAATTCTGGTTTCGGACCGCGATGGCGAAACGATTTACTCGATTTCCCGGGACATTTTCGCACCCAGTGACGCCTATTCGGCGGCGCTGACTTCGGTGGCCAGAACAGATCTGGGGACGGGTGTGCTTACAAACGTAGTTACGGGAATGGTGAGTCCGCACGGCATGGCTTTTCTGCGGGATGAGGGCGCACAGGGCCGCAAAAAGTAGACAGCAACCACCAGGGCGGTCGAGATCTTGTCGGCCGCCCTTCATTTACTCCGGCTACATCAGCCAAACCGCATCCACGTCTACGATAACCTGCGTTCGCGGGATTTTTTTCTGCGCGGCGTGAGCCAACATCGCGCGCAAGGTGGTGTTGAGTTTTTCGCGGCTGGGCGACTTGAGAACGAAGTGATAGCGATAGTCGCGCTTCAATCGCATGATCGGCGCGGGTGCGGGGCCGAGGACACGAACTCCCTCGTGACGTGTCGAATCGAACCATTTGCCTAACGTTCCCGACCATTGCAGTGCGTCGTCGAGATGGTCGCTGCGCACCAGGACATTGGCCAGCGCGGAATAGGGCGGGTAGTGCATCCAACTGCGGAATTGCAGTTCTTTTTCGTAGAAGCCGATAAAGTCGTGGCGGGCCGCGTACTGCACGGCGTAGTGATCCTGAAAATAAGTTTGCAGCACGACTTTGCCGGGGGTTTGGCCGCGACCGGCGCGTCCGGCGACCTGGGTGAGTAACTGGAAAGTGCGTTCGGCGGCACGAAAATCGGGAAGGCCGAGCGCGACGTCGGCGCCGACTACGCCCACCAGCGTGACTCCGTGAATGTCGTGGCCTTTGGCGATCATCTGCGTGCCCACCAGCAGATCGAGTTGTCCTTCATTGAGTCCGTTGAGCGCGCGCTCGAAATCCTGGTGGCTGCGGACCGTGTCGCGATCGAGACGCGCGATGCGCGCCTGCGGAAAAAGGCCGTGCAACAGCTCTTCCAGTTTTTCTGAACCCGTTCCGAGGAAGTAGACATACTCGCTTCCGCAGTGCACGCATGCTTTCGGCACGGGCGCGGTGAATCCGCAATAGTGGCAAACCATCTTATGTTCGCGTTTGTGATGGGTGAGCGCGATGGCGCAGTTCTGGCATTCGAGTTTCTTGCCGCAAGTGCGGCAGAGGACTACCGGCGAATATCCACGGCGGTTGAGCAGGACCATCACTTGTTCTTTGCGCTCGAGTCTCTCTTTGATCTCCGCGGCCAGCTTGCGTGAGATGACCTGCTCGTGGCCGGTTTCCTGGAATTCCTGGCGCATGTCGATGATTTCGACTTCGGGCAGAGGACGCCGCTCCACGCGATCGGGCAACTCGACCAAAGCATATTTATTCTTTTTCGCGTTGTAGTAAGACTCCAGCGACGGGGTCGCCGATCCCAGTACGACGATGGCATTCGCCATTTTGGCGCGCATGACGGCGACGTCGCGGGCGTGATAGCGCGGCGTTTCTTCCTGCTTGTAGGAAGAATCGTGTTCCTCATCCACAATAATGAGAGCGAGGTCTGTTACGGGAGCAAAGACTGCGGAGCGCGTGCCCACGACGATGCGCGCGTCGCCGCGCTTGATGCGGTGCCACTGCTCGGCGCGTTCTTTGTCGGATAGCGCGGAGTGCAGGATGGCGACTTCATCGCCGAAGATCTGATGCAGGTCGGCCGCCACGGCGGGCGTGAGACCGATTTCGGGAACGAGCAAAATAGCGGAGCGTCCCGCTTCCAGAACTCCACGCATCGCGGCGAGATAAACCGCGGTTTTGCCCGACCCGGTGACGCCGTGCAGCAACATGCCGGAGAACGTGCGCGCGGCCACACTCTGCCGCACTCGCGCGAGTGCCGACTGCTGCGCTGGGTTGAGGTCGAAATCGAAGAGCGATGGCCGCGGCTTCGAGCGCGAAACCGTGAACTCAGCGGGGACTTCGAGAATCTCGATGAGACCGCGCTTCACCAGTGTTGCAAGCGTGGTCCGCCGAACCTCGAGCTCTTGCAGCGTGGTGACGGGAACTCTTCCCCCCGCAGCAGCCAAGGTATCGAGCAGTTGGCGTTGGTTGTCGTTAAGTTTGCCCTCGACGGATTTCAAGACCGCAATTTTGATGGTGCGCCTGGCATCTTGCGGAGCGGAGAGATCCTGGCGCGTCAGCCACTTCTTGTGGACCATTCCGGCGAGCACGCCTCTGGAGACCCGAGTGGCGGAGCGGAGTGTTTCCTCGCGGACGAGAGCGTTGGCCTCAGGGGCTAAAGCCCCGTGGTGATCAGGTTCTAATGGCGCGGCTGAAGCCATGCCCTTCCCGTCCGTCCTCGCCAAGGCGAGTTCCTTCTCCTGATCCTCTGTTTCGATTGATGATTCACACGCCCCCAAGTAATCCAACACGCGGAGTTCTGCATCCTGCTCTTCGGGGGTGCGCTTGGAACGCGCGGACGAACCGGATGTGCCCGCCAAGTGCAGCGCCATCTGGCCCTGCTCGGTCAGTCGATAGCCGATGGAGCGTTTGAACTCCGCCGTGAGCGGAAGCATGGTGCGGAAGACTTCGCCGAGGGGAGCGAGATAATAGTCGGCGATCCAGCGGGCGAGTTGGAGCTGTTGTTCGTCGAGCACAGGAGCAGGGTCAAGAACAGCGAGAATATCCTTCGTGGTGACGGAAGGCTTGCGGTCGTGCAGTTCGACGACAATTCCTGTCGTGCGCCGTTGGCGGAAAGAGACGAGCACACGTCCGCCGACCACGGGCAACGCGTCCGTGGGAATACAGTAGGTGAAAACCGTGTCCAGCGGCACGGGCACGGCGACGTCACAGAATTCGGGCATGGGTTGTTTAGAAGGATAAACCAGGGATTCGGTCGTCGGTCGTTAGTCTTCGGTCGTTAGTCTTCGGTCGTTAGTCGTCGCTGTTAGTCGTCGGTCGTTAGCAACCATCGCCTAACTTGATGTGCTCTTGGGGATGCTTCGACTGCGTAGATCGAACGCTTCGCGATCGATTTACTTCGCTCAGCGTCATAGGGTATCGATTTTAATCAGACTTTTTCGGCGGCTCCAGTCCGAGGTATTTCATGACCATCTGTAAATCTTTCCACGCTTCGCCTTTCTGTCGCGGATCGCGCAGCAGAAATGCGGGATGGTAGGTGACGGCAAGTTTTGTGCCCTGCCAGGTTGGATCGCTGCTGCGTGCGCCGGCCGGCATGAAGTCGTAGAAGCGGCCGCGCAATTCTGACATCGATGCATTCATGGCAAGCAGATTTTTCGCCGCGACTGCGCCGAGCGCAACCACAACTTTGGGCTTGATCACCGCGATCTGGCGCATCAGAAACGGCGAGCAAGTTTCGCATTCGTCGCGCTCGGGCGTGCGGTTGCCCGGTGGGCGGCACTTCACGACGTTCGCGATGTAGACATCTTCGCGGCGAATGCCCATAGCTTTGATCATGTTGTTGAGCAACTGTCCGGCGCGGCCGACGAAAGGCTCGCCCTGCGTGTCTTCGTCGGCGCCGGGGCCTTCGCCAATGAACATTAGATCGGCGCGCGGATTGCCGACGCCAAACACGATCTGCTTGCGACCCTGCTTATGTAGTTTGCAGCGCGTGCAGTCGCCGAGGTCTTCACGAATCAGTTGGAGTGCGGTGACGGGATCGGTGGCCGCCTGCTCTGCGTGCGGAGTCAGGACGGTGAGAATATTTTTGTTAGCGGCGGTTGCAGCTACTGAGGATTTTCTTGCCATGTCCTCTTCGAGTTCCTGAGGTGTGGAAATCAGATCTTCCTGAAATGGATTGTCGTCGATGATGGCAGCGGGTGTGCCGGATTCCGAAACTGGCGCGTCGCGGCGGTAGAAATCGTAGATGCCCATTTCGTGGCAGTAGCGGACTCGTTCGGCGAGCGCACGGCGTAGATCGGGATTTATTGTCGTCGGCACTGTTGGGACTGACGAGATTATACGGCTTGCGCTGGAAGTAGGGATTCTGCGACTGCTTCGGACCAGGTTGACAAAGGAGATGGCGTTTACACTTTGATTGGCGCTTTTCGGTGCTGGCGCAGTCGCACGATCTGGTCGAGAACGCGTTGCGCGACCTCCCACTTCGTTGTTTCCGGGACCTCGATAACTTCCTCGCGAGTGATGATGGTCACGGCGTTGCGGTCGGAATCAAAGCCTACGCCCTCGCGGGAAACGTCGTTGACGACGATCGCGTCGAGATTCTTCGATACCAGCTTCTGGCGTGCGTTCTCCAGCACATTTTCGGTTTCGGCGGCGAAGCCCACAATAATTTGGGTTGTTTTCTTCAGTGACAGTTCTTGCAGAATGTCGGACGTGTTCTCGAGCTCCAAAGTCATGGGGCCCTTGCGCTTGATCTTCTGGCCAGCGGCGGCTTTGGGGCGATAGTCGGAAACGGCGGCGGTCTTGATGACGATGCTGGCCTGTGGAAAGAATTTGAGGACAGCGTCGCGCATTTCTTCGGTGGATTCGACACGGTTGACCTCGGCGGCTCCGGGTGGAGTGAGCGCAGTCGGCCCGCTGACCAGAAGCACGCGAGCGCCGCGGCGTAACGCGGCCTCGGCGAGAGCGTAACCCATGCGTCCGCTGGAGCGGTTGGTGAGATAGCGCACGGGATCCATTTTCTCGCGGGTCGGGCCGGCGGTGATCAGTATCGTTTCGCCGCTGAGATCCTGCGCAGCGCCGAGGGCTTCCATCACCGCGGCGACAATGGCTTCATTCTCCGCGAGCCGCCCCGGGCCAGTCATTCCGCAGGCCAGGTAACCCGCGTCCGGCTCGACGACCTTCACGCCCCGCTGCCGCAGGGTCTGGAGATTCGCCTGGCTCGCGGGATGATTCCACATATTGACGTTCATGGCGGGCGCGACGACCACGGGCGCGGTGGTCGCGAGATAAAGCGTGGTCAGAAAATCACTCGCAATGCCCTGTGCAAAGTGTGCCAGAACATCGGCGGTAGCGGGCGCGACCAGGAGCGCGTCTATGGATTGCGCGACCGCGATGTGCTCGATGGCCGAATCGATGTTGGGCTGGGGCCGTTCACCCTGACCGTGTGCTTCGCCGGCGGAGAACATGCCGGTAATCACTTTCTCTCCGGAGAGCGCGGCGAAGGTGAGGGGGCGCACGAACTCCTGGGCGGCACGCGTCATCACGACTTGCACGCGAATGCCACGGTCTTGAAGCAGGCGAACAATCTCTGCCGCTTTGTAGGCCGCGATACCGCCGGTGACGCCCAGAGCAATCTTCATAATTATTGTTGATTGTTGATTTTCGATTGTCGATTCAAAACCGTTGCCCAAGGCCGTTCAACCGACAATCAACAACCACGAAATCAACAATCCTGGTCTTCCCAATCAGTCCTGGCCCAGGGCCTTATCGAGCGCGTCTTCGGCCTGCTCGGCGGCGGTGCGAGTCTCTGGAATTTCCCACTTCACCTTGCCGGCGCGGATCTCATCCTGGGCGATGCGGCAGGGCTTGCGGGAATTGGTATCGACCACGGGCGGCGCGCCGGATTGAAGTTGGCGCGCGCGGCGGGCTGCCACCAGAATGTAGCGATAGTTGCTGTCAAAGCCTTCGATCAACTTCATTGGGACTCTCCCTCAAGAAATCTGGTTTGAAGTCTATCTGCGCCGAAGATCGAATTTCGATTGCGAAAACTCGACCTCAAGCATTCACATGATCCAGCTAAGCGGACCCGCTCGATTTCGCTCACGGCTTCCGACGCCCGCTTCGGCGTCCCTAAAATGATACCGCGAAATCTAAGGATGTGCCGAAGGCGGGGGAGTACGAAAGGACGCCAGGATGGGTCCTACCTTTTCGCGGATATTGGCCAGTCGATGAACGTCGGCTTGTTCCACGATTTTCTGCTCGGCAACGGACAGAGGCGCACGGGATCGCAACAGGCGTTGCGACAGGACGATCGACTCCAGGATCTCGATGGATTCCTCGAGTTTGTCGTTGATCAGAATGTAGTCGTACTTGTCGTAGTTCTCGAGTTCACGGCTGGCCGCGGACAAACGGCGCTGGATGGTCTCTTCCGGGTCCTCGCTGCGTTTGCGCAGGCGCCATTCCAGAGTCTTGCGGTCCGGAGGCAACACAAAAGTGCTGACGGCATCGGGCAGTTTTTCTTTCACTTGCCTTGCGCCCTGCACATCAATGTCGAGCAGCAGGTCGTGGCCCTTCTCCGCCGCCTCGCGGACATAGCATCTCGCCGTGCCATAAAAATTGCGATCGAATTCGGCGTGCTCCAGGAATTCATCGGCAAGAATCATTTGTTCGAACTCTTCGCGCGAAACGAAATGATACTGCTTGCCATTCTGCTCGCTGCCACGGGGGGCGCGGGTTGTGTACGAAATGGAAAAATCGAGCTCTGGAACCAGCTTGAGCAGCTCGTTGACAAGGGTCGATTTGCCCGAGCCTGAGGGCGCTGAAATGATGTAGATAATGGGATTGTAGGTTGAGCTCATTCCAGGTTTTGCACCTGCTCGCGCGATTTTTCGATTTCCGCTTTCATCGCCAGACCGGCCTCGGTAATTTTCAGCGCTTCACCCGCCAGTCCGGACGTTTTGGACAGAAGGGTGTTGGCCTCGCGGTTCATCTCCTGCAACAGAAAGTCGAGCTTCTTGCCAATCTCGCCACCGGCTTCCAGCAATCCCAGAAAATGCTGCACATGAGTTTCGAGGCGCACGATTTCCTCCTGAATGTCGCTGCGATCGACCAGCAGAGCCGCTTCCTGCAACGCGCGTTCTTTGTCGACGCTCGCACCCAGCAATTCCTGTAAGCGGGACTGCAATCGCTCGCTGTAGTTCTGCAATACGGCCCGGCGATGCTGCTGCACGCTTTTTCCGGCTTCGACCAGATGGGCCATGCGCTCGCGCAGTTCGCGGGCAATGCCGCGGCCTTCTTCTTCGCGCATTACATTCAGGCGCTCGAGCGCCTCGCCGACTTTCGCCATGACCGCAGATTCAATCTCGCCATCAGCGCTGTCGTTGGCGGAATCGAGCGCGCCAGGAATGCGCAGAACCGCGTTGAGGTCGGGAGTAGTAGCCAGGGAAAACTCGGCGGCAGCGGCGCGGAAGGCGGCAATGTAGCCGCCGACAATCTCGCGATTCAGCGAGAATGTTTCACCGGTCGAGCGCTCCAGGCTGAGCGAAACTTCGAGGTGGCCGCGCCCTATTTTTTCTTTGAGCAGGCGCCGCAGCTGCATTTCGAGAGAATCGGTGCCCGAAGGCAGCCGGAAGTGCAGATCCAGAAAACGATGGTTGACCGACTTCAGCGACAGCGCGAAGGCCATCCGCCCATTGGAGGACGATGAAGCTTCTTTGCTGCCGCCCTCTGGACGGCGGATCTCACCTTTTACCTGACCAAAACCTGTCATCGAGCGTATGGGCATAGGGCCTGTTCTCAAGTTTCCGCGACAACTTTCGGCGAATCCGCGTTGGCAAACTGTAATTCGTAGAGACGCCGGTACGTTCCTAGCTTGGTCATCAACTCTTCGTGCCGGCCGATGTCGGCGATCGTACCGTTCTCGATTACCACAATGCGATCCGCACGTCTGACAGTCGACAACCGGTGCGCGATTACGAACACGGTGCGGCCGCTCATCAGATTGTGCAGAGCGGATTGCACCAGGGCCTCGGACTCGCTGTCGAGCGCCGACGTGGCTTCGTCCAGAATGAGGACGGGCGCATCCTTCAGCAGCGCCCGCGCAATGGCCAGACGCTGGCGCTCGCCGCCGGAAAGCCGCACGCCCCGTTCTCCGATTACAGTATCGTAACCGGCGGGTAGCGCCATAATGAAATCGTGCGCCAGCGCGGCGCGGGCCGCAGCCTCGACTTCTTTCTGCGGAACGTGCGGCTGGCCGTACGCGATATTGTTGCGGACGGTGTCGTTGAACAGAACCGTTTCCTGGGTGACGATGCCCACCTGCGCCCGCAGCGACGCCAGGGTCACGTCGCGGAGGTCGTGGCCGTCGATCAGCAAACGACCGCGGGTCACATCAAAGAAGCGCGGAATCAGGTGGACCAGCGTGCTCTTGCCGGCTCCACTGGAGCCGACGACTGCGAGAATTTCGCCGCCCTTCACTTCGAGGTCTATGTCGCGCAGAATTTCCCGGGAATCGTCGCCATCCGCCTGGTAAGAAAAACCGACGCCTTCAAATCGAATGCTCTTCGAAAACTTGGGAAGCGACCTGGCGCCGGCTTTTTCCAGGACGGCATCCTCGGCGTCCATGAATTTGAACAACTGCGATGACGCTCCCAGTGCCTGCTGAAAACCGTTATTGAAAATGGCAAACTTGCGCACCGGGTTATAGAGCGCCAGGACGGCTGCCACGAAAGTGACGAAGGCTCCCAAGGTAAATTCGTCGTGAATGATCTGGCTGCGGCCTAAAAGCAGCAGCAGCGCGATGGCGATCGCCCCGAACGTGTCCATGAGCGGAGAACTGATGGCCGCGGCCGCGACTGAACGAAGGTTGGCCCGAAACAAGCGCTGCGCCGCGCTGCGGAAGCGCGCAATTTCCCACGACTCCATCCCGAAAGCTTTCACGATCCGGTTGCCGGTGATGGTCTCATGCAGAATATTCTGCACGTCAGCCAACTGATCCTGCCCGCGCCGCGTCGTCGACCGGACGCGCCGGCCGATGCGCACCGCCGAATAAATAATGAACGGCACAAACAGCAGCAGCACCCACGCCAACTGCCGCCCCAGCACTACAACCAGGATGGCAGTAAAGACGAACGTGAAGAACTGCTGAAGGAACTCCGCCAGCACGCTCGACATGGCGAACTGCACGCGCTCAATGTCGTTGATGATCGTCGAGATCAGGGTTCCGGTTGCATGCCTTTGAAAGAAAGCCACCGACCGCCGCAACACCGAGTTATACAGCTCGTTGCGCAGGTTGGTGATCATGCCGAAGCCGGCATGGTTCACGAGATAAGTGCCGGAGTAGTCGAAAAGTCCTTTGAGCACAGTTGACGCGACCAAGGCGAAAGCCACGACCGTCCAGGCATTGTGAAACTGCGAGGGAACAAATTCCTGCAAGTAAACGGGTCGATCGATTTTCGGAATCGTGAACAGGAGAATATTTTCGGAGCCGGAGGATGGGTTCAACACGCGATCGAGAATCGGTTTCAAGAGAAGCAGGCGAAATGCCTCAAGAAATCCGACGGCCGCGAGCAACACTATGCCGGAAACCAGTTGCAGCAGAAACGGAAACACATATCGCAGCAGGCGCATCAGTTGACGCATGAGACTCCCGCGCGGTGCACGCCGCAAGCCCTGGCTGCCAGTCGAATGAGCATGAGTTGCAAAGCCTTATTCTACTTGAGTGCCGCGAAGCGCCGTTTCAGCTTTGAATGGGCCCGCCGACGACGCGCCGCACAAAACGACTGTAGATATCACTTCGGACTGTCGCGGTGCGCAACCTTGATGCGATATCCGGCGCGCCGCAGATGCTTGGCCACGTCTTCGGCGATCATCACCGACCGGTGCTGCCCACCGGTGCAGCCGAATGCGATCGTGAGATAACTCTTGCCCTCATGGATGTAGTGGGGCAGCAAATAAACGAGGAGATCGGAGATGCGCGAAATGAACTCCCGCGTCTGCGGAAACGATCGTATATATTTCGCCACGCGCGGATCGCGCCCTGTCAGCGGCCGGAATTCCGGAACGAAGTGCGGATTGGGCAGAAAACGCACGTCAAAAACCAGATCGGCGTCCTCGGGAACGCCGTGACGAAATCCAAAACTGACACAAGAGACCAGGATTCCTTTTTCGGTCGACTGCTCATGAAAACGCTCGTGAATGTGATCGCGTAGTTCATGAACGTTAAACTTGGAAGTGTCAATGACGAAATCGGCCAGTCGCCGGATCGCGCCCAGATGACGGCGCTCCGCCTTGAGCGCGGATTTTACCGGCGAGTCGGTGCCTAGGGGATGCGGCCGCCGCGTCTCGCTGAAACGACGTACCAGCACGGAATCCGAAGCCTCGAGGAATACAACCTTGGTCGGAATCATGCGCCGGACGGACTTCAGAATGCCTGGCAGTTGCTCCAGCTTCGAGCCTTCGCGTACATCGACGACCAATGCAGTGCGGCGAATCTCGGCCGACTGCACCGCCAAGTCGGCAAATTGCGGAATCAACTGGACTGGCAGGTTATCGACGCAGTAGTAGCCCAGATCCTCAAAGGCCTTCAACACCGAGGCCTTGCCGGACCCGCTCATGCCGGTGATGATGACCAGTTCGGGCGGATGCTGCGCGCGGGAAGGCTTCTTGACGGGAGCGTGGACTTTCTTCGGCTGATTTTTCTTCGCCTGGCCAGCAGAACGACGGGACGCCATGAAATGGATAGTAGCATCGGGCGCGGCGTATTTTTGGTTGCCAACTGAGATACCGGCATCGGCGATAGGCAACGCCGCTTTCTGGCTCATTGCCAGCGGCCAAACGGAAATCCGGATTGTATCCAGACCCGCGTCGCCTGTAAGCTAATGCGTCATGAAGAAGTTCGAAGAGCTCACAGAACGCGAAGTGCTGGCCCTGGCCATCGCTTTGGAAGAAGAAGACGAGCGGGTGTATGCCGATTTTGCCGAGGGCTTGCGGCCGGACTATCCGGCGACCGCTTCCATGTTTGACGGCATGCGCGAGGAAGAGTCGGGACACCGCCGCCGCTTGCTCGAACTTTTTCAAAAAAAATTCGGGGAGCACATTCCGCTGATTCGCCGCCAGGATGTGCGTGGCTTCGTCGAACGCCCGGCGCTTTGGCTGGTGCGTCCGCTGCGCATTGAAGCCGTGCGCAAAGAAGCGTCGACCATGGAGGTCGAGACCCGGCGCTTCTATGAAAAAGCTGCCGATCGAACCCAGGACGCGAGCATCCGGCAACTGCTGGACGATCTGGCCCGCGAAGAGCGTGAACATGAAGAACGCGCCCAGGAGCTCGACAAGCAGAAGCTTCCCGACAGCGTGAAGGCCGACGAAGAAGTCGCGCAACGGCGTTTGTTCGTGTTGCAAATTGTTCAGCCCGGCTTGGCGGGATTGATGGATGGATCGGTATCGACGCTCGCGCCGGTATTCGCCGCCGCCTTCGCGACGAAGAATAGTCATGAGGCATTTCTGGTTGGACTGGCGGCTTCGGCGGGCGCAGGCATCAGCATGGGATTCGCCGAAGCGCTTTCCGACGACGGCAGTTTAACCGGGCGCGGCCATCCCTGGGTGCGAGGCGTGATCTGCGGCGCAATGACGGCTTTGGGAGGCATCGGTCACACGCTGCCGTTTCTTCTACCCGACTTCCGGGCGGCGCTTTGGGCCGCGGGCATCGTCGTGGTAGCGGAGTTGGGCGTGATCACTTGGATTCGCCGTCGCTACATGGACACGCCCTGGGTCTCCGCCGCGCTGCAAGTTGGACTGGGCGGCGCGCTCGTGTTCATTACCGGAGTGCTGATCGGGAGCTCGTGAGTCTTTCGTAGCGACGTCGTCCCGGCGGCGGGGCGTCTCGCCCGCCGCGCCTCATTTCCTCGAAAAGTCTAAGCGGTCTCTTGCTCTCCGAGAGCGGGACGCTCTCGGGACAGCCGGCGAGACGCCGGCGCTACGTCGCTTTATGGCGCGTGGCGAGCGGATGGGGCGCTTTTTTCGTAGAACTGGTTTTGCAGTGAGAATCAAGTTCCACTAATCGAAACCTATTATTGCCCTAATCCGCCGGTTCGAAGAGAATCTGCCGCCAAGTGAAAGTGGCCTGGGATCGGAAGTCAGAGATTCGTAGTGTGCGGAGTGCTCGATTCCAGATCTCACTGACCGTTGGCCACTGATCACTGATTCCCAGTTCGATATTTCCAGTTCGAGGAGAGAAGCATGAAGTCTTGCGCATTGAAGTGGTCGGGGGGCATGGTTCTCATGCTCCTAGCAGGATCACTGTTCGTACAATCGATGGCTGGACAGCAGTCCCTCCCCACTCCGTCCGATCTTCCAGCGAAAATGCAAGAAACAAAACAGCCGGTCCCGGCCAAGCACAAACTCGGGCCGCTGGAAATTTCGGTGAATTGGCGCACGCGCGCCGAGGGCTGGTATTGGTTTCAGGCTCCGACGGGAAATAGCGAATACGGCCTGTGGGATTCTTTGCTGCGCTTGGGAATCGGACAGACGGGCGAGCGCTTCGACTGGTTCCTCGAAGGCGAACAGCCATCCATTCTCGGCCTGCCGAACGACGCCGTGGTTGCCGCGCCGCAAGGCCAACTCGGACTGGGCGCGAACTATTACGTAGCGAACAACAATCACACCGATGTAGCCAACGGCTTCGTCAAGCAAGCCTTTGTGAATTTCAAGAACCTCGGGCCGGCCGGTCTAAAAATAGGGCGATTCGAGTATTTCGATGGACTGGAAGTGAAGCCCAAAGATGCGCTGCTCGCCACCGTCATCCAAACCCGCATTTCGAGCCGCCTGATTTCGAACTTCGCTTTTACCGCGGTACAGCGATCGTTTGACGGAGTCCAACTCTCGGCGAGTTCCGGAGAGAACAACTTCACATTTTTCGGCGCGCGGCCGACGCAAGGAGTATTTCAGGTCAAAGGAATGGATGAACTCGATGTGGACACTTACTACGGAGCGTACACCCGGTCGGTCGAAACACCACAGTCCGCGGGCGAGTTGCGCATATTTGCTCTGGGCTATATCGATCATCGCACGACGGTGCTGAAAACAGACAACCGTTCCGCGGCGGTTCGTGCTGCCGATTTCGGAAAAATTGAGATCGCTACCTGGGGCGCGGACTACGCCCACGTTTTCAATACCAATGCCGCCGGAAAGTTCGACTTTCTGGTGTGGGGCGCGCTGCAAACCGGCTCGTGGGGCGGCCTTGCTCAACATGCGTCCGCGTTCGTCGGCGAGGCTGGCTGGCAACCACCCATCCCAGTGCTGAAGCCGTGGATCAGCGCGGGTTATTCCTATGGCAGCGGCGATGGGAATAACAAAGACTCAACCCACGGTACTTTCTTTCAAGTTCTGCCTACGCCTCGCCAGTACGCGCGCTTCCCTTTTTACAACATGATGAACAATGAAGATTTGTACGGCACGGTCAATGTGAAGCCATTCTCGAAGCTAGGATTGCGGAGTGAAGTGCACACGCTTCGCTTGGCGAATGCGGCGGACTTTTGGTACTCGGGTGGTGGCGCGTTCCAGCCTAAAACTTTCGGCTATACCGGTCGGCCCAGCAATGGAAACCGAGGCCTAGGCAATGTGTGGGATGTGAGCGCAGACTATCAGGTGACGCCGTCGTTCGGCACCACGCTTTACTATGGCCATGCCTGGGGCAAGGGCGTGATCGACTCGATCTATCCGAGAGATCCGAATGGGCAGTTGATCTTTTTGGAAACGAACTATCACTTCTAACAAACTGCACTTTGCGGTCCTGCGATCACTGTCGCACCCACCCAAAGGGCACAGCCGATCTTCACTTGGCCTGGACGGGTCAAAGGCCCGTCCCCACACAATCAAAATAGCAGTTAAAAGCGAACAGGTAGAGCTGAAAGCTGACGGCTGAAAGCTGAGAGTTGTCTTACGGCGCCTCGATTAACTCCATCTTGCCGTCCCGCGTGCGATGCAGAATCATCAACTTGCCTTTCGGGTCGCGAAAGATAAAGACGTCGCGATCCTTGAAGTGAGCTTCTTTGATCGCTTCTTCGAGCGTCATGGGACGCATGGCGACGGCCTCATCCGAGCGCACCAGATGAACCTCAGTGGTCTTGGCCACGGCGGGATACTTGTGCACCATCACCGGAACCGCTGTCTTCTCTGAAAGGCCGACCACGGTCGTCAACTCTTCCTGCGGCGATGTGCTGTGGCCGTTCCACTTTTTGACTTCTTCGCTCTTGCGAGCCGAGCGCTTCTTCGACATCCAGCGCGTCTTATATTTCACCGCCTGTTTCTCAAGATGGTCGAGAGCTTCATTGACGGCGATGGTCATGTCCTTGGCTTGAGCCAGGCCGACCAGCGGGCCGTTGCGGGGGCTGATAGTGATTTCGGCTTTGTGGCGATGCTTTTCGACGGCCAGAATAACCTTGGTCTCAAATTTGTCGCCCAGAATTTTGCGGATTTTGGTGAGGCCGGTTTCTACTTCTTTGCGGATGGCGGTGGTGACGACGTACTGTCTTCCCGTGTACTCCACGTTCATGAGCGCCCCCTCGTAGACTTAATGATCGGATAAAAACGGGCACTGCATTAAAACAAGCTGTCGGTCGTTGGTCGTCAGTCGTCGGCTAAACATCAATCTCGTCAGCCGTCGTCGCTAACGACGGACGACCGAAGGCCGACGACGCCTTTATTTCTTCACTCTCCGCTGGTGCGTGCTCGGAATGCGCATATCTTCGCGGTATTTAGCAACCGTGCGGCGAGTCACCTGAATGCCCTGTGATTGCAGAATCCGCGTGATCTGCTCGTCGGTCAGCGGACGGCTGGGATCTTCTTCCTCGATGAGCTTCTTGACCCGGCGTTTGAGGATCAGCAGCGATGTGCCACCGCCCTCCGGACCCTGCACGCTCTCGCTGAAGAAATACCGCAGCTCGAATACGCCCTGGGGAGTGTGGGCGTACTTGTTGGCCACAGCCCGGCTTACCGTCGAAGGATGCACGCCGATTTCTTCGGCCACCTCCTTGATCATCATGGGTTTCAGTTGATCGATGCCTCGTTCGAGAAAATCCTGCTGGCGGGCGACGATGACATAGCAGACTTTTGTGATCGTCTGCTTGCGCTGCTCGATGTTCTTGATGAGCTGAATTGCGCTCTTGTAGCGCTCTTTGACGTAGTCGCGCGTGCTCTTTTCATTGACGCCGTCGCGCGTCACTAATTTCTTGTAAGCCGGATTCAGGCGCAGCTGCGGCAGGTCTTCGTCGTTCATGATCACGAGCCACTCGTCGCCGTGCTTCACGAAAGCGACGTCAGGCTCGATGAGGCGCGCCTGTACTTTGTTGTAGCGCAGACCGGGACGGGGATCGAGCGTACGAATGTAATCGAGCGCCGCTTGCACGGCTTCAATGGGACGGCCGATCGCCTTGCCGATCTCTTTGTGCTGCTTATTTTGCAGGCCGCGTAGATGCTGGTCGACCACAGCCATCGCGTCCTGCAAAAGTTGTGCCGTGCCGTTGCCGTTCTTGTGCAGTGCGAGCTGGGCCTGATGATAACGAAGCTGGTGAAGCAGGCAATCGCGCAAATCCCTGCAAGCCACGCCGGGCGGATCGAGTTGGCGGACGACTTCCAGCGCCTCGTGCAGATCGGCGGCGGTGAAGTTGGGCCTGTAAATCGAGGCTGGCTGCGACGTGCGGTCGGGCGCGGGAGCCGTCGCGGCAGCGGAATTACCGGAGCGGGTCGAGAAAGATGCTTCCGGGTGCGGCTCCGCTGGCGGCAAGATCCCGGCAACGTCGCTGTAGCCTGCATCGACATTCGCCGCGTTGATGAGATCGGCGCTAAGTTCTACGCTCTTATCGATTTCGACAGAGTCGCCTTCGTTAGAATCGGCGATCCCTTCAAGCTCTGAAGCTTCTTCGCTCTCGGCTTCCGGCTCGGAGGCGACCTCCGTCAAACCCAGCGCTTGCGCCTCGTTGACAATATTCTTTGCGGTTTCCGCATCGGCCTCGGGCGCCGCAGGTGGAGCTATACCAAGTAACTCCTCATCACTGGCGATCAGGTATCCGTCTTCATTCAAATTGCCGATGATCACGTCGGCGGCTTCGCGCACCTCCGGGCGCAGGCTGAGCGCGCCCAACTGCCAGGCCAGGTGATCCGTAAGATTCGTGGGCTTGGAGAGAAAATTCTCAAACGAAGGACGCTCAATGTCCTCCATCTCGCTGTGCGTCCGGTAACCGGGATCGAGATAATCCTGGAAGAACGAGCCGAAATCGATCTCTTCGAACGGATCTTTCTTTTCGACCGCGGCGATGGGATTTTCTTCGGTGCTGGCGGTAGCCGCGCGCTCGCGATCTTCTTCTTTCTTCCCGACTTCGTCGAGCAGAGGAACTGAGTCTTCGAGCTCTTCGAGAACGGGGTTCTCGACCATCTCGGCGTTGATCATGTCTTTGAGCTCAAGCTTGTTGAGCGCAAGGACAGAAACCATCTGCACCAGCCCCGGAGTGAGGATCTGGCGCTGCGAGAGCTTTACGTTGAGCCTGTGTTGAAGAAGAACCATGTCGTCGGCTTTGGTCGTCGGTCGTTAGTCGTTGGTCGTTAGTCGTTACTCGCCGGTCATTCGCCACTGGCCTCTGTTCGTTTGGATTTTGCCAACGACCGACGACTGGCGACCAACGACGCTTTTCTCACACCAGCGAGAAACTCTCTCCCAAATACACCCTTCGCACTTCCGGATCGCCGGCCAACTGCTCTGGCTTTCCTTGCCGAAAAATTCTGCCACCATCGATGATGTACGCCCGATCGGTGACTGAAAGAGTTTCGCGTACGTTGTGATCCGTGATCAAGACACCGATGCCGCTGGCCCTCAGACTGCTGATAATCTTCTGCAAGTCAAGCACGGCAATGGGATCGATTCCCGAAAACGGTTCGTCCAGCAAAATAAACGTGGGATTGATGCACAGGCAGCGCGCAATTTCCACGCGCCGGCGCTCTCCCCCGGAAAGCGCATATCCGCGATTCTGCCGGATGTGCTCCAGTCCCAGTTCGTCGATGAATTTTTCCATCTTCTCGCGGCGCTCGTGCCAGGACATCGGCTGCGCTTCCAGCACCGCGAGGATGTTCTCTTCTACCGTTAGTTTGCGAAAAACCGATGCTTCTTGTGGGAGATAGCTGATGCCATACTGACGAGCCCGCAAATACATGGGGACGTCGGTAATGTCCTGACCGTCATACACCACGCGGCCAGTGTCGGGAGGGATCAGGCCCACGATGGCGTAAAACGTGGTGGTCTTACCTGCGCCGTTCGGGCCTAATAATCCAACAACTTCGCCCTGCCCGACTACCAGGCTGACCCCATTTACAACGCGCCGGCCACGATACGATTTGCCAATTTCTTCCGTGGCCAAGGTACGCATCATCGTCCACGCATTTAGCTTGCCATTTACCGGGCCACTCGTGTTTGAGTTACCACAGGAGTACTTGCTTCGCCTTCTACGAGCACCCTATCATCGCGTCTGAAGAAAGTCAACGAAACCCCGGTAATCTTGCCCTGTTCGGCATCAAAAATGCTGGGCGGTCCGCCAGTCAGGACAAACTTGTCGTCGGCCGCCGTATAAACCAGCCGCTGGCCGTTGGCGTGGCGCGTCGGCTGCTGAATCACGACATCGCCTTCAGCCACCATACGGTCGAGTTGACCGGGGTGGCTAAATGATTGAGGGCTCGAGGTTTGATTGCGAGGCAGGAGGTAGGCATCGGCGCTTTTCGCGGAAGCTGTGAAGTCTGCGCCTTTGGCCGCGACTCCGCCTTCATAGTGAATCTTGCGCTCGGAGTCGGCATAAGTCAGCTCGGCCGCAGTGATGGAAATCGGGCTCGATTTTGGAATCGGAGTTGTTTTGTCAGGTTTTTTTCCGAATATCTTTCCAGTAGCAGGGCTGCTTTCCAGCTTAGCCGCTTCCGTCGGAGGCTGATCGCTCTGAACCTTCTCCATTGGAGCCTTCTTCACTACTTCTGCTTCGGTCTGCGCCTTCTCGGTCTGCGCTTTCTCGGTCTGCGCTTTCTCGGTCTGCACCAGAATCGTCTGCACCGGATGGGTCGCCGTCCCTTGGGCGTCGACGAATCGGCGATCGCGGTCGAACTCGATGGTGGGTGCTTCAATAATGTTGGCATCTTGCCAGAGGCGTGCGTTTCCTGAGTAAACGGCCGTTCCTGCGGTATTGCGAGCAGTCATGCTCTGCGCCGTCACGTGAATCGGCGAGGAAGATGCCAGGAGAGCCCCGTCGGGTTGTTCCTTCAGTTCGCTGTAAGTGGTCTTGACGTCGCCCTCGGCCAGAGCGTCGCCCGTGGCGCGATTCATGCGGACGACCTTCGCCGTGATCGCCATCCCTCCGGTCGACACGCGCGGGCTGCCCGCAAGGGTAAGAATCTGATCCCCCGGCGTATAGAGCGCCGAATTGGCCCAGGCTTGCGTCCGCTTGTCGGCCGGCTGCCCATCGGAATAGACGACGTTGCCCGTCTGGATCACGGATTCAATACCGCCTTGCGCAAGAAAAGTAGCATCGATCGCCTGACTGGTACTGACGCGATCGGGCTGATTGGGGGAGGAGCTGACGATGCGTGCATTGGGCGCCCCATGGATGTGATCAATGTGGTTTGCACCGTCAGATGTGGCGAATTGCGCGCGAAATTTGCCTGCGGTCACAACCGTGCGCGGCACTGAAGCCGGCAGCGTCCCCGGACCAAGCCCTGCGGGATTAAGCTTTGCCGAGGAAAAAGGCTCCACCTCGACAATCGTAATCTGCGCCGCGCCGGACGTTTCCGCCTGCTTCAGGATGTGTCCCTGGTCCACCATGAAGTCAATGACGGGCGCGGTTAGCTCAAAATCGCGCGGACCGGCGACCTTTGCTTCTGCTTTGTCACTTGTCTCACTGTCAGTCTTCTGGGTAAGCCGCACTCCGCCGAGAGCGTGGACCTTCTGGAGTTGGTTTTGACCGGCAAAGTCGAGGATCACACGGCCGGCATCGCCTTGCATCGGTTGCGGACCGTTCTGCTCGATGTGCACGCTGCCGGTTAGAGTCGCCGTCCGCAGCAAGTCTTGCTTTCCTTCCAGCAGAAATTCAGCCTGGTCGGCGCGGCTGCGCAGTTCCGAAGCCGGTGGCTGCGCTGCGAAATCTGGAATCGTCGAATTATTCTTGGAGTCATTGGCGGCCTTACCTTGCATGCGCGTGACCGTGGTGACATCCCCGGTGGCCAAAACTCGCCCCACCTGATTCTCCTGACCCAGATAAAATACTGCGCGGTCCGATCGCACGGTTCCGTCGGCGCGCTGAAGGCGCGGATGATCGAGGACGACCTCGCGGGGATCACTGGTGATGACGGCGTGGTCGGCCTCGATGACGGCGGCATTAATGACGCCCGCATTCGGACTGTTCAGCACCACGTGAATCTGCGACGACAACGTCAGCGTGTTGGCCTTGCCCGCGTACTGCACACCCACGGCCCAACCGCTAGCCTGCGGCGTTCGGAACTCGACACGCGCCGCAGTCACGGCATTCCCCGTATTTTTGTTAAACACGAGGTCGCGCGTCTTGAGGTGAATCGGATTCTTAATTTCTTTCGGCGTGGATTGATCTGGACTCACCAACCCGGCGGGATTTGCCACCAGGTCGATCTGCACGTCGCCCTTGGCGGTCACGTCGCCGGTTTTTTCGTTATAGGCAAAATCATCGCCGTAAATCTGGTCGAAGCGCGAGGAGTCGCGCCCGTAGAGCACGATGCTGACGTTGTGCAGTTCGGCGTTGCCGTTGAGCTTGAACTGCTTCACATCGCTGGCCTGCACCGTAAAAAGCGTGCGCTTGCCATCCGACTTCGAAAACTGGAATCCGTTGGCCGTCTGCTTGATGTCATACCCAATCTTTCCAGGAATTTGCTTCAGCACGCTGGTGGCCTTCGAACGCGCATAGAAATACATTCCCACCACCACCACCGAGAGCAGCACGGCGGTCGCAGCCAGCAATCGGCGCAGACGGTAGATCTTGAGCGGCATCTGGGTTAAGTGTAATGCAGGCTTCGGTCGTCAGTCGTCAGTCTTCAGTCTTCGGTCGGCGGTCATTCGTCGTTGGTCATTCGTCGTTAGTCGTTCGTCGTTAGCCGATGGTCGTTAGTTAAACCTTTCAGCCCGGATGTGTGTTGGCGGCGAGGGGCCAACGACCGACGACTAACGACCGCCCAGCGACCAACGCTCACTCAGCTAAACTGTCTGCGATGACGAATCGCGCCCCAAAGCCGCCGCTCCTGGACTTCCACAACCTGCGCGTAATGCGCGGCCAGAAGATTGCGCTCGATGACTTCAGCCTGCGCATCGCGGCCGACGAGCATGTGGCGATCCTCGGACCGAACGGCTGCGGCAAATCCACTTTGATCAAGACAATTACCCGTGAGGGCTATCCAGTTGCGCGGCCGGATTCTTTCATGTCAATTCTGGGAGAAGAAACGTGGAACGTCTTCGACCTGCGAGCCCGCCTCGGCATCGTGTCCAACGATCTGATGCTCACTTGTACCGGCGACGCGACGGGCCGAGAGGTCGTCCTTTCGGGCTTCTTCAGCAGCAACGCCATCTATTTCAATCACGTCGTCGATTCCAGGCAGAGGGCATCAGCCGACGCCGCGCTCGCTGCCCTGAAGATATCGCATCTCGCAGACCGCCCCGTCTGCGAGATGTCGTCAGGCGAGGCTCGCCGCGTGTTGATCGCGCGGGCGCTCGTTCACCAACCCGGCGCGCTGCTATTCGACGAGCCCTGCAACTCGCTCGACCTTTCGGCGCAACAGAGCCTGCGCCAAACTATGCGCTCGCTGGCCAACTCCGGAACCGCAATAATCCTCGTGACCCACGAACTCGCCGACATCGTCCCCGAAATCGGCCGCGTAGTGTTAATGGATCGCGGACGCGTAGTCGCCGACGGCCCCAAAGAAGAAATCCTGCAAGTCGACCGCCTGGCGGCTTTGTTCGGAGTCGGCGTCGAAATGACCCGCCGCGACGGGCATTATCATCTGTGGTGAGAAGGAGTCAGGTCCGCTCTTTCATGATGCGCCTCAGATTTCTTCGGCCATGCAGAACAGCGACAACCTGAATCGGCGACATATCGGGTCGGTAAACGATCGAGTAGTTGGGATATCGCGTCAGAGTCCAGAATCGCAGCGAACGCTTTGTAAGGTCGGCGCGGGAATGGCCCCGCTCCGGCGCATCTGCAACGAATGCGCAAGCCTCAAAGATCGCTTGTTCCACCCGGTCGGCCGATTCCTTGCTGTCCTTGGCGATGTAGCTCCAGATGTCGAAAATGTCAGCTTTGGCGAGGCGAGTGAGGGTGAAGCCGCTCATCGTTTGGACGCGCGATTTTGACTCCAGTCGTCCTTCATCTCTTGAATCTCACGGCGCGCCTGAGCACCGTCAATCAAATCGCCACGCTCGGCCTGCAAAAATCCCTCCTCGATATGCGCGGTTAAGGCCCGCCGCTCCTCATCGGTCCAGCTCTCCTCAGCATCCTGGGCTTCCAGAGCGCGGCGGAAAACCTCTTCGACACTGGAATAAGCTCCGCTGGAGAGCCGCTTGTTGACCAATGTTTCCAGGTCCCGGGGCAGATTGACTTGCATGACCACTCCTCCTTCCCGATGGTATCAATTCCCTTCTTCTGAATCCACGGCTGGCATCGACCGCTTCACCGCCCCCCGGAAGTCACGCAGCGAAAGTTCCAGGCCACCGTAATCTGGATGATCGTTGTGGCCGATGGTGAAAGCAACATCGATCGCGTCTCCCGCCAGTAGCGGAGCCTGCGCCAGCCGCTCAGCCATGTGCCATCCGAGCGCGTCGTAAGTGATTCTTAATCCAGTTCTCAGTTCTCGGTTCTCAGTTCTCAGTTGCGTCGCGCTTGCTGCATAGCCTTCGGCAACCGCTGCTGTTTTTTCGCTGCGTCGAATTGCGGCGCCATCGGGATGACAGCGCGGCGTCGCCAGAATCGCGGCCACAGAAAGTTCAGACGGAGAAAATTCTGCCGGAATAAGTTCGGCCACAGGAATCTCTGATAATTCTGACGGTGCGGGCCTTCCCCATTCTCCCGCTCTCAGCTTCAGCTTTACGTGCTTGTCCTTGAGAACGCGCGGAGGCGCCGTCAACTGCGCGCCGCGCGCAGCAAATATCGGCTCAGGATTCCCCATGCCGTACGGTTCAAGCAGTTGGAGCGCCTGATACAGCTCCCGAGTGATTTCGCTTAGATCAAGTTCCGCATCGAGATCGAGAACCGGATCGAAATCCGCCGCAGTCAGCCGGCTTCGGGCAAAAGCATCCAACTGCGCCCTCAGATCGGCGATATTCGCCGAGGGCATGGCGAATCCGCAAGCGTGCGAATGCCCGCCATACCGCGAAAAAAGACCGCCGCAGGATTCGATTGCCTCCAGCAGATGGAACGCGCGAATCGAGCGGCCAGAGCCGAACGCCTCTGCGCCATCGCGCGAAATCACCAGCGCCGGCCGATTATATTTCTCTACCACTCGCGTCGCCGTAATGCCGATGACGCCGCGGTGCCAGCCTTCGCCATCGACGACAATGCAGTAGGCGTCCGGGAGCGCCGGATCAGCTATAAATCGCTCCTCGACCGCGCGCAGAATTCTGCGCTCTTCCTCCTGGCGGTCGGAATTGAGACGATCGAGTTTCGCAGCCAGTTCGCGCGCTCGCACTGCATCTTTCACGCTGAACAGTTCAATCACATCGCGAGCCACATCCATGCGCCCGGCGGCATTGATGCGGGGTGCGATGCGGAAGCCAACTTCCGCCGACGTCGGCGCACGCTTGGTAGAAATCTGCGCAACTTCGAGCAACGCTTTCAGCCCAGGATTCACCGCCTTGCACAGCGCATGGAGCCCGAGCGAGGCGAAAACACGATTCTCGCCCGTCAACGGCACGGCATCGGCGATGGTCGCAATCGCCACGATCTTCATAAATGACATCAGCAATTTATTCTGAACGCCGGCATCGAGCCGCCGCTGCATCAGTCCCTGCGCCAGCTTGAAAGCCACGCCTGCGCCGCATAGTTGCTTATACGGGTATTCGCATCCCTTCTGATTGGGATTCACGACAGCCAGCGCATTCGGCACACCATCAAGGCCGGGGAGATGATGGTCAGTAACGATCAGGTCGACGCCGAGGCGCTGCGCCGTTTCCGCGGGAGCAAAGGCGCGAATGCCCATATCCACGCTGACGATCAGCCGAATGCCCGCCGCCGCGGCGCGCTCGATCACATCGTCGCGCATGTCGTAGCCTTCGCGAATGCGGTGCGGAACATGAAAGTCGGCTGCGCCTCCACAAAGTTCGATCGCTGTCTTCAGAATGATGACTGCCATCGTACCGTCGACGTCATAGTCGCCGTAAATCAGGATCGTCTCTTTGCGCTCGATGGCGGCGTCGATGCGATTCACCGCCGCCGGCAGGCCCGTCATAAGCTCGGGGGCGTGGAGATGCGAAAGTCGAGGCCAGAGATAACGTCGCGCGGAATCCAGATCGGCGATGCCACGACGCGCCAGCAGCGGCGCGAGAATGTGCGCTGCGTTGGGAACGCCGCCCAGCGTCGAGTCTGAACGCAACTCGGCGGCCAGAGAAGCGACTATCGTTGCATCTGTCGGCTTTTGAATCCACTGCATGAATGTAGCGCCGGCATCCCTTCGACTCCGCTCAGGGCAGGCCCTGCCGGCTGTCCCGGGGGCGTCCCGCCCTCGGCGTCGGTGAGCGACGATCAGCTTAAACCTTTTGCAGAGTATTTGCTTCCAGCGCGGCGGGCGAGACGCCCGCCGGACAGCCGCCGGGACGGCGGCAGCTACTTGCCTTAGCCTAGTTTTCCTCGTCCTGATCGGGCTCGTCCATGGTGAGTCCGCCGAATTCGTCGGACACCTCGAGCAGATGCTGGTAGCGGTCGTACCACTCGGTGCTGACTTCGCACAGAAACATCGATCCCTGGTAGGCCCAGCCCAGCTGCAAAAATCCTACGCGTCCGACGTGGGCCCGCAGCCAGCGCGCATCTTCAACATCTTCGCCATCGGTGAACTCCGAATTCGTCAGGCGCTGCACCATGTCATCCAGTTCGGTGCGCTCCAGCGTCCACGAATGCATAGTGAGAAACGGCGCGCCGGCGGACTTGGCCAGCTCGACAAAATCTTTCCAGCCGTCCGGATTGCCGGCCATCTCCCACATCACGCACTGCACTTCGTCAAAATCCACGTAGCCGTGAAAGCGGCGCATGCCGTGGCCTTCAATGAAGGCAACCATGTCGTCTTTTATGGTGGAAAGATCGTCTGGCGTGGAAGACATGTTGGGAAAAGCGCTCAAGCGATTATTGTATGCTGTTCGCCCCTTCGGTGCCAGCGCAGCTCACGTGGCCCCTGACGCATTCGTCCGGGGCTTTTGGGGGCCCGGAGCAGCATCACCGCGCCGGCGTCCGTGCCGTCATCAGCCCAACAAACATGCGGTAGAACTTCTCCGTATCGAGATCGAACTGAATGTCGACTAAATGCGCGCCGAGATGCGACCCATCGCTAGCCGCCCAGGTGAGAGTGTTTCCGTAACCCGCGCCGTGATCCAGATTCACCGCCATATAACGGGACTCACTCTTCGTGATCAGCGTGGGATCAATCCAGGCCTCAGCAGCCAGTTCGTCCCACATCACGTCGGCGCCCGGCGTGAGCATGGCGAATCGCGCAATGTAACGTGCCAGCGGCGTGCTGCTCGCTTCGATCTGCTTCACCAGCGCCGCCGTCATGTGAGTCTTGATCGAAATATCAGTCGGCGTGCAGACGATCTTCTTCCAGGGCGCGCGCAGCACGATTTCCGCCGCCTCCGGATCGAACCAGAAATTAAATTCGTGCCGGGGATTGTTCAGAAATTCCGGCTCGTCGGTTTGCGGGCTCAAGCCTCCACCCATAAAGACCAGTTCCTGCGCGAGTTCCGGAAACTGCGGGTCGAGCGAAATGGCCAAGGCCAGATTCGTCATCGGCCCGCCTTCATAGACGGTCACTTCATGTGGAAACTTCCGCACCATGCGAATCAGAAAATGCGCGGCGTCTTCGTCGGCAGGCTTGGTTGTGGGCGCGCCCTCGGGAAGCGGAGGCACTACCGAAGCCTCGTGCCACCAGCGATCGTCCCAGGCGCCGGCATAGTCGACGTTTCCATAGCGCTGCTGCCACATCTGCGCGTCTTCGCGCGTACGAACCAGCGGAAACGTGGCCCCGGGCACAACCGGAATATCCGTGCGGCCCATAATTTCCAGCAACCGCAGCGTGTGCGCCACTTCCTCATCGCGCCACTGATCCCCGCTCACCACCGTAATCCCCAACACCTCCACCTGCGGCGACTGAATCATCACCATCAGCGTCTGCATGTTGCTGCCGCCCGGCCCGGAACAGTCTTCGTTGATGATGACCTTGCGCCGCGCCTGCGCGGAGGTAAAGGAACTCGTCAGCAAAATAGCCAGGGCCGACACAGCAAGCTTGCGATTTCGCATGGGCGCTTCTCCTCTACACCAACCAGTGCAAATTACACCAACCAGGGCAAATGTCATTTCGAGCGCAGAAAAATGGCGCGTTTTGCGCGCCATTTTTCGGAGTCGAGAAACCTGCTTTTCTTACGCCGAGCCTGAATCAAAGGTCTCCCTAGAAGATCACCTTCAAGGCGAGCTGGATTAACCGCGGATCGTTCAATGTATTGTTGATCACTCCGAAACTGGACGGGCTATCCACGTCTTGCATGGAAGACGCGCTGGTGCCCGGCAGATAGAAGTGAGGATGGTTCAACAGATTGAAGAATTCCGCCCGGAACTGCACATAAGTTCCCTCGCGAAATGACATCGGAAAATCTTTGATCACGGAAAAATCTGTGTTGACGAAGCGCGGCCCGTACAAAGGCGCCCGCGCCGAATTGCCAAGCTCGCCCGGGAGAGCATCCTCGAATGCGCAAGGATTAAACCAGTGCGAAAGGGTGTGGACCGCAGTAGGGATATTGCTTGGATTTCCGTTGCATGTTGGATTCGCCGCTACGGGTCCGGCTACATTCGGATTTCCCACTTCATTGGGACGGTTCAGGCTGTTTCCGTTCCACGCGAAGTTGACGCCGGAGCCGCTGAAGTTGCCGTTATTGCTGGCGACCACAAACAGTGGGAAGCCGGAAATCGCCTTCTCGATCACATTCAACTTCCAATCGCCGAATACGGCATTGGTTGCGCCATTCCATCCGCTGCCAAATTTCTTGCCTTTGCCGAACGGCAGGTCATAAAGCACGCTCGCGGTGAACTGGTTGTTGAGGTTGATCTGCGACAGGCTCCAATCCAATTTGTTCGCTCCCGGCAGCGGCCAGTACATGGCACCGGGGAGCGTTCCCAAGCCATCCGGGAAGCCGGAATCGAAGGCTCGTGAATAGGTATAGCTCAGGAGCGCATAGAGTCCGTGCCGCGCATTTTTTTCCGCCTTCACTTGCAGCGAGTCGTAGCGGGCGCGGCCGTTGTCGCTGTTGTTGTCGATGGAAACGAATTCCCCATAAGGAGCGGCAAAGTACGTTCCTCCGGGGCCGCAACCCAATGTGTAGCCCGGAGTCGCATTCGGACCTCCGGCACAGGCCGTAGGCGAGCCGATATTCTGATTCAGTCCATCATTCAGGATGTGCGTGCTCCGCGCGCCCGCATAGCCCACGGTCATCACCACTTCACCCGGCAACTGGTGCTCCACATTCAAATTGAACTGCTGCACCATGCCTTGTTTGAAGTTGAGCGGTTGGGTTTGGATTGTCCCCGTAAAACTGTCCGGATTGGGTGCCGAGAGAATTGGCGACAGTGTAGTGGGTTGCAGGAAACTCAGCTGCACACCGCAATTTGTCGGTGTCGCCGAACTCGCGTTGCCATAAGGACAGGGGCTTCCCTGAATTCCCAATGGGTTCGCGGCGCTGACGGGACTGCCCGCGAAGTTGTTGAAGTTGTCGACTTCGGCGTAGTAAGAAGGATTCTGCCATAGTCCCTGCGCGCCCTGACTCCAAGCTGAGTCGTGGTAGATGGCATAACCGCCTCGCACTACGGTGCTGCTGTTCCCCAGCGGCTTCCAGGCAAACCCGATGCGTGGCTCCAAAGCCGTCTTGTCGAATTTGACGCCTACATTCCCGCCCGTTCGAGTACAGTTCGTGCATCCGCTAATTCCGGGCGCGGAACCGGCGATCAGATATTGGCCGGTCGTATAGTCGAAGTTGGCCTGCCGCCCTTCTGCCTCGGTGATGGGCGTAGTTAACGACCAGGCCAGCCCTAAGTTGACCGTCAGGTTGTCAGATACGCGCCAGTCATCCTGCACAAACGGCCGGAACATCTTCCAGCGCCGGCCGGTCGTCGCACCCAGAAAAGTCTGATCGTGAATCGATCCGCCGACCTGCCCAAGCAACAGGTCGGCAGTCGCGTCACCCGTATAGCTTCCGAATACGAGGAAGTAGCCATCCCCGAATCCGTTGGTCAGAACATTCATCTGGTTGGCGCGAATGCCAACGCCCACGCGGACATTATGTTTACCGCGAATCATATCCAGCGTATCGGATACGTAAAAGACGTTCGTCCCGCCCTGGAAGGGCGAAAATCCGCGGTCGCCGACCGACCAGTAGCCGGTAAGCTGCGTCGAACTCAGGCCGCAACCAACGCAATCCTTGCTGGATTGGTTCAGACTCGCGGGATATCCCGTGATGCTGTCGCACGCCGCGCCCAAGTCTGCGCCCTGAATGCCCAGTTTCGCCGCTTCGCAGGTTCCCGTACCGTACGACAAAATGTGATTGAAGATGCGGTTGAACCCGGCGGTGAATTGGTTGATGGTCCGATCAGAGAAAAGGTGTGTCTCCGAGACCGCCACGTTGCGCCCGTGGTTGGTGATGTTCTGCGTGCTGGCAAAAGCGCCCGCCTCGGCAAATCCCGGCGAACCACCCGGCACGAACGAAACCGCCTGATCGTAGCTGAAGCGCGCAAACATCGAGTCTTTGCTTGAGAAATTGTGGTCCAGGCGAATATCGAATTCACCTTCGTTCAGTTTCCTGACCGGTGTGTTCGTATAGTTGTAGCCCAAGCTCGGATTGCTGGCATTGCTCGTTGGGTAGAGATCAATCAGCGATTTGCCGGCAGGATCGAACATCGCCGCAGGAATAATGTCGCATGGCACGCCACCCGTTTGGGTTCCGTCTGGATTAGGTGCTACAGGAGTGAGTGTCCCGCCAACGTTATTGCAAACAAATGGTGTCGGCACTAAAGGCAACGCGGTGCTCCCATAGGGGTTCAGCAGTTGTACGGTATTGGGATTCCCGAACGGATCGTTACTGTAATCCCCACCCATCATCGCGGGCGTCGGAACCAGCCCCGTGAACGGGATCCCATGCCGTTGCCTCTTGGCCTGATAATCGAGAAAGAAGAACGTCTTGTCTTTCACAATCGCTCCGCCCAAGGCTCCGCCGAACTGGTTGAGATTGAATTGTTGGTTCGGCGCAGGAGTGCCGAAATCATAGGTTTTGGCGTCGAGTTTCGTGTTGCGGAAAAATTCAAACAGCGATCCATGCAACTGGTTCGATCCCGACTTGGTGGTCACCAGCACGGTCGGGCCCGCGCGTGTCCCATATTCCGCCGAGTAGTTGTAAGTGAGAACCTTAAATTCCTGAATGGCATCAATCGACGGCAGAATCGCGATGCCGCCCGCCGTCAACTCGTTATTGTCCACACCGTCGAGCAGCCAGTCCGTGCTCTGCGCCCGTGAGCCGCCCACCGAAAGAGAATAGGTCCCGCGCGCCGAAACTTCGCTGCTCGGACCGCCATTGAAAAAGCTGGCAGGATTGGTTTCTTGCGTTACGCCGGGCGTCAGGGTCGCCAATTGCACAAAATCGCGGCCATTCAAGGGAAGTTCCGCCACTTCCTGCGACGTGATCACCTGGCCCAGGGTCGGATTCGTGGTCTGCACCGCCACTTCGGTCGCGTTGACCTCAACGCTGGTCGTGACCGATGCAGGCACCAGTTTGAAATCGAGCTCGCGATGTTCGTCGAGTTGCAGACGAACGTCTTTGGCCTCCGAAGCTTTGAAGCCGGCGGCCTCCGCCCGAATCGTGTAGTCAGCCACTCCGAGTAAGGGAACGAGATAGTGTCCCGAATCATCGCTCATCGCTTCGCGCGACACGTTCGTGGACTGGGCTGTGACGGTGACCTTGGCGCCAGGCACAACCGCGCCGGAGTTGTCCGTTACCGTCCCTGAGAAACTGCCGGTCGCCTGACCATGCAAGAGCGGGCTGCATAGCGGGCTTCCTAGAACGACCAGCGAACACACTACCAGCGCGAAAAGCTTTTGATGGCTCGACATTCTTCAGCCCCTTTTTGGCGACTCTCTACTCAAAGAGTTCGCGCAAAGAAAAAGACCCTCCCGCTTCCTGGGTGAAGTTAGGAGGTCCCCGACCGCAGACTCGGCTTATAAATTGCCGCTCCCTGGTTAGTCAAGAATTTTCGTACGGGAAACACCTGAACCGCGTGGCCCCGGACGCATTTGTCCGGGGGAAAAATGGCACAGACGGGTGTACGAGGCTGGCGGACGAATGCGTCCGCCGCCACGTGATTCGTGCCCGCGGTTCCAAAACGGGCACGTCGACGAAATTTCAGGATCGCGCCGCCCACTCGGCATCGAAGCGGGCGCGGTCGTAAAAAGATTTCTGCGTACCCACGCCCGTAGTCGACAATCCGGCATAGAGGTTCGCGCGTCGCACCGCTTCTTTTTCCGCCACTCCCTCGCCGAGAAAAACCGCAAAGCTGCCAATGAACGCATCCCCCGCGCCCGTACTGTCGACGCTGCTCACCGCGAACGGCGGCACATGCTCGCAGCCGTCACAGCTGGCCAGGAGAGATCCATTCGCTCCCAGCGTGATAATCACGCGGCGAATGCCGCCGTCCACCAACTTCTCGGCGCACTTCTTCGCGTCGTCCACAGTCTTCACCGGCAAACCGGTGATGGTCTCGGCTTCCGTCTCGTTGGGAACAAAGTAGTCGAGATCCTTCAGCGCCGCTATATCAATCGGCTGCGCCGGCGCAGGATTCACGATGCACCGGATTCCGTGCTTGCGTGCGAATGCGACGGTGTAAAAAACCGTCTCCACCGGAATCTCGAATTGCAGCACGATGCAGTCGGCGGTCTTCAGCGTTTCGGCGGCGGCATCAACATCGGCCGGCTTCAGCGCGTCATTCGCGCCCTTCACCACCAGAATTCGGTTCTGCCCGTTGCGCTCGACAAAGATGGGAGCCACTCCGCTCGATAGTCCCTCGACCTGCTTCACGTGAGTTGGATCGATCCCCTGCTTGCGAAAATTCTCAATCGTCGCCGGACCGAACAAGTCGCTCCCCACCCGCGCCACCATAAACACTTCCGCCCCGCACAACCGCGCCGCCACCGCCTGGTTCGCCCCCTTGCCTCCGAAACCCAAATCGAATTTCGGAGCAAACAAAGTCTCCCCGGGCTTGGGAAACTGATCGGTGAACGTAGTCAAATCAATATTAGCGCTGCCAATCACCGCAATGCGAGGCCGCTTTGACATAGTCGTAGCCTTCCCTGAAGCAGGCCGAAGTCTAGTTACCAAAGCTTAACCGTGTCAACGCATTAACACCTGCGTACCTGAAAACCAGCGTATTCTTGCTTCAGGAAAAGCGTCATGTCGCCATTTTCCTACTAGCCTCCATCAGTCGGGGAACTTAAGCTAACAGACATCAGTGATCGAGCAACAGATTAACGAATTCTTTGGTGATGCCGAGTCTACCGGCTTTGGAACGGGTTGGTGGAGTGGCGTCTTGTCGGCCTTCTTCGGATTTCTTTCCTTCGGCGGAGTTGTGTGTCTGCATTTTCCTCAACTTCTAAGCTCTCCTGAACTGCGTCCGCATTATCCAATGCACACGATGCGGGTTTTAATTCAATGCCTCATCGTGGGCGCGATTGTATTCGGAATTATTTCTTCGATTCGGCGCAAGAAAAAAACTTTGGCCTTGACTGGAATGTTGCTGGCCATAGCGGCCACGGCTTTGGGCGGATCAAGCGTGCAGATCAACGGCTCTCTCCGCAACGGGCCCGCAATCGGCCTCGACTGGTTTTTGCTTGATTTGTTTTTGATGGCACTGATCTATGTGCCACTCGAAAGGATCTGGCCGCAGTATCCACAGCAAGGAACGTTCAGAAAGGAGTGGACCTTGGATGTGGTTTATTTCATGTCCACTCATCTACCGATTCAAATTTTATCTTTTCTGGTCTTATTGCCCGCGACGCAAGCTGTCAAATATTTGGGCGTTCCGATTCTGCAACACTCCATCGCTCGGCTGCCCTGGCTTTTGCAATTTTTCCTGGCGGTTGTGGTGGCGGACGTGGCCGAATATTTTATTCATCTGGCTTTGCACAAAGTGCCTTTTCTTTGGCGTTTTCATGCCATTCACCACTCTTCGAAGGCGCTTGATTGGATCGCAGGTTCACGCTCTCACTTCGTAGACGACACGCTTGTGCGCGGATTCATCCTGGTTCCGCTCATGCTGGGATTTTCGCAATCGATCCTCATGGCGTATTTAATCTTTGTTACGCTTCACGCCACCTGGACTCATTACAATTTCGGCCCCAGCGCAAAATGGATCGAAAAATATGTGGTAATGCCCCGATACCATCATTGGCACCATACTTCGCAAAAAGAGGGAATCGACAAGAACTTCGCGATTCACTTTCCGTGGATCGACAGAATTTTCGGAACTTACTATTATCCCGACCACTGGCCGGAACGCTACGGACTGGATGGCGAAGAGATCGCGCCCGGCTTTGTGGGACAGACCATCGAAGCCTTCACCGGAAAGAAAAAGAGCGGCCTAAAAATCTAGCGCATCGAGGGGAACATCCTGGGGCAGGATTACACCTCTGGCTGTCGCCTTCACCAGGCCAAGAGATTTCATAATCTTGACCGTCAGAAATCCAAAGTCGTATTCCGATTCGTGATGGCTTAGCCGCAGAAGAGTCTGATAGCGGTGATGATTGTTCTGCAAACATGCGCTAAAAGTCGCCGTCACGGGTAACCACTCGCCAATGTTCATGGCGTTGTCTGGCTCATCCGGATACCGCCGGTATCCGAATTCTCGAGTGTGGGTCCAGTAGTTCTGAATCATGTTCACCCACAGCGCGAAGATTCGCGTTCCAACCCACATGACCAGAACAAACTTCAGATTTCCAACCAGCCTCCACAAAAGGTAAAAACTCAAGGACTGCGCAACGACGGCAAACCATGGATTGGCCACGAACCGCATAGAGGGCGCCTGCAAAATGTCATCTCCCGCTAAATCTTCACTGCACCGATAAGGCTTTGCGCAGAGATACATGGTTCGCCAAAATCCGTCGACAGCGAGTTTATTGGGATCCCCATCATGGTCGGAATTCTTGTGATGCAGCCGGTGGCGATTTACCCAAGTGGTCGGATTTACATAGAGGCCGAAGGTGTTGTTCAAGATGGTGACTGTTTTTATGAACCACGGCTTGTAGTCCAGCGCGCGGTGTGCAACTCCCATGTGAAGAATATCGGCCAAATACAGACCGCAAAGAAACCAGGCGGAGACAAAATAAACTTCGCCGATCAGCAGCCCCTTCCAGGGTCCCAGGTGACCTGGAGCGGAATACATGCAGGCCGGCATGTATAGAAAAATTATGAGATAGCCTGTGAGGTTGTAAGTTTTCACATGACTCCGAGTAATTTGCTCAAGCTGAAATCGGGATTGCTCTCGGCTAACAGGCGAAAGCAGGTAAAGTCTATAGCAGGCCGTCCTGCACTCGCCAGAAATATTCTGCTCTGTCTGCCATCCGTTTTGCTCGCGGAACTCTGCTATAGTTTCGTTCCTCAAGAAAAGTTCTGGGAGGTTCCCATGCCCCGCAATGTCCGCTGCGCCCTGATTCAAGCCAGCAACGCCATCAGCACCGATCGTCCGCTCGCGCAGATCAGGAAAGCGATGATCGACAAGCACCTCAAACTGATCGAGCAGGCGGCCAAAAAGAAAACTCAGATCCTCTGCCTCCAGGAACTTTTCTACGGCCCATATTTCTGCGCCGAACAAAACGCCCGCTGGTATGAACTCACCGAGCGCGTCCCCGACGGACCCACCACGCAGCTCATGCAGAAGATCGCGAAGAAGCATCGCATGGTGATCGTCGTTCCCGTCTACGAAGAGCAAATGCCCGGCGTGTATTTCAATACTGCCGCGGTGATCGACGCGGACGGCAGCTATCTCGGCAAATATCGCAAGCATCACATCCCGCACTGCCATCCCGGCTTCTGGGAGAAGTTTTATTTCACTCCCGGCGATCTCGGCTATCCGGTGTTCGAAACGAAATATGCGCGGGTCGGCGTTTACATTTGCTACGACCGCCATTTTCCGGAGGGCGCGCGCATTCTCGGACTCAACGGCGCTGAGATCGTATTCAATCCTTCGGCCACCGTCGCCGGCCTCTCTGAATATTTATGGGAACTCGAGCAGCCCGCGCACGCCGTGGCCAATGGTTATTTTGTAGGCGCGATCAATCGCGTCGGCACCGAGAAGCCGTGGAGCATCGGCGAATTCTACGGGAAAAGTTATTTCTGCAATCCGCGCGGCAAAATCATCGCCCAGGCCAGCCGCGATAAAGACGAAGTGGTAGTCGCCGATCTCGACCTCGACATGATCGCCGAAGTTCGCAAGGTATGGCAGTTCTTCCGCGACCGCCGCCCCGAGAGTTACGGCCCCATCGCCACGCAGAGTTCGTCGTCGGTAGCGGCGGATTGACTGCGGGACGTATCGCATCCGGGCATGCTGGGCTCCGCCAAGTAGTGGACGACGTAGCCTCCATGTATCCCGCTCAGACAGCGCGCTTGCTTTTGCCTATACAATTGCATATCACAGCGCTATGATGAACTTGGATGCGAACGGCTTCGATTGGGATCGCGGCAATCGGGCCAAGTGCGAGAAACATGGACTTTCCGTCGCCGACATCGAAGATGTTTTTGCCCGGCCTCTTGCGATTCTGCCGGATAGCGCACATTCCCAGCGCGAGCGCCGATTTCGCGCGGTCGGCCGTACAGAACGAGGGCGCGGAGTCTTCATCGTTTTCACGCTTCGAAGCAAAGGCACTGAGGTTCTGACCCGTCCCGTCAGCGCACGTTACATGCACAAGAAAGAGTTCGATGCCTTCGAAAAAGAAAATCCCGGCCTTTAAAACCGATCGCGCAGCCGCGGCCTTCGTCGACCGCGCCGACCTGTCGCAATATGACCTTTCGGGAGCGCAACTGGTTCGCTTCGAGATTAAGCGCAAAGACAAGTCCATCAACTTGCGCTTGTCCGAGGAACTTTTCGATGCGGTCCGCAAGCGCGCCGCCCGTGCCGGCCTGCCCTATCAGCGCTTTATTCGACTAGCGCTGGAACAAGCTGTCAGCGGACAAAAATAGACTGCGCAAAACAATCGATGGCCACCACCAGCGAACAATTCCGCTCCCGCATCGAGTCCAGCCCGCTCTACAACGAAGACCTCGCGCCCGCCAGCGCCGATCGCCGCCACTGGGGTACTTACAATTTTGCCGCGCTCTGGATTTTCATGTCGGTGAACATCCTCACCTATATGCTGGCCGCGAGCCTCATTCAAGGCGGCATGAACTGGAAGCAGGCCCTGTTCACCGTTTTTCTCGGGAACACAATTGTGCTGGCGCCGATGCTGCTGAACTCCCATCCTGGCGCGAAGTACGGAATCCCCTTCCCCGTCTTGGCGCGCGCTTCGTTCGGAGTGCTCGGCGCGAACGTTGCCGCCGTGCTGCGCGCCCTGGTCGCCTGCGGATGGTTCGGCATTCAGACCTGGATTGGCGGCGAAGCCATCAGCACGCTGCTCGCAACGCTGTTTCCCGCATGGAAAGATTTCCCATACGGCGCCGCCGTCTGCTTCATGATTTTCTGGCTGATTAATCTTCTGGTCGTTCTGAAGGGAATCGAATATATCCGGATACTCCAAGGCATCAGCGCGCCTATCCTGCTCGGCGTCGGACTGCTTCTGCTGGGCTGGGCGTATCATGCGGCGGGCGGTTTCGGGCCGATGTTTTCCGTGCCCTCGAAATTCACCAACTTTCCGGACTTCCTCAAGTTTCTCATTCCCGCGCTGAACGGCACTGTTGGCTTCTGGGCAACGGTTTCGCTGAACATCCCCGACTTCACACGCTTCGCGCGCAATCAGCGCGAGCAGGTTCTCGGCCAGGCACTGGCCTTGCCTACAACGATGACACTCTATTCTTTCGTCGGCATCGTCGTGACCTCGGCGACGGTGGTGATTTACGGCAAAGCCATCTGGGATCCGGTGCAACTGCTCAGCCGCTTTCATTCGCCGGTCGCGGTTGTGATTTCGCTGGTCGCGATTCTGCTGGCCACGCTAAACGTAAACATCGGCGCCAATGTCGTCTCGCCCGCTAACGATTTCTCGAACCTCTGGCCGAAGAAGATCAGCTTTCGCACCGGCGGCGTCATTACCTGCTTCATGGGGATCGCGCTCATGCCGTGGAAGCTGCTTTCGAGTTACAGCACGTTCATCATGGGATGGCTCGGTGGCTACGCGGCATTTCTGGGACCGGTCGCGGGAATTATGATTTGCGATTATTTCGTGATCCGCCGCCGCGTGCTCGTGCTCGATGATTTGTATCTCCGTGGCGGCGTCTACGAATATTCGCGGGGCTTTAACTGGCGCGCAGTGATCGCGCTGGCATTGGGCTCGGGCACCGCGTTGATCGGCCTGGCAGTTCCCTCGCTGCGCGCGCTCTACGACTATTCCTGGTTCGTCGGCTTCGCAGTCGCGTTCGTTGCCTATTACGCAATGATGAAAAAACCCACGTAGCGGCGGACGCATTCGTCCGCCAGCGGTGCGTAAAACACATGACATGCGCGCGCGTCGGACGAATGCGTGCGGGGCTACACGCTTGCGAGCACTTCCCGCGACCAAACTTCCAACGATTCTTCTTCATCCCCGCACATCAGATAAATATTGAACTGCGTAACTCCAACATCGGCGAGCGCCTGCAACTTCTTGCGATGCGCCTCCGCCGGCCCGATCAGCGTGAAGCGATCAATCACTTCGTCGGAGACGAAATCGGCGTTGTCGCTGCCCACCTCGCAGTGATGCTGATAGTCATAGCCACCACGATCCTGCACAAACGAAGTCAACGCCGGCGGTAAATCTTCCGGCTTGTACTGGCGGATCAAGTCCATCACATGATTCGAAACCAGCGCCGGAAACCAGCGCACCCGTTCGCGCGCCACTTTCAAATCGTCCGAAATCCACACCGGCGCCGCCGCCACCACTTCGATCTTGCTCGCATCGCGTCCCGCCGCCTTCGCGCCTTCTTTCACGAAACCCAAACACCACGCGATCAATGCCGGGTCGGCAAACTGCAAAATAATTCCGTCGGCCACGCGGCCCGCCATGTGCAACACCTTCGGCCCGTAGCCCGCAATCCATACTCGCGGAGAGTCTTTCGCCCAACTCAGCCGCGTGGCCTGGCCCTCATGCTGTACTTCCCTGCCGGAAGTCAGATCGCGAAATTCTTTCACCGCGGCTTCCAGTTGCGACCAGCTCACCGGCTTCTTGCCCATCACGCGCCGCGAACTGTCGCCGCGGCCGATGCCCAGTTCCATGCGTCCGCCGGAAATCAGGTTGAGGGTGGCGAACAGGCTCGCCGTCACGGTTAGATCGCGCGTCGCAGGATTGGTCACGCACGTGCCCAGTCGCATGCGCTTCGTGTTCATCGCCATGAGCGTGAGCAGAGGATACGGTTCCTTCCAAAGCACGTGCGAGTCGAAAATCCAGCCATATTCAAATCCCGCGCCTTCGGCCTGTTTGGTAAGACCGACGATGCGATCGATGGAGATATCGGGTTTCAGAGCAATGCCGAATTTCATGGCTGGATCCTCTCAATGAAGCTGGCGGACGAGTTGAAGTGCGGCAGTGTAGCATAGAATGCTTTCTTCTCACCCGGCGCAAGCCGCCGACGGAGGGCTTGATGGGCTTCGACACAATCATCCGCAATGGTTCCGTCGTCACTGCGACCGATTCATACATCGCTGATGTAGCTATCACCGACGGCAAGATCGTCGCGGTCGGAAACGATCTGCCGTCGCAGAACGCAACGAAAATTCTGGATGCGTCGGGCAAGCTTGTGCTCCCGGGCGGAATCGATGTGCACACGCATCTCGACATGCCCTTTGGCGGCACCACCAGCGCCGACGACTTTGAAACCGGAACGCGCGCGGCCGCGTTCGGCGGAACGACCACGCTGATCGACTTCGCGATTCAATACAAAGGCCAGCCCTTGCGCCAGGCCTTCGACACCTGGATGGGCAAGGCTGCGAGCAAAGCCGTCTGCGATTACGCCTTTCACTGCATCGTCACCGACGTTTCCGGCGGGCAACTCGGCGAGATGAACGATTTGGTGCACGAAGGCGTGACCAGCTTCAAACTTTTTATGGCGTATCCCGGCGTCTTCATGCTCGACGATGGAAGCATCTTTAAAGCTTTGCAGACCACGGCGAAGAACGGCGGCATGGTTTGCATGCACGCGGAAAACGGAAGCGCGATCGATGTGATCGTGCAGCAGGCGCTGGCAGAGGGAAAGCGCGCCCCGAAGTATCACGCGTTGACTCGTCCCACGACCGCCGAGGCCGAAGCCGTCGGACGCGCGATTGCTCTGGCCGAGATGGCGGGCGCGCCGATCTATATCGTCCACTTGAGCTGCAACGATGCGCTGGAAAAAATTCGCGAGGCCCGCGATCGCGGACTTCCCGTCTACGCCGAGACTTGTCCGCAGTATCTGTATCTCTCGCTCGAAAACATGGACGCGCCTGGCTTCGAAGGCGCGAAATACGTTTTCACTCCGCCGCTACGCGAAAAGTGGCATCAGGAAAAATTGTGGAACGGCCTTAAGCACGATCACCTGCAAGTCGTCTCCACCGATCATTGTCCGTTCTGTTTCAAAGAGCAAAAAGAAATGGGGCGCGACGATTTCACGAAGATCCCCAACGGAGGTCCCGGCGTGGAGCATCGCATGAGCCTGATTTATTCCGGCGGCGTGGCCAGCGGACGCTTCAGCGCGAATCGTTTTGTCGAACTGGTTTCAACGACGCCCGCGAAATTGTTCGGACTATATCCGCGCAAAGGGACGATCGCAGTCGGCAGCGACGCCGATCTCGTGATCTTCGATCCCAAACGCAAACACACCATTAGCGCCAAAACGCACCACATGCGCGTGGACTACTCGATGTTCGAAGGCATCGAAGTCACCGGCATGCCGGATGTAGTTCTGTCGAGAGGAAGAGTTGTCGTTGACGGAGAAAAGTTTCTGGGCCGCGCCGGCCAAGGAGAATTCCTGCGAAGATCGACCTACGCCCAAGTCAACGGCTGAGGCTGACAAGGTGATGCCGAAAAGGAGCGCTAGACTTGAGAGAGACGATGTGGGGACAGCCGCCCTCGGCTGTCCGGTCGAGCGAAGCTCGACGACTGCTGCCGGTAGCTCCGCCAAATGCCCTGCGCGGCGATTCTGCGTCGCGTGTGCGCATTCCGACACTACCGGTCGACCCCATGGTCGGCGCTTTTTTGACGCCCGCTGCGGGCGAGTTACATCGATTTAGTGATCGAATTTAAAATCAATGCCATCAGTAAGTTACAAGGAATTTATTGCACATGGGTTTAGCTCTAGAAATACCTATGGCCTCAAGCTCTTACAGACCAGTGCACCATTATTAGTGCAGCGTCCTGTGCAAAACTATCGCAGAGCTCGATACAACATCTCTTTCCATCGTCGGTTATCGATAGTCCAACAGACCTTGGCTCGACCCTTCGCAATGGCAGTCGTCCACACCGTCCGGTTGCGTTCATCGTCGGCGACATTCAGGCGATCAACTACGGTCATCCCTCGCGTGAGTTCACTCTCAGTTTCGACCTCGACATAGTGTTCGCTCGAGTCGGTGCCTATTGCGGGATCAAGCGCGAGACACATGGCGACCGGATCGGGCAGGCAGATGCCGTCTTCACCAGTCTGAATCTTGTAGGCGACCCGCGCGTGGCTGTTGCACTCGATAGCGAAGCGGGCGAGCGGCGTGTTGAATTTCTCCACCTGCGCAATGTCGCTGGGAGTGAGTACAGCTTCACCGCGGCAGAGATGCCAGCCGATCAGTTCGACGGCGAGGCCGCTTCGCATCACGATGGCCGCTGCGTCGGGGTCGACCCAGATGTTGTATTCGGCCGCGGGAGTCACGTTGCCTTCGCAGCACGGATTGCCGCCCATGATGACGCAGCGGCTGACCTTGCCCGCGATCGACGGCTGGCGCGAGAGCGCCAGCGCAATGTTGGTCAGCGGTCCCAGCGTTACGAGAACGAGTCCGGGATTCGCCTCAATGGTTTCGATGATGGCATCGACCGCATGCGCTGGCTGCGGCGATTGCCGCGGCGCGGGATAGTTGTGGTCGCCCAGTCCGTCGCGTCCGTGAAACCAGGTTGCATTCTCATACGCGCGCAGCAGCGGCTTGGCCGCGCCGGAATAAACGGGCACGTTCGCTCCGCATAATTCAACGGTATAGAGCGCGTTGCGCGTCGCCTGGGCCACAGGAACGTTGCCGGCAACGACAGTGATCGCGGCCACGCGGACGTCCGACGCTCGCAACGCCATAATGATCGCGACCGCGTCGTCAGAGGCGGTGTCGGTATCGATGAGAAATGTGCGCGGCACGGGCGTAAGCATAGCAGAAGGCTCACGTGGCCCCCGGACGCATTCGTCCGGGGAGGTGTCCCTAAGTACAGCGTCAGGACACTATCCGTCGAGCCCGTTGACAGGCTGGCGGACCCTTCGACTTCGCTCAGGGCAAGCTGCGTCCGCCGCCACGTGATTCGTACTCGACTTGTGGCATGCGGCCAAGAAGAGTACAGTTAACCGCTTTGCCACGGAGACCGGAATGTTTACGCCGCCAAGTCTGACGATTGCGTTGTTGATGATGATCACCAGCGCCATCTGCTGGGGGTCCTGGGCCAACACTTTCAAGGGCGTCAAGAATTATCGCTTCGAACTTTTTTATTGGGATTATGCGATCGGAATTTTTCTGATCTCTCTCGTCCTCGCCTTCACCATGGGCAGCAGCGGCCACGATGCCAACAGTTTTCTGAACAACGTCGCCTCTGCCGGCCCGACCAACATGATTTCAGCTATGGTGGGCGGAGCGATTTTCAATCTGGCCAATCTGCTGCTGGTCGCGGCCATCGACTTGGCGGGGCTAGCGGTCGCATTTCCGGTTTCGATCGGAATCGCGCTGGTGGTCGGCGTTGTGCTGAATTACGTTCTGCAACCGCAGGGCAGCGCTCTGCTGCTGGCTGCGGGCGTGGCGTGCGCGCTGATCGCGGTGATTCTGGATGGCAAAGCTTACGGCAACCTGAAGCGCGCGGCCAGCGGAACGTCGCGCAAGAGCATTATCCTCTGCGTGGTTTCGGGAACGTTGATGGGCCTGTGGAGTCCGTTCTCGACCTACGCGATGACGCGCGGAAATCCGCTCACGCCTTACAGCGGCGTCGTATTTCTCACGCTGGGGGCGCTGCTGTCGTGCTTTATCTGGAACCTGTATTTTATGAAGCATCCCATCGTGGGCGAACCGGTGAGCTTGAGCGGCTTTTTCGGCGGCCCGCCTTCGGGCCATTTGCTGGGATTGCTGGGCGGCGTGATCTGGGGGCTGGGCACGGTTTTCAATCTGACCGCGGGCAAACTCACAGGACAGGCGATCTCCTATGCGATCGGGCAATCGGCTCCGATGGTGGCGGCGTTGTGGGGAGTGCTGGCGTGGAAAGAATTCGAGGGCTCGGGGGCGCGCGCAAAAATTTATTTAGCGTTGATGTTTGTTTTCTACGGGCTGGCTATTGTGCTGGTCGCGCGCGCGAACGGATAGGCAATCTGGTCGTTAGTCGTTGGTCTTAGGAGTCTTAGGCCTTCGCTAACGACTAACGACCAACGACTAACGACGATTTTCCCCTCTAAAGTAGCATGCCGGCGATCGACGCCGACATCAGATTGGCCATGGTTCCGGCGAGCATGGCGCGCACGCCGAGGCGAGCCAAGTCGCCGCGGCGGTTCGGAGCCAGCGCGCCGATGCCGCCGATTTGAATTCCGATCGAGCTGAAGTTGGCGAAGCCGCACAGCGCGAAGGTCGCGATGGTAAACGATCGCGGATCGAGCGTGGCCTTCATCTGGCCGAGTTTGGTGAAGGCGACGAGTTCGTTCAGCACCATGCGCGTGCCCAGCAGGTTGCCCACCGCGGTGCAATCCTGTTTCGGAATGCCGATCACCCACGCGATCGGCGCAAAGACGTATCCGAAGATCTTCTCGATGCTGTCGGGGAACCAGGCGATGTGATTGTGAATGCCCCCGAAGATGCCGTCGGCGAGCGCGATGAGCGCGAGAAACGCGATCAGCATAGCGCCGATATTGAGCGCCATGTGCAGGCCGTCGCCGGTGCCGCGGGCGATGGCGCCGAGAAGATTTTCTGTCTCTTTACCCGGTTCGTCTTCGGGCATCACGACGCGGCCGGCGGTTTTGGGCTGCTCGGTTTCGGGCACAAGCATCTTCGAAATCAAAATCGTCCCCGGCGCGGTCATGATCACGGCGCTGAGCACATGCCTGGGTTCCGCGCCGAAGGCGAAGTAGGCCGCCATGATGGACCCTGAAACGTGCGCCATGCCGCTCGTCATCACCGTCATGAGTTCGGAGCGGGTGAGATCGGGCAGGAACGGGCGAATGGTGACCGGCGCTTCGGTCTGTCCCATAAAGATGCTGGCGGCGACGTTGAGCGACTCGGCGCCGCTGGCGCCCATGATGCGCGTCATGAGCCAGGCGGCGATGCGGATCACGAATTGCATGATGCCGAAGTAGTACAGGATGGCGAAGAGCGCGCAAATAAAAATGACGACGGGAAGCACCTGGAAGGCAAAGATGAAACCGATGCTGGAGCGCTGCTTTCCCAGTTCGCCGAAAATAAATTCCGAGCCCACATAGGCATAGTTGAGCACGCGCTGAGCGGCATCGCCTGCCGCTTGAAATATGGCTCGGCCTTTGGGAACGCGCAGCACAAAGATCGCAAACACGATTTGCAAGCCCAATCCCCAAGCCACGGTCTTGACGCGAATGGCGCGGCGGTTGGTGGAGAAAGCGAAGGCGAGCGCGAGCATGGTCAACAGGCCAAGAATTCCCGTGAATCGTCCCATTCAGTTTTTCTCCCGAGAAGCGCCGATGCTGTTTCTGTCGATGATTCTGTGGATGAGCGGGCGCTTGGTGGTCGGCGCAGCATCGCCGATGTCGTAACTGGCCGCGATCAATTGTCGGGCGCGCTCGGCTTTGGCTTCCGCATTGTAGTAAATCGTCGCGATCGGCTCGCTCGCGGCCACGTGATCTCCAACTTTTTTGCGCAGCACGATCCCTACCGAAGGATCGACTGAATCTTCTTTGCGCTCACGGCCGCCGCCGAGAATCACGCATGCCGTGCCGACTTGCTCGCATTGTATGGAGGCGACGTAGCCGGCCCTGGAGCTGGCCACCGGCATCGTATGTAGCGCCTGCGGCAAGCGTTTTGCATCGTCAATTACCCGCGCGTCCCCGCCCTGCAACTCCACCATCTGCCGGAATTTCTCCAGCGCCTTGCCGGAAGAAATTAATTTTGCGCTCTGCTGTTTGCCTTCCGCGACCGTTTTGGAGGCTCCGCCCAAGTGCAGCATCCAGCCAGCGGTTTCAAGGCAGAGTTCGCGCAGGTCCTCCGGGCCGGCGCCGCGCAGAATTTCGACAACTTCCACGACTTCCAGAGAGTTGCCGATCATGGTTCCCAGCGGTTGATCCATATCCGTGATCAGCGCGACAACCTGTTTGCCCATACGCTCGCCGGTTTCTACCATGAGTTCGGCGAGGAACGCGGCATCTTTTTCGCTCTTCATGAAAGCGCCCGAGCCGGTCTTCACGTCGAGAACGAGAGCGTCGATGCCCTCCGCGAGTTTTTTGCTCATGATGGAAGCGCAAATCAGATACGGACTCTCGACCGTGCCGGTCACGTCGCGCAGCGCGTAGAGTTTGCGATCGGCGGGAGCAATCTCGGCCGTCTGCCCGATCATGCAGCAGCCGCAGATTTCGAGCACTCGGCGGAATTCCGCGACCGGAAGATTCACGTTGAATCCGGGGATCGCTTCGAGTTTGTCGAGCGTTCCGCCGGTGTGTCCCAGTCCACGTCCGCTAATCATTGGCACGACGATGCCCGCCGCGGCTGCCAGGGGAGCAAGCACGAGAGAAGTTTTGTCGCCGACGCCGCCGGTGGAGTGCTTGTCGACTTTTCTCGCGGGCAAGGAAGAAAGATCGAGCACATCGCCCGAGTGCAGCATCGCGTCGGTGAGGGCCGCGGTTTCGGGGCGCGTCATCCCCTTCAGTACTACTGCCATCAGCCAGGCGGAAACCTGATAGTCGGGAATCTCGCCGTTGGTGTAGGCGGTAACCAGGCCCTCGATTTCGGTCCGCGAAAGTTCAACGCCATCGCGCTTTTTGCGGATCACATCGATGGCACGAAAAGTTTGCGGCACCGGAGGTTGGCTCACTGTAAGCGGAATCCTTCTGGAAGGAGTTCGGTGATGTGCGCCTGCCTGGGGCCGGCGGCGGTCTGAAAGAATATGGTTGCGTCGGGACCGAATTCATAAATCACCTGGCGACACGCGCCGCACGGGGAGCAGGCCACTCCATGATCGTTGGCGACGGCGACTGCCTGGATCTCGATCTTCGGGCCAAGTTGCGCGACTGCGGTAAAGATGGCGGTGCGCTCGGCACAGTTGGTCATGCCGTAGGAAGCGTTCTCGACATTGCAGCCGGAAAAGATTTTTCCGTTGGTCAGCAGGACGGCGGCGCCGACGCGGAAATTGGAATAGGGGGCGTGGGCATTTTTCATCACTTTGATGGCGGCTTGCTCCAGCTTCTTGCGCAGGCCGGCAGAGATTGGTTTCTTGGACATGGAAAACGAGCTGTGTACTGCGGCGAAATCGCTTCGCTGAATCGCGCCATTGTAAACCCTGAGATGGAGTTGCCGGATTTTTTCTCGTTGTCGCGCACCTGGATCACGTGGCCCCGGACGCATTCGGCCGGCGGCCCTGGCGGGCGGACGAATGCGTCCGCCCCCACGTGTTCGGCGTCGCTACCGACAGTGGATCCCATTCGCGTTGTGCGATTGGGCTGCCGTACAATATCCAACGCGATGTCAGTCGAGCGCAAAGCTAAGAGTGAAGCCGCGTCCGCGAACGCGATCGCCACGCTGGCGGGAAATGCATTGCTCTCGAATTCTGGAATTCCTCTCGATCTGAATTGGGTGCGGGACGTTCGTGTGAACACGAGCGCCGTGGAGCGCCGCGCACAGTCGCAAACTGCGCGACGCACGGTGAAGAAAGAGTGGCAGGCTGCCTGGCTATTGCGCGCCATTACTTGCATGGACCTGACGACGCTCTCCGGCGACGATACGGACGAGCGCGTGCGGCGACTGTGCGCGAAGGCGCGGCAGCCTCTGCAACACGAACTCGTACAGAAACTCGGCATCGAGGAACTCGGCATCAAGGTGGGCGCAGTTTGCGTTTATCACGCTTTCATCGAAACGGCGGTGCATGCGCTGGAAGGCAGCGGCATTCCGGTTGCAGCAGTCTCCACTGGATTTCCTGCGGGCCTGTCGCCGATGAGCGAGCGGGTTGCGGAAATTCGCCGCTCGGTGGAAGCGGGAGCGCATGAGATCGACGTGGTCATCACCCGCGCTCAGGTTTTTGGCGGGCGCTGGCAGGCGCTCTACGATGAAGTCGCGGAGTTTAAGTCTGCGTGCGCCGGCAAGGCGCACATGAAAGTCATTCTCGGCACGGGCGATCTACTGACTTACCGCAATGTTGCTCGCGCGAGTTTTGTGGCCATGATGGCGGGCGCGGATTTCATCAAGACTTCCACGGGGAAAGAACCGACGAACGCCACGCTGCCGGTGAGTCTGGTGATGGTTCGCGCCATTCGCGAATACGCGCAGAATACCGGGATGGCGGTTGGTTTCAAGCCTGCGGGAGGAATTCGCACTGCGAAACAGTCGCTCGATTGGCTGGCGATGATGAAAGAGGAACTGGGTGTGTCGTGGACACGGGCCGAGTTGTTTCGCTTCGGTGCGAGCGGCTTGCTGGGAGATATTGAGCGGCAACTGGAGCACTATGCGACAGGACGGTACTCGGCGGAGTATCGGCATCCGATTGCGTAACTTTCGAAAGGACCAGCCGTTGAAAGTTTGCAACAGCGAGGGCGGGACGCCCTCGCGACAGCCGGCGGGACGCCGGCGCTACAAAAGATCGAACTGAAATGAGTATCGCGGAAAAATTCGTTTCTATGGAGTACGGGCCTGCTCCCGAAGATCCGAAGGAGGCGCTGGTTTGGCTGGAGCGACACTCGCGCCGGTTTGGTCACTTTATCGGTGGAGTGTGGCAAGCTCCTGCGGCGGGAGAATACTTCGACACGATTGATCCTTCCAATGGTGAAAAGTTGGCGGCGATTGCCCAAGGCGGCGCCGCTGACGTTGACGCCGCCGTTCGCGCTGCGCGCGCGGCGTCCCCAAAATGGCGCGCGCTCACGCCGCATGTTCGTGCTCGCTATCTCTATGCGCTCGCGCGGCTGGTGCAGAAGCATTCGAGGCTGCTGGCTGTTCTCGAAACCATGGACAACGGCAAGCCCATCCGCGAGAGCCGCGACATCGACATTCCTCTGGTGGCGCGGCATTTTTACTACCATGCTGGGTGGGCGCAGTTGCTGGAACAGGAGTTTCCAGGGTACGAACCGTGCGGCGTCGTTGGACAAATTATCCCGTGGAATTTTCCGCTGCTGATGCTGGCTTGGAAGATTGCGCCGGCGCTGGCCACGGGAAACACGGTCGTGTTGAAGCCCGCCGAATTTACTCCGCTGACCGCGCTCGTGTTCGCGGAACTTTGTCTTGAAGCGGAATTGCCGGCTGGCGTCGTCAACATCGTGACTGGCGACGGCTCGACGGGCGAGGCGCTGGTAAAGCATCCGGATGTGGACAAGATTGCATTCACGGGCTCGACTGAAGTGGGACGCGCCATTCGTGGTGCGACGGCTGCGAGTCATAAGAAGCTCTCGCTGGAACTGGGCGGCAAGTCTCCGTTCATTATTTTCGAAGACGCCGACCTCGATAGCGCAGTCGAGGGCCTGGTCGATGGAATCTGGTTCAATCAGGGGCAAGTGTGCTGCGCGGGCTCACGCCTGCTGATGCAGGAAAGCATCGCGGAGCCGCTGATGGCGAAGATTCGCGACCGCATGAGCACGCTGCGTATTGGATCTCCGCTGGATAAGGCGATCGACATTGGCGCGATTGTGGCGCGTGTGCAACTGGAACGCATCGAGCGCATGGTGGCGCAAGGCGTTGCGGACGGAGCGACTTGCTGGCAGCCGCAGGTTGTGCTGCCCGCGCGCGGATTTTTTTATCCGCCGACGCTGTTGAGCAATGTACATCCCACGTCGATTGTCGCGCAGCAGGAAATTTTCGGACCGGTGCTGGCGGCCATGACGTTCCGCACGCCGAAAGAAGCCGTTGAACTCGCCAACAACACGGTGTATGGCTTAGCGTCGTGCGTGTGGAGCGAGAACATCAACGTCGCGCTGCACGTGGCCGCGCAAATCAAGGCTGGGGTGGTGTGGGTGAACTGCACGAACATGTTCGACGCGGCCTGCGGCTTTGGCGGATATCGCGAGAGCGGATATGGCCGCGAAGGCGGACGCGAAGGGCTGATGGAGTATATGGAGCCTTCTTGGTTCAAGCATGCGACGAAGTTGGCTCCTACAACACCAGAAGAGAAGTCCTCACCCTTCGACAAGCTCAGGGCAGGCTTTCTCGCAACAGACGCGAGAAGTGGGGCACCCAGCGATGGGGCACGCAGCGCGGATGAGGCTGACGCTTCCGCCCCTGCGATTGACCGCACGGTGAAGCTTTACATTGGCGGAAAGCAGGCGCGTCCGGACTCGGGCTACAGCATGGAAGTTCGATCGGCGGATGGACGACTTCTGGGCGAAGCTCCTCTGGGCAATCGCAAAGATATTCGCAACGCCGTGGAAGCGGCGCGCAAGGCTGAAGCGTGGGGCAAGGCTACTGGGCACAACCGCGCGCAGGTCCTCTATTACTGCGCGGAGAATCTGGCGCAGCGCCAGAACGAGATCATTCATCGCCTGGCGGCAGCGGTCGAGGAGAAACAGGCTGCGGCGGAAGTCGAGCTCGGGATCGAGCGCATTTTTTCCTATGCGGCGTGGGCTGACAAGTTCGACGGGGCGGCGCACAATCCGCCGTTTCGTAATATTGCCATCGCGATGAACGAGGCCATCGGAACGGTCGGCGTGATCTGCCCGACGGATGCACCCCTGCTGGGTTTTCTATCTTTAGTGCTGCCGCTGCTCTGCGTGGGTAATACGGTAATTGCCGTGCCCTCGGAGAAATATCCGCTCATCACCAGCGATCTCTACCAGCTTTTCGATACCAGCGATCTTCCCGGCGGGGCGGTCAACTTAGTGACGGGCTATGCGTCGCAATTGCTGAAGACTCTTGCCGAGCATGACGACGTCGACGCGATCTGGTGCTACGGCGACGAGGCTACTGTCGCGGCCGCGAAGGCAATGTCTACCGGAAATCTGAAGCAAGTTTGGACCAATGAAGGCCGCGTCATCGACTGGTTCAATCCGAAAGTAGCGGAGGGGCGTTGGTTTCTGGAACATGCGACGCAGGTGAAAAATATCTGGGTTCCCTACGGGGAATAGGGAGCCGTGTTGTGCTCGCGGGTTGGCTTTCGCGACGTGCCGGTTGAGCATGAGATCCTTCGCTTCGCCTGAAAAACGGCTCCGCTCAGGAGGACAACTCCGCTAATATGTGACGCAGGTATGTGTAAGGCGACCCATTCGCAATTGCATTTCTTTTGCCTCGGCGCTAGCATACCTCGGTCGCCTTCATTCGCCGGCATCATTACTTCCAAAGTGTCTGGCAAGTACGTCTGACCAAAAATGTCTGACCAAGTCGTCTGACTAAGGAGGCCCTATGGGCATCGCAGTATCCCCCCAGATTCATCCCCAAGTTGCGGAGTTCATCGATAAACCACGAAAAATGTTAATTAACGGCCGGTGGGTGAGCGCCGTCTCCGGAAAAACCTTTCCCACTTACAATCCCGCTACAGGCGAAGTTCTCGCTCAGGTCGCGGAAGGCGATAGAGAGGACATCAATCAGGCCGTGACGGCCGCTCGCAATGCCTTTGACAACGGTCCGTGGCGCCGCATGACGGCATCTGAACGCGGCCGCCTTATTTGGAAACTTGCCGATCTGCTCGAGCAGCATACCGAGGAGTTCGGCTACATCGAGAGTCTCGACAACGGCAAGCCGCTAAATATTGCCAAGGCCGCCGACGTTCCGCTCGCGGTCGATCTATTCCGCTACATGGCAGGATGGGCCACCAAGATCGAGGGCAACACGATTCCGCTTTCCGTTCCGTACACGCCGGGCGCAAAGTATCTCGCTTATACGCTGCGCGAGCCGGTCGGAGTTGTGGGGCAGATCATTCCATGGAATTTCCCGCTGTTGATGGCTGCGTGGAAACTGGGTCCGGCATTGGCCACGGGCTGCACGGTGGTGCTGAAGCCTGCCGAGCAAACTCCGCTCTCCGCGCTGCGTTTGGGCGAACTGATCATGGAAGCGGGCTTCCCCGAAGGAGTAGTGAATGTTGTTCCCGGCTATGGCGAGACAGCAGGTGCAGCCCTGGCGGCGCATCCCGACGTGGACAAAGTCGCGTTCACGGGATCGACCGAAGTCGGCAAGCTGATCGTGCACGCCGCCACGGGGAACCTCAAAAAAGTTTCGCTGGAGCTGGGCGGAAAGTCTCCGAACGTGGTGTTTAAAGACGCCGATCTGGAGACCGCGATTCCGGGCGCGGCCAGCGCCATCTTCTTCAATCACGGGCAGTGCTGCTGCGCGGGCTCGCGGTTGTACGTCGAGAAATCGATTTACGATCAGGTGGTGGAAGGCGTCGCGGAGCATGCCAGCAAAATCAAAGTCGGATCGGGGCTCGATCCGAAAACTGAAATGGGTCCGCTGGTCTCGCAAGAGCAGTTGGACCGGGTTTGCGGATATCTCGAATCAGGAGTAGCGGAGGGCGCGAAGGCGGCCGCCGGCGGGCACAGAGCCGGCGAACGTGGGTACTTTGTCGAGCCGACCGTTCTGGTGAACACAAAAGAAAACATGAAAGTCGTGCAGGAAGAAATCTTTGGGCCGGTGGTGACCGCAATGCCGTTCAGCGATCCGGAAGAAATTATTCCGCGGGCGAATAATAGCGACTACGGCCTGGCTGCGGCGGTTTGGACGCGCGATATCGGCAAGGCGCATCGCATGGCCGAGCAACTTCGCGCCGGCACTGTCTGGATCAACTGCTACAACATCTTCGATGCAGCGCTGCCCTTCGGAGGTTATAAGCAGTCCGGATGGGGCCGCGAGATGGGGCACGACGCGCTGAATCTTTACACGCAGACCAAGGCGGTTTGTACGCGGATCGCTTAGGTGCGGGATTTGCAAGTACCGGTTGACAGTTTTGCTTTCCCGGCGGCGTTTACGCGGGAGATCCTTCGCTGCGCCTGAAAAACGGCTACGCTCAGGATGACATCGCGATTATCAAACTGCATCCTGAGCAGTTTAAAAAATGACAAGGACGGTGGCTCCCGCCGCCGTCCTTTATTTTCAGGGGCTAAAGCCCGAAGATTTGTCGGGACTTCACGCGGCCCCTTCGGCTTCGCTCAGGGCAAGCTCTAAAGGGCCGCTCTTCCAGCCGTTATTTTTCCATCATCAGAACTTTTTCCGCATCGTCGATCTCGGTCAACTTGACTTCGATGACTTCGCTGGCAGTAGTCTGAACGTTGCGGCCAACAAACGTTGCTTCGACAGGAATCTCGCGATGTCCGCGGTCGATCAGCACGCAGAGTTGCACCCGCCGCGGCCGCCCGTGGGAGAAAAGCGCGTCGAGCGCCGCTCGCGTCGTGCGGCCAGTATAGAGAACATCATCGACCAGCACAATATTTTTGTCCTCGATCTCGAAGCCAATTTCCTTCTCCTGGACGACCGGCTTCGGTCCCAGCGTCGAGAGATCGTCACGGTAGAAAGTGATGTCCAAAGTCCCAACCGGAACTTTGGCGTTTTCGATGCGGGTAATGATCTTGCCCAGCCGTTCGGCGATAGGGACTCCGCGGCGGCGAATTCCGACCAGTCCCAGGCCATCCACACCACCATTTTTTTCTACGATCTCGTAGGCCAGGCGAACCAGCGTGCGCTCAATTTCCGACGCGGACATAAGTTGCGCCTTCTGCCGAAGGATTGTGTTGCGTGAAGGAGTCTTTGGATTCATTCAGGTTCATGCCTCTGCGGGCCGCGAGGCCGGCAACTCAATGTAGTCAACAGGACTCGCAGAGGTCAAGCGACGGTGGTGGAAATAGTGCACTCCGCGTACGCGCGGGATCGGTTGAGCGGGAGATCCCTCTCTTCGCCTGAAATGCGGCTCCGCTCGGGATGACAATCGCGGTTTTTAACACTCAATTCGCGGGAATCTAATCTGAGAGAAATCAAAGCGTGCCTTCGTTCACCGGCTCCGCGACTTCAATCTCCGCAGTCGCCGCATTCGCAGGTGCTGCCTTCGCGCACGGGCATTCTGTTCGGATAATGCGCGCGAGCGGAGGATCGCCCTTGCAGACTGAGACCAGATCGATCTCGTCAGGATTTTGCCCGGCTGCATCGGTCGCCACGATACCAACTCCCTGGTTTCTGCCGAAAGCCTTCGCGCGATACAAGGCCGCATCCGCCAATGCAATCGACTCCTCCGCGCAAATTGCCTCGAACGCCGCGCGGCTCCAGGGGTAGGCGGACCAACCGACCGAGCAGGTTTTTCTGACTGCGATGCCGTGGCCAAGCTCGAAGGGCTCCGATGCCATGACTTCGAGAACACGGCTGCAAAATGCGGGGGTCCCGGAGGGATCGGTCGAGCGGCTCATGATGAGAAATTCTTCTCCGCCCCAGCGCACCAGCACATCGGACTTCCGCACTACGGTGGAAAGCCTGTGCGCCACGAGTTGCAACAAGCGATCTCCCGCTGGATGACCGTGGCGGTCGTTGACTTCCTTGAAGAAATCGACATCGACCATGATGAATACGAGATCGCGATGATCCATTTTGCGGATGCCGCTGCCGCGCGCGCGCTGATAGTTTCGCAGCACCTGGCCGGCCTCCGCCGTGAGGATTTCTTCGAGATAACGGCGGTTCCAGACTCCGGTCAGAACATCGGTGAAGGAGATCTCCTGCAATTCAAGATTCTTGCGTTGCAGTTCCAGGCTATGCCAGCGCAGCGAATGCTCCTTGTTTTCCAGTTCATCTTTGAGCCGGCACATTTCGTCCAGGTTGTTGCGCGACAATTGGAGCAGGGTGAGCAGTTCCCGATCGAGCAGATGCTGCTTGAGAAAAACCAGCGCGCCCATCACGATCATTACAGCTACGGTAAGCAACAAGCGGAAGGTTCGAACTTTTTGTGGCGCGTCTCCGCCGAACTCAGCCCACGCCACCATAAGGGGGGTGAGGAATACGGCCAGCATGGCGAGACGGGCTTTCCAGATTCCGTAACTGCGGCTGGGCGGTTCTTCGATGGGATCCTGCGCGGCGGTTTCGCGCGCCAGAAAACCGACCCGGACAAACCATGCCATCCCCGCGACCAGCGGGACATCGAAGAGGCTGCCGGTGAAGTAGATGTGCAAATCGATCGCTTCGCTGGCCACCAGCGAGGCCACACAATAGAGCAGACTGGCTCCGCAGAGATGGAAGTAAATGCTTCGCCAGGCACCCCGGCTTTGTCGCCACACGATGACCAGGCCGGCGGTGAGCACGAGTTCTTCGCAGACGTAAAGCAGATCGAAGCTGCGCCCGTACACGGATTCAACCGGGTGTACGTACTGCCACGGAATCACGATGAATAAATATAAGAACAGCCACCAGGTGAAGAGCAGCGCGAAATCAAGTGTTCCCACCCGGATGGAGCGGTCGTTCTGTTGCACATGTGGCTGGAGAGCTACCGCGGCCATCATGGGAACGATGTGCAGAAAAAGAATTACGTCGCCGACAAACGGATTCGGCGCCTCGTGGCGCAGATAGATTTCGACATAAGTCCACAGCACCTGCGAGGCCAGCCACATGGCCAAGCCCAGACCCATCAGCGCCCAAAACAGGCGGGCTTTCGGGGCCGCTGTTTTCAGGTTAGGGAGAACCGCAAGGGTGGCGCAGAGCAGCACGACGCTTTGCAGCATGTCGCCGATTGCCGTGAGAGCAAATCCGCGGGGCACGAATACCGATAACAAAACATGCGCGCACACCACCGCGCACACAATCGCCATCCACCTGCGGGCATGCTGGAGCGGAGAAATTCCCACGGTTTCGATTGTAGGGTTACGGAAACGCACAAAAGCATTACTGAGGTAATCAAAAGAACGAGACCGACGTGGGGCGGCTCACTCCCCTAAAGTGCCACGGAGAACTGTTGCACGAAATGGTAAACGTCCTGATACGAGTTATATAAGGGCACGGCAGCTACCCGGAACGTGTCGGGCTCGCGCCAGTCTCCGATGACTCCTCCGGCGGTCAATCGGTCGCACAGCTTGCGGCCGTCAGTGGGCATGCGGATGGAGAGTTGGGCACCCCTTCGCTCCTGCTCCGGCGGAGTTATGATTGAGAACTTCGGCGAAGCATGTTGGCGGAGCAAAAACTCCATATATGCCGTGAGCGAAATGCTCTTGGCGCGCAAGGCTTCCATGCCGGCCCGAGAAAAAATCTCCATCGACGCACGCAGAGGAGCCAGAGCAAGAATTGGAGGGTTGCTCAACTGCCAGCCTTCCGCGCCCGGCATGGCATGAAAGTCTGGCCCCATCTGGAAGCGGACCTTTTCGTCATGTCCCCACCAGCCGGCGAAGCGCGGCAGATGCTGCGCGTGGGCGTGGCGCTCATGGACAAAGCAGCCCGCCACGCATCCTGGGCCGCCATTCAAATATTTGTAGCTGCACCATACCCCGAAGTCCGGACCCCAGTCGTGGAGGTGGAGCGGAATATTTCCGGAGGCATGCGCCAGGTCGAATCCGACCACGCATCCCTTGCGATGCCCCGCTTTTGTAACTGCCGCCAAATCGAAGGCCTGTCCGGTCGCGTAGTTCACGCCGCCCAGCAGGATCAGTGCGATCGAGTCACCCTCGCGTTCGATCAGCGCTTCGATATCTTCGTCGCGCATGCAGGATTCGCCGTCGCGCGGCGTGAGTTCCACCAGCGACGATGCCGGATCAAATTTATGAAACCGAATCTGAGAAGCCACGGCGTATTGATCCGACGGAAACGCTCCGCGTTCCACCAGAATCTTATGTCTAGCGTTCGTGGGGCGGTAAAACGACGCCATCATCAGGTGCAGGTTTACGGTGAGCGAATTCATGACCACGACTTCTTCCGGCTGCGCGCCGACCAGAGCCGCGGTCTGCTCGGTCAGCAGACGGTGGTAGGGCATCCAGGGATTTTTGGCGTGGAAGTGTCCCTCGACGCCGAGATGCGCCCAGTCGCGCAGTTCCTGGTCGAGATAGGCTCGCGCCGATTTTGGTTGCAGCCCGAGAGAGTGCCCGCACAGGTAGATGCAGTCTTCGCCTGTTTTCGTTTTTGGAATAAAAAAGAGTTCACGAAAATAAGCCAGGGGATCGCGCTCATCCATGGCAACGGCAAAGTCTCTTCCAATGTGAAACGGTGGAAGGGTCACGCGGCCAGATCCAGAGGCGTGAGTCCGCTGCGAATCAGCTGGTCAGCCCTTTCCCAATCGAGACCCTCGACCCGATCGATGGACTCGCAGAGCTCGCTGAGGATGCCATCTTGCACTTTTCCGCGCTGCAGTGCGGTCGCGTAGGGGATGCGATGAAACGTGACCATCGAATACTTGGGCACGAAAAGCCGCGGATATTTCGCTTCGAGCGCCAGCTCAACTTTCTTGCGAAAGAGAAATCGCGGGTCGGCCACGCGATCTCTCATCTCTACAAAATTTTCCACTGCCAGGTCGGCGATGGCATCGGTATTGATCTTTCGGGCCGACTCAAATTCGCGGAAGATCCGCGCCCAATCGGTTCCATGGCGATCGAGCAGTTCGAGCAGAACCGAACAATCTTCAAAGCCGCAATTGATTCCTTGCCCAAAAAAGGGAACGATCGCATGGGCCGCATCACCGAGCAGAAGAGCGCGGCGATCAATATGCCAGGGAGAACATTTGATCGTAACCATCGCGCCAGTAGGATTGGCAAAGAAATTTGCCGCCAGATCCGGCATAAGCGGAATCGCGTCGGGAAAGCGCGCCCGAAAGAATTCCAGCACAAGCTCAGGTGATGTCAGATGGGCAAAGCTGTCGGGACCTTCAAATGGTAGAAAAAGAATGCAGGCAAATGTGCCGTCGACATTGGGCAAGGCGATGAGCATGTAATTGCCGCGCGGCCAAATGTGAAGCGCATTCGTTTCCAATACGTGCATGCCGTCTGGCCCGGCTGGAATCGAAAGCTCCTTGTAGCCGTAATTAAGATATTGTTGCGAAAAGTTGAACCCGGTCATCTTCAACATCTCGTTGCGAATCGCCGACACCGATCCGTCACAGCCGATCACAACCTCGCGTTCGATCGTTCTGTTCTCGCCGCTGCGTTCATCTCGCAATAAAAGCTCTCCGGTCTTCAGATCGATCCCGGTACAACGTTGTTGAAAATTGATCTTCACCCCTGCCTGCTCAGCCGCACTGATCAGCGCAATATTCAATTCGGCTCGCGAAATCGAATTGATGACCTCATTGTCATTCCTGCCGTAGGCTTGAAAAGTGAGCTGCGATGTCGCCGAATGCATCATTCTTCCCCGCATCGGAACGACGATCTTCCGCATCTCGTCCCACAATCCAGCTTCGGTGAGGGCGTGAATTCCGCGGGTCGACAGGGCGAGGTTGATCGAGCGCCCGGCGCTCATGCGGACGCGCCGCATGTCAGACCGGCGCTCATAGATCTCAACCCGATGCCCGCGCTTGACCAGGCCCAGCGCCAGCAGCGGGCCATTCAGTCCCGCGCCAATCAGTGAAATGGGTTGGAGTGGAGAAGTCATGACATAGGTTTCAAAGTTTCAGAAGTTTCAAGGTTTCAAAGACACTAAACTTTGCAACTTTGAAACCTGGCAACTTAAGGCTTAGCGTAACGGCGACGCTTCGCTACTGCGTCAGGAGCGTTCGCGCCTCCCACAATTCGGGAAAGAATTTCTTGTCCAGGGTAAGTTTCAAATACGACGACCCGGCGCTGCCGCCCGTGCCCATGCGGACGCCAATCACGCGCTCGACCAGTTGTATATGTCGCAGCCGCCAGCTCACCACCAGTTCGTCGAACTCGGTGAGCCGTTCGCAGACATCGATCCAATCGCGATGGCTTCGTTCGTCCTGATAGAGCGAGAGCACGGCGCGGGCGCGCGCCTCGAAACGTTCGCGCTCGGTCGCTGTGTCGTCGAATCGCAATTTGCCCATGGTCCGCAGCGCGTCAAAGAAAACATCGTGCAGCGAAGGCTCACGCAGCCGGCGCTCCAACTGCGCATGCGCCTCGGGCGTCGGGCGATGGTAGCGCAACATTTTCTCGTCCTTCAGGCCGCATAAGAATTCCAACTCGCGAAATTGTTCCGATTGAAAACCGCTGGCGGGCTCGAGCTTTCCGCGGAAGGCCAGAAAGTGCGTCGGAAGCATGGTTTCGAGGATCGTGAACTGCTCCACCAATACGCGAGTAATTTCCGTGCAGCGCCGCAGCAAACGCGCTGCTTCATACACCTCATCGCGCGATTCAGGGTTCGCGCCGGCGCCGCGCAGGTTGGCGACCACCGCGTCCAGATCGTGCAGCAACTCCCGGAACCACAACTCGTAAGTCTGGTGCACGATGATGAACAAGAGTTCATCGTGGTGTTGCGGGTTCGATTGCGGGCGCTGCAACTTCAGAAGTTCCGGAACTTTGAGGTAGGAACTGTACGTGAGTTGCTCGGCGTGGGGAACGATCGGGGCGGCCGAGGTTGAAACCTCAGGGGTCGCTTGAGGCTGCGGGCGATTAAGCGCTAGAAATTCCACGGCATTCGCGCCCAGCAGCAGGTCTTTTTCGAGCGAGGACAATTCACTCGATCGAATCAGCGACCCGACGCGATGCTCGCCCAGCGGGAACGGATAGTCCGATCCGAGCATGACACGCTCCGCGCCCAGGGTTCCCACCAAAAACTGAAGAGCCCGCGCGTCGAACACTGCGGAATCTGTATAGAAGCGATTCAGATAATGCCTTGGAGGCAACTCGCAAACGCCGCGTGCCACGGGATGATGCTGCCAGGCGTTCTCGAGCCGTCCAAGCAAGAAGGCAAAACTTCCACCGCCATGAGCGAAGCAGATGCGTAGTTTCGTTGGCAGTTTGTCGAAGGCACCGCTTAAAATCATCGCGACGATGCCGAGTTGCGTCTCGGCCGGCATCGCGACGGTCCACGGCATCATGTACTTCGGCATGCGCTCGGGGGCGAGCATGTCCCAGGGGTGCACCAGTACAGCGGCGCCCTCATCCGAGCAATGATGCAGGAAGGTCACCATGCCGGGATCGTCGAGATTTTTCTCTCCGACGTGATTGCCGATCTGCACTCCCAGGTGCCCCGCGCGCATACACCGGCTCAGTTCTTGGCATGCGGAATCGATATCCTGTAGCGGAACCTGGCACAAGGACTTCAGCCGGCCCTGACCCTGGGCGCAGAGTCCGAGCGCCGCATCGTTGAACAGTTGCGCACAATCCAGCGCATGCTGAATGGGACGATCATAGGCGAACAGCACCGGCGTGGCCGAGAGAATTTGCATGTCCACTCCGTCGCGGTCCATCTCACTCAGCCGCACTTCGGGGTCCCAGCAAGCGGAATAGATCTGGCGGAAGAACCGATCCCCCACCATGATTTCCGCTTTGCCCGTCTCTGTATGCTTGATCCAGGGCCAGTTGGGAGTGCCGTAACGCGCCGCAAGATCGGGCCAATTGCGTGGAAAAAAGTGATTATGAATGTCGATGATTCGCATGATGGATGACTGACATGGCTACGGCTTGCCGGGATGAACCGCTCCGCAGTGTTTGCACTTGCGCAGGCTCTCGTCGCTGTAGAAGCGCTCAAACAAAGGCGGCAAATCAGTCACGATGCTTTTCAGTTTTACTTCCGCACGATGAACCAGTTGATGACAATTCGGGCAATACCACTCGAAGCCGTCCATAGCCCCCTCTGGGCGCGGCATCTCAACGACCACGCCGATGGTACCCGCCTGCAAGCGCTGCGGCGAATGACGCATGTGTTTGGGAAGGAGAAAAACTTCGCCTTCTTTAATTGGAATCTCCAGCGGCGGCTTACCGGGGGTCTCCATGAGGCGAAGAAAAATGTCGCCCTTGAGCTGGTAAAAAAACTCCTCGGTCGGATCGTCGTGGTAATCGCGCCGATTGTTCGGTCCGCCGACCACCGTGACCATCATCTCGCCGTCTTCCCAGACCTGGGCATTGCCCACGGGCGGCTTGAATTTTTCTTTGTTGGCTTCGATCCAACCCTGAAAGTTGAAGGCTCTTAGGTTCTTGATAGACGGCATTGCGGCTCCTTAATTCTTTTTCTCCGGCTGGTATGCCATCGCTCGAATTTCGATCAGCAAGTGTGGATGCGGCAACTGGTGGACGGCCACGGTCGTCCGAGTCGGCCCATCGTAGCCGAAGAATTCACCATACACGTCGTTGTATCCCGCGAAATCGTTCATGTTCACCAGGTAGGTCGTCACCTCGACAACATCTTCCAGTTGCGCGCCCGCGCTTTTCAGGATGTCACGCACGTTCTCAATCACGGCCCTGGTCTGCAAGCGAATATCGAGATGCGTGGCGCCGAGTTCATCGGCCTCCGCGCCGGCAATGGAATTGTCGGGGCGGCGCGCGCTGGTACCGGAAACAAACAGGAAGTCGCCCGCGCGCTTGACGTGAGGAAATTTTCCCCGCGGCTTTGCCTTTCCCGCCACCACCGTGCTTTCGACTTTCCCCATTTTTGCGCTTTGCTGCAAGCCTTACAAGCCAATGCAGATATTGTTCAGTTCGGAATAAAAATTCAGCGAATGCATTCCGCCTTCACGCCCGATGCCGGAAAGTCCGGCGCCGCCGAAGGGCGTTCGCAGGTCGCGAAGGAACCAGCAATTCACCCACGTAATACCGACATTCATCGCCTGCGCTACGCGGTGACCTCGTTTCAAATTCGTCGTCCAGATCGACGCGGCCAAGCCGTATTTCGTATCGTTCGCCATCCGGATCGCTTCTTCTTCGTCATCAAAAGCAGCGATGTGACACACAGGGCCAAATATTTCTTCCTTCACGCAGCGCGCCGATTCCGACAATCCAGTATAGATCGTCGGCTGCACGTAGAAGCCCTGATCGAGCGCGTTGCCGAACTGCGGAATGCCGCCGCCCGTCAGTACCGTTGCGCCCTCTTCGCGCGCCAATCGGTAATAGGAGAGCACTTTGTCGCGATGCGTTGCCGAAATGAGCGGGCCAAGATTGGTATTGTTCTCCAGCGGAGACCCGACTTGCAGGGTTTCGGCTTTACCTTTCAGCGCCTCGACGAAACGCGGGAAGATGGCGCGCTCCACATAAACTCTCTCCGCGCAAAGACAGACCTGCCCGGTGTTGAGGAACACCGCGTCGCGGATGCCGTTGACCGCTTCGTCAAAATTGCAATCGGCGAATACGATTGCGGCATTCTTGCCGCCGAGTTCGAAGGAGACCGGTTTCACCGAGGCCGCGACCGTCTTCATGATCGCGGCCCCAGTCTGCGACTCACCGGTGAAGGTCACGGCATTTACGTTGGGATGCTGCGTAAGAAATTCACCCGCCGAATTCGGACCGAAGCCGTGGACGACGTTGTAGACCCCGGCAGGAATTCCCGCCGCCGCTATCGCTTCGGCGAGAAGCGTGGCGGTCGCCGGAGTTTCCTCGGAGGGCTTGACCACGACCGTGTTGCCGCAGGCCAGGGCCGGCGCGACTTTCCAGGTGAGGAGCAACAGCGGCAGGTTCCATGGAGTGACGATGCCCACCACGCCGAGCGGCTTGCGCACCGCATAATTCAGCGCGCTCTTGCCATCGGGCGTTTCGGTTTGAAAAGATTCCAGAGGCGCGGTTTTGATCAGATCGGCAAATACGCGGAAGTTCGCGGCCGCGCGCGGAACGTCGAGCTTAGAAGCAAGGGCGACTGGCTTGCCCGTGTCCGCCACTTCGGCGGCGACAAAATCAGTGAAGCGCGCCTCGATCGCGTCCGCCACCTTGTGCAGCCGAGCGGCGCGCTCGCGGACGCCCAACCGGCCCCACTCCCCGCCCAACGCTCTACGGGCGGCCGCCACCGCATCGTCGACCAAGCCAGCGTCGGCTTCTGCCACTTGCGCAATCAAGCTGCCGTCGGCAGGATTCACATCGGCGAACTCACGCTTGCCGCGTACGAACTCGCCCCCGATGTAATTCAGAATGGACTTCAATTGGCGACAACCCCGCCGCATCGTAACAGTCTGGCGTCGGGCGAAGCAACGTCTGGGCGAAGTGCGGACAATCCTGCGCCCTTTGCCGTTTCCCTCTTAATTTTTCGCGGCGCGTTGGTGTCACGTCGAGCCGCAACGAGACCCAAAGGATCTGGTGCACTGAACCTTCGTCTCTGGCGGCTGCGCGCGCAATTGCGGGTGCAGGATGCGATTACGCAGGGTGGCTTAACTTGACTGCACGCCTTAAACGTGATACACGTATTTTACGTGTAGAAGACTTTATGCCCAAGCAAAATCTTACGGTTAGCCTCCCCCAGCAGACAATACGCAAAGCCAAAATCCTGGCTGCGAGGCGGGGTTCCTCTATCAGCGGACTTTTGGCCGAGCAGATTGAGATTCTGGTGGGAGAAGACGAGGCGTATGAGCGCGCCCAGCGTCAAGCCACGGCTTTCCTGGAGCAGGGGTTTCATCTGGGCGGTGTGATTCGTGGCACCCGCGAGGAGCGGCATGAACGCTGAGCGGGGTGATCGACGGCGGAACGATGATCGATAAGACCTTCGTCGATACAAATATCCTGATTTACGCGCACGACGTTGATGCGAAAACCAAGCACGACATCGCCAGGAATGTTTTGCGAGAACTTTGGAGCGGGCGCAGCGGTGTTCTCAGCATGCAAGTGCTAAAGGAATTTTATGTGAACGTAACCCGCAAGATCGCTTCCCCGCTGCCGAGAAGCGAAGCGCGGCTGGTGGTGAACAGCTATTCGATCTGGTGCGTGGAAACAACGCCGACCGAAATTGCAGCCGCGTTCCGAATCGAGGACGAATCCCGCATCGGTTTCTGGGACGCACTCATTGTCGCTTCCGCAGCGAAAGCTGGAACGACGCGAATCCTGTCGGAGGACTTGGATGCCCAGCAGCAGATTGCGGGCATTCGCATAGAAAATCCGTTCGCTCATCTGCGGTGAATTGCGGAGGTTCGGCGCCCGAAGCGCGGATGTACCCATGAACCCGTGGTAACCTCGCCCTGGGTTACCTCCGGCATTTCCGCCCGGTTCCTAAAATCTTCTAATACGCATATTTTTCAAGCGCTTGCCTCGATTACTCCGATGGTTCTACTCCCTTCGGAGAGATTGCCGGGTGCATTCCTTCTGCCTATACTGGTCCTACTCTGGTTGAAGGATTCTCCGTGAGGTTCCGGGTGGTGGGTGGGGAGGGCAAGGCCTGTCTAGCGCGAGTCTTAGCTAGCGCCAGTCTCCCGACGAGAGTTTGGTGAAAGGGACAACGCCCGGATATGCGAAAGCGCCTGCAACTCGCATTCATGCTGACGGCCGCCACGGCAATCGCGACCTCCTACTTTCTCTATCCACTGCACGTGTGGGCCGCCGAGGGCGACAGCACGTCCCAAGTAATCTCTACTACCGACGAGCACGGACGCAAGATCTACGTGAACGATGAAGCCCCGGTGCAGAAACATGCGGCGACGCCGGCTCCGCAACCGAAGCGGTCCTCGCTGGTGTACTGGAGCAGCAAGGAGAATCGCTGGAAGCCGGTACCGTCGGTGAATACGGCCTCGATGCAGGCGGCGCGGTCGGCGGCGGCCGAGGTCGTCCAATACGAGGGTGCCCAATATTTCGGTCATGAGTCGAAGCAGTCAGCCAATGCCAGGATTTTAGCTGCCAACTACCGGGGACATCAGGCTACGCAAGACGAAATCGACGCCTCCATCACGATGGCGGCGGCGCGGCACAATGTAGACCCGAACCTGGTGCGGGCGGTGGTGAAAGTGGAGTCGAACTTCAATTCCAATGCCGTTTCGCGCAAGGGAGCGATGGGGCTGATGCAGTTAATGCCTTCCACGGCGAGGGAGTTGAAGGTGAAGAATCCGTTTGACCCCGACCAGAACGTGGATGCGGGCGTGCGGCATCTCAAGCAACTTCTTGAGAATTACGGCGGCGACGTGAATCTGACCCTGGCCGCTTATAACGCGGGTTCGGGCGCGGTGGCCCGCAATAACGGCGTCCCGCATTTCGCCGAGACGCAGAATTACGTGCGGAGAATTACCAATCTTTACTATGGCGGTTTTGATCTTTCTCAGTCCGGCGTTACACGCGATCCGGTGCGGGTTCAACGAGATGCGCGGGGCATGCTTTACATCAGCAACACCGAATAGGTTTACGGCATCTGTTTTCAGTAAGTTTTACTTAGCAATCTCTCAGGTACCTAAGGCAGTTCAACTGCAACGGCAGATCGAGACAGTTGGGTCAAGACAGTTACGGACCGACTTTGAAAATGAAATTAAGCCAGCGCAGCCTGCGCTGGGGAGCGCTGCTGTTGCTGATGGCGCTTTCCGGAATGCCGGCGTACGCCCGGACGCATCATACGGAAGCTTGGGCGCGCGACCGCTTTGCCGCCGCGGAGCGCATGCGTGAAGCGCTCAACGGACGTCCTCTCGCCGACCGCACCCGCCACAACTACCAGCGCGTACTCAACGCCTATCGCAATGTCTATCTAGGCGCACCCACTTCGACCAAGGCCGATCCCAGCGTGGTCGCCGTAGCCGAGACTCTAGTTGAGATGGGTCGCCGCTTCGAAGACGACAAAATTCTGAACGAAGCCATTGCCCAGTACAAGTTTCTGCGGAAGGAATATCCCGGCAGCAAGTACCGGTGCGATGCTCTGTTCACGATTGGTGAGATATACAAAGACGACTTGAATGACGCCCGGCAGGCGCGTGCGGTTTTTCAGGATTTTCTGCATCGCTATCCGCACAATCACCTGGTAGAAGATGCGCAGCAGGCAGTAGTAGAACTCGATCGCGAGGCCGCTGCCGCGAAGAAGGTCGACAGCCCCAATAAGCCGGGGAGGGAAATCGCCGGCAATGCTACGGCCCTTAAGGATACTCGCGAGAAGGGTGGGGACCTTTCCGCTGATTCCAGGGTTTTTAAGCCTGCCCTTAACCTGGATCCGAAAGCAGATCCTAATTCCGACTCTCAAGCCGATGCCGGACAAGATTCATCCGGCACGGGGTTGCCACATCAGCCTCGGGTGACGGGAATCCGGCATTGGTCGACACCGGATTACACCCGCGTCGCCATCGATCTGGAGGGCGAGATCAAGTTTGGTTCGCAGCGCATCGCCCATCCCGACCGCATCTTTTTCGACCTGCGCAATACGAAGCTGGCGTCCACGCTGGTGGGCAAGAGCTTTGATGTGGATGATGGGTTCCTGAAGAAAATTCGCGTCGCGCAGTTTCAGCCCGGCCGCACGCGGGTGGTGCTCGAAGTTGACGATCTCTCGGACTACGACGCCTTTCTGCTACCGAATCCCTATCGTCTGATTATCGATATTCATGGCAAAGATTTTCACGCTAAAGACATGCGCGGAAGAGACCTAGCCGCAGGCCACGGGAAAGCGCTGGCGGATGAAACCGGAGATGTGGAAGAACCTCCGACCGCGACTTCGGCTGTGCCCACGAAGGCTGAGGGAACCAAGCCCGACGGTTCGAAGTCTGTCCCCAAATCGGAGTTGAAAGCTGACCTCAAAGCACTGGCCGGGAAGCCGATCACCCAGCACGAACAGCTTCATGAGAGTCAGGAGGTTGTGTCTAAAGACAATCTTGCTACAACTCCTGCGGGGGCCAGGACCGCGACCGGGATCGTCAAAAAGGTCGTTGTAGAGGCTGACGATGATGATGACGAGAACGGCGCGCCTGCGCCAAAGGTCGCGAAACTTTCGACACCATCGCATTCGCGTTCGTCGGCCTCGACATCTTCAAAAAAGGACGTCGCGGTGGATGCCGATTCCGTTCCCGAGGAGGCGTCGGCAACAGAACCGACGCTGAGCAACCCAGCACCCCAGAAAGCGTCGCGTTTGGCTTCGAAGCGAGGAGACCTGGGTATGCGTGGAACGGGAACGCGAGAGGCCAAGCCGACTGCCAGCGGCGACCGGTCTTTGATCAGAGCTCTGGGACTGAAGATTGGCAGAATTGTGATCGATCCCGGCCACGGCGGGCACGATACCGGAACCATCGGTCCCAACGGCCTCCAGGAAAAAGATCTCGTGCTCGAAGTAGGACGCCGCCTGGGCAAGTTGCTGGAAAGTCGGCTGGGGGCTGAGGTGGTCTACACTCGCAAGGACGATACTTTCATTCCCCTCGAGACGCGCACCGCCATCGCCAACCAGCAGCGTGCCGATCTTTTTATTTCAATCCACGCCAACTCGAGCCATGACCCCGCGGCACGCGGCGTGGAAACGTATTACCTGAACTTCACCTCTTCGCCCGAAGCGCTGGAAGTAGCGGCGCGCGAAAACGCCGTGTCGGAAAAATCCATCTACGAACTTCAGGACCTGGTGAAGAAGATCGCGCTCAAGGAAAAAATTGAAGAGTCCCGCGAATTTGCCGGAGACGTGCAGGAGTCGCTGCATAGTGGCCTGGCGGCCAAGAGCCCGGCCATCCGCGACCGCGGAGTGAAGAAAGCGCCGTTCATCGTACTGATTGGCGCCAACATGCCGTCGATTTTGGCGGAAATTTCCTTCGTCAGCAACCCCGCCGACGAGCATCGCCTGGAAACCAGCGAATATCGCCAGCGCATTGCCGAATCGCTCTACCGCGGCATCGCGAAGTATGTGGACGGGCTGAGCGGCGTGAAAATGGCCAGCAAGATCGATAAAGCTGCGGGGCAGTATAAATAAGACTCGAGCGGCAGTTGATCGCTACTGAATCGCGCTGCCCACCTGCGAGAATACGTTGCCGGCGTTGGAGCCGATCAGGCGCACGGTGCCCACGACAATCACGAGAATCACGGCGAGCATCACCGAGTATTCGGCGATATCCTGGCCTTCCTCCTCAGTCCAAAGTCTATTCAGCCCACTATTGCGCGATGCGCAGCTCATACCGTAGTCCTCTCTTTAATTCTTTATACCTCTACACTCTGTACTACTTCTATACCGCCGCCAAGGCCTGAGAAGCCGCCGATCGCGAAACTGGTTGACGCCGGAACTCCGGAAAATCCAGTCCCCAGACTTCGCTGTCCTGGGCCACAGCCTGTAACCCGACTTGAAACTCAGACGAGCCCTTCATCTTCTTCGTCCAGACCACGCGAAACTGTATTCTGCGCTGGCGATAGAAAACGGTGACCTCGTCCAGTAAATTCAATTCGCGACGCACCGAACCCAAACGCGCTCCTTCGGGAGTAACATCGAGCGTATGCACCAGCTCTTCAAAAGCTCTACCGTTGCTGTCTTTGCCCTTCACTCGAACCGGAAGAACCGCTTTGGTGCGATTCCCGCGGCGCTGATTCTTATCCACACTGCTTGACGGCATTCCTTCACCCACAACCAGTTTGCCCGTGGAATGGCAAACTGTGAATGGCCCTGATGTGTAGGGAAGCGGCACGTAGGTAACCAGCCCGTACGGAGAAACTTCGAGACCTGGGTGATAGAAAGCGCTAGAAACTTTTCTGGCCGCTCTGTGGTCTAATTGTGAGTAGGTGTTTCAAGCCAGGATATTCATGAGTTTTTCCCGTACCGTTATCATCGTCCTGTTGACCGGAAGCCTGTTGGGTGTGGCGTGGGCAGCGCATCCGCAAGCGGCGCAGAAAGCCGCAGTCCATTCGGATCAGGCGCCTGCGTTGCTGCCAGCGCAGTTTGGCGGATGGCAGATGCAGGGGGCGCCGCAGATCAGCCAGGATCCCGCAGCCGCCGACCCTACGAATGCCGCCGTGCTCAAGGAGTACCGCTTCACCGACGTTGCCACATGTACCTACTCGCGGGACGACGGCCGTACGTTGAAGATTCGCGCTGCGCGCTTCGCCGATGCTTCTGGAGCCTTTGGCGCCTACACGTTCTACCTTCAGCCGGGGATGGCCAAGGAAGACATTGGCGACCAGGGGGTATCGCTGGGCCGGCGCACACTCTTCTATCGCGGGCATGTGCTGGTGGACGCGCAGTTCAGCGCAGAGTCCGTCATGTCGGCGGAGCAGTTGCGGGAGCTGGCGGGAGCGCTCCCGCGACCCCGTGGGAACTCCGGCAACCTGCCGTCATTTATCCAGTTCATGCCACGCCGCGGCTATATCGCGAACACCCAAAAGTATGTGATGGGACCGGAAGCACTCGCCGCGCAAGCGCCTCCGGTCGCCGCGGACCAGGTCGATTTCGATGCCAGTTCGGAAGTAACTTTGGCGCGTTACAACACAACGAGCGGCGAAGCGACGTTGATGCTGATCTCCTATCCCACGCCACAACTAGCCGCCGAGCATTTGCGCCGGATTGATGCTGCGCATCACATGGCACCGCCGCAGGCGGGCGTCGCCGCGATTGAAAGCGCAGGTTCATTCTTCGACAAACGCACCGGGCCCATCGTTGCCATCGCGACCGGACCGATCTCTGACGGTGATGCAAAGTCGCTGCTCGGAATGGTGAACTGGGAAGCCAGCGTCACCTGGAACCAGGCCACCGACAATGCGCAGGCGCGCGACCTCTACATGCTGATTCTCAACATCGTGATTCTCTGCGGAATTCTTGCGGGACTCGCAGTCGTGGCCGGTGTAGCCTTCGGGGGAATCAGAATTTTGATGAAACGCATGTATCCCGACAAAGTATTTGACCGTCCCGAACAGATGGAATTTATCTCGCTGCGGCTGACAGAAACGGTGGTCAAAGGTACGTCTGGAAGTGGGACTGAGAGCACCGGTTCGGTCCCCCAAAACCCTCTCTAAACCCCGGTAAGTGCCTTTAGAAATATCGGCTTAGAACCTTTGCATGAACATTTTGTCTCAAATTGGTACATTCTCCGCGAGTATTGATCGCTTATGTAAGCCATTGAAAACAAAGACATTTATTTCATAAAAATCGCTTGACACCCCCGTTTTTAGACTCATAAGATTTCGGCAGAAAGTTTTGACGGATTTTTAAGCTCCGTTGGAACTATTCTCCCTTGAAGAAGAGGCTGCCCTGTTGCCGGGTGGCCTCTTCGTTTTTGCGTTCCATTCAGCATTCTCAAGACAACTTCCCCTGGGTAGCAAAAAAGCGCCCAAAAAAACGATCCTGCGAAAACTTAGGCGGGAACTGTTTCGCGGGTTCTGCGTATTATCTTTTGTTGAAGTGTTTGAGGGTTTCGAAATTCTCCGGCCTTCAGACGAACTTCTAGATGGTAAGCGGCGGAGGGATTATGTTCTGCGATCAGTGCGGCATGGCAGTGCAGCCGGGTCAGGCTTTTTGCAACAAATGCGGCAAGCAGATCATCGGTCCGGTATCGCTCATGCAGCCGCGGCCGGGCCGGGTGCAGGAGCATGTGCGCCTGCTAGCGATATTGTGGTTCGGGCTCTCGGCGCTGAACACGATCGGTGGCCTGGCGCTATTCATTGTCGCGAATACTTTGTTCCCACATCTGCGCGCCCGCGGACCGGAGAGTGGTCCGCCGCAGTTTCTGACTCCGCTCTTGAGCGCGATTGCGATTATCCTCCTCGCCAAAGCAGCCTGTGGGTTCATCGCCGGCTACGGTTTATTGCAGCGCGAGCGCTGGGCTCGCGTGCTCACGCTCGTGGTGGCCTTTCTTTCGCTGTTTACCAACATTCCATTCGGAACGGCGCTGGGCATCTACACCATGTGGGTTCTGCTTCCCGCAGAGTCGGAGGAGGAGTACGAGGCCCTGGCTGCGGCTCGGGCTGCCTAGCGGGTAGCGCCCCTTCATCGGCGTTTCTCTTTACGCTTTCCGGCCTCGCATTTAGAATCGTTAAGAAGCCGACGTAGCTCAGTTGGTAGAGCAGCCGATTCGTAATCGGCAGGTCAGCGGTTCAAGTCCGCTCGTCGGCTCCATTTCCAACTCCGTCAGGGTTTCATCGGTCCTCCTCAATCCCGATGTTCTGGCTCTTTCATCTACTTTGCGAAATGCCGCGGGCTTGTACAAATCAATGTCAGAATTATTTCTTCCGGCATTTGCCCTTAGCAACATGGAAGATGCTGCCTGGCAATGAGGCCTTATTTTTCATGTGCTTACGCTACGGCGCGTTAGACCCCACTTTCGTGCCATATATGGCACTGGTGAGCCATTTACCGGGGATTGGGTCAGAGTTAGATTGTGCTTGAGCAGCACTTGGGGGAGGGCTGATCAACAGACGTCCCATGACTCTATGAGTCTGGGGCGTTTTGTTTTGCGCTGAACAATTGCCCTTTCCATAGGAGCAACACCGCTCGGTTTGCCGGTATCTCTACTTCTCCAGGGGCTTGGCTTCGGTGCTTTCGACTGCTCGTTTCGCTTTGCGCCAAACGCTAGCCACTGCCATCGTCCAGAAAGGAACCAGATCCATTCCCGGCACCAGCTTGGCGAAAAATGAGGGTAGAAATTCCCAGTGCCATCCCAGTAGCCGTACCATCGCGGCCGCCACGCCGAGATCAAGAAGGTCCTCTGCCGGAGAAAGCGCACCCTCCACAAACAAAGGAAAAATCACAAGCTGCAACACGTCGGCCACGATAGCCAGCGCCATGGCGGTCATAAACTGCGGGCCGGGAGAAATCCTGGTTGGAGAATCGCCAGCCGGGGAAGCGCTGGCGGAAGAAATGCTAGTGGAAGAAATAATGATCGATTCGCGCGCCATTTCTAAAAGTCCGCCGCATCTATTTTAAGACATTTAGCGCAGCATCGAATAGCCATTACAGGGCGCATCGCCTTTTCCTGATAGCGCAATCTGTTGTGATGGGTGAGGACTTGTATTTCTGCGTATAACGGTGTTATGTATACGATGTCAACACAATTTCCGGGATTATGGCGCCGGTGCCGCAGTATCGCGTGAAATCCGGCCGGATTTACCAGATCGTACATAACCAGGTTGTAGAGAACCAAGTCTTAGAGAAACCGGTCGTTTCAAAGCAGAAGGAACGCAGAATGCCCCGGCGCCCTGATCCCGATCTGGAAGACCGCATTCTGAATGCCGCACACCGCTTGTGGAAGCGCGGGGGAGACAAATCTCTGACCATGCGGGCGGTGGCGCGGGCGGCGGGAACGAACACCCCGGCAGTGTACCGGCGCTTCAAAGACCGTCGCGACCTGGTACGCGGGTTGTTGCTGCGCATTGCGGATCGCATCCGGCAGGATTTTGCGGCGCGGGATACGTTGGAGGAAATGGCCGAGGCCTACGTCGAGCAGGCGCTCCGGGTGCCGCATGAGTACCAGCTTTTTTATACTCACGCCCGGGAGCTTTCGCCGCCGCGAGGCAATGGCCGGCCGCGGCCGATCCGGGAATCGAGGCCGAACTTCGCATTCGTGGAACGGTTATTGGCCAAACGGCTGGGAGGCATGCCCGAAGATCACACGCAATTGGCGCTGGCGGTGTGGGCGACTCTGCACGGGACCACCACTCTGCTGCTCTCGAAATCGATTCCCGATGGTCACGAGCAAGAGTTGCGCTCGGCCTGTCGTGCGGCCGTAAAGGCCATGCTGGAAGGAGCGCACAAGTTTCCTATAGAGAAGTGATTCTGGGCAGAGCGGCTGCTGCCCCTGGTTCTACCAAACCAGCGGGCGAGATTACCCACTGCACACAATTGGCCTTTCGAGAGAGCCCACCTGAGACGAATCTCATCCTAGTTACTCCTGATTGCTCGCCCGCTTCACAAAACTGCCGATAGCAATACGGTGACGGCTCGTTCACGGTCGATTCCCTCCAGGAATCCGAGTGAACGCAGGCGAGACTTCTGAAAAGAGACATGGAGAGATGACCAAGATTCTGCTCGTCGATGACAGCAAATTCCTGAGACTGGCTACGGAGCGTGCTCTCGCGCGTGCCGGCTATGACGTCTGCACCGCGACCGATGGGGAGCGAGCCCTGGAAATTGCGCGAGAAAAGAAGCCGGACGTGATCCTGTTGGACATGCTGCTGCCGAAGATGACGGGGCCGAATGTATTGAAGGCTTTAAAGAGCGATCCCGAGACAGCGAAAATCGCGGTCGTAGCGTTTACCGCGCTGTCGCAGAAGAATGAGGAACGCCTGCGGCAAGACGGGGCATGCGCCTTCCTGGAAAAGTCGGCGATGGGAATGGATAAGAGTTACGAAACGTTGCTGACCGCGCTGGCTGAGATCGTGCGCAGATTGGATCTGAAGGTCCCGAACGGAGCCGCTATAACAGCCAGAGCAGATTGAACGGCGAAGGATCGTTGTAATCCGGTGAAAGCTTGAGAGGAATGAGGGAATTCTATAGGAATCCGCCAGCTTTCAAGGGTCGGTTGCCATGTCTTAGCGCGCCGGGGAACGGCGAGTAACCATAGAGAGGTGACCTTTGCGCTAAAAACGTGGTCGTCGCCCGCTTCGCTCACTCTCAGTCTTGGTCGCCGGTGTCATGAAAACAAAACACTTACAGATCGGGAACTCTAGACAGGTGGGCGGAGTCTATGTGGAGTGAGAGTGTCGTTCCACAGTTTTCGCGCGGGGAGCATCGAACACACCGGGCACGCAGCAGTTTGGAGCAGGCTGGGCAGCAGATTTTAAGGCGCGGTAGGGTGTAAAATCCTATAATGATTTAGGAAGCAGGGGACGCCATTATGGCGGGAGTAACCACCTTGGGTGATCTGGCAAGTGCAATCGGAGCACGGTCGCAAGCAGAGGCGGCGATTGTCGCCGAACTGAAAGCTGGTTCGGAAGAGGCCTATGCCTGGCTGATTGGCGAGTTTCAGCAGCCGGTGTATGGGCTCGTCTATCGGATCGTGAATGATCCGGCGGACGCGGCCGACACGACCCAGGATGTGTTTCTGAAAGTGTTTCGCGGGATGAAGCATTTTCATGGCGGCTCGACGCTGAAGACGTGGATCTACCGCATCGCGCTGCATGAGGCGGCGAACCGGCGGCGGTGGTGGTTCCGGCATAAGGCGAAAGAGACTTCGATTGAGCCGGTGGAATCCGATGGACCGAGCCTGGGAGAGAATGCGATGCAGGTGGCGCTGACCGATCATGCGGAATCTCCGTTTGACCAGGTCGCGCATCACGAAGTGCAGCACCGGGTGGATGAGGAGTTGCGCAAAGTCCCGGAGCCGTACCGGACAACCTTGATTCTGCGCGATCTGGAAGACATGTCGTACGAAGAGATTGCCGAGGTTCTCGAGATTTCGCTGGGAACGGTGAAGTCTCGGCTTACGCGTGGCAGAGACGCACTGCGGCAACGGCTGGCGCCGTACGTACGCGAAGTTGGAAACGAATTGGGGTTAGCTTCGTCAAAACAAAATCATAAAGAGCGGTCGCAGGTTGCTGGAGGGGGTAGAAGGTTCGAGGTGATTTCATGATGGGCACAGTGAAGACAGGCACAGTGAATAATGCGCCACTGGAGTGCCCGCGGGCGAAGCGGCTATTCTCGCCATATCTGGATGGAGCAATTACGGGCACGGAGATGCTCGCGCTGCAGGATCATTTGTCGGGGTGCGCGGATTGCAGCGGGGAGTATCGCGAACTGCGAAAGACGCAACAGTTGCTGGTGAGCACGATGCGGCCGAGGGTTCCGGCGGACCTGGGGTTGAGGCTGCGGTTGGCCATTTCGCGGGAAACGGACCAGGCCCGGCGAGTTCGTTTCGAAGGCTGGAGAATTCGGCTGGAAAATTCCCTGCACGCCTTCATGGTTCCGGCTACGGCTGGATTTCTGAGCGCATTGATTATCTTTGGCATCGCCATGGTTTACTTTGTGGCGCCGTCGTCGCTGGTGGCGAGTAACGATGTACCGCTGGTCATGCTCAATACCGCGCCCGAATTGCAGCAGAGCGCCTTTGGCATGACTATGGATTCGATCGATGCCGATTCACTGGTGATTGAGGCTTACGTCGACGCCAACGGCCGGGTGCAGGATTACCGCATTCTGTCGGACACCGAAGCGTCAAAGGAAGTGTTGCCCCAAGTGAAGCGCATGTTGATCTTCACGACATTTCGTCCTGCGCTCTCAATGGGCCGGCCGACGCCGAGTCGTGCCGTACTGTCGTTTTCGAAGATCAGCGTTCGAGGGTAATTAACACCGTACCGAAAACATGCCATCAAAGGACGGGCACCCATGCCGGGTGCCCATTTCGTTTTTTCACTTCCGATACGAGCCTACTGGTGGCAGGAATCGGAAACCTGATGGACGTCGGTGGCTTTCAGGTGACCATGTTCGGCGTTGTTTTTCTTCATTCCGGTATCGTGCGCCATATCTTTCTCATCTTCTTTCATATTGTGGGCCATGGTGTGCGAGACCGCGCCAGTGACTTCCACGGTATGGTTCACCTGGCTAGCCAAATCGACCGAACTGTTGCCGTGAATCTCCCAGGTGCTGCCATCGTTGGCGGTTAAGGTGTAGTTGTTGCCGTTCTGGGTGAGGCATCCGGTCATGGTTCGTACTTCGCTCTTGGACTTGTCTTCGCTGGAGTTTTGGGCGAAGGTCCAAGCTGTCATCAGACATATCAGCGTCACACACATCAACAGGCGATTGAATGTATTCATTCGGATTGCTCCTTTTTTGTTAGCGCCCCCAAAACCGCTGCCGAGGGGCCACTCAAGATTTACGTTGAAAGTAGGTTGCGCGTTGCTGGCGGAGAGTTGCCGCTGCCCGGCCGAGATAGGATTTTGCACGAGGCAGACTGCGCGCATTCAGACAAAATAGCACTACCCCGCCGCGGCAGAGTTTGTTGCGGGAGCCGTCTGGTTGACAATCAACCAGTAGAGCCCGAGTTGCTGCACGATCTGCTGGAATTTTGCGAAGTCTACGGGTTTTTGGATGTAACTGTTGACGTGCAATTGATAGCTGTCGATCAGATCCCGTTGTTCGTTCGATGCAGTCAGAATTACCACCGGAAGAAGACTGGTGCGGGGATTGTTGCGAATAGCTCGCAGCACCTCGATGCCTCCAATTTTGGGTAGTTTCAAATCGAGCAGAACAAACTTGGGATTGGAGAATTCACGACTGGCGTGCGAACCCTGGCAAAACAAAAAGTCAAGTGCTTCTGCCCCATCGCGGGCGATGTGCATGGTGTTTACCATCTTGCCCCGTCGCATGGCCGCCAGCGTTAGTTCCACGTCTGCCTGGTCATCTTCGACATACAGGATTTCTACTTCATCATGAATCATTGGGTTACTCCTATTGGCTGGCTCCCGGGAACGGACAAGTCCGCCCGGTCAATGCCAGGGTCTCCTCCGGCGTTGGGTTCAGGTTTTGCCCTAGTTCGAAAAAGAAAGCGGCGCCTTGATCTACCTTCCCTTCTGCCCAGATGCGGCCCCCATGTTTTCGGACGATGCGCTGGACCGTGGCCAATCCCACGCCGGCTCCTTCAAACTCTTCGGCGCGGTGCAGTCGCTGGAAAGCGCCAAATAGTTTGTGGACGTATTGCTGCTCAAATCCTGCGCCGTTGTCTCGGACATAGATAACCGAACGGCCCTCGACCGCAGGTTCACGAACAAGTTCGCCAATCTCGATGAGAGCCGAATCCCGGCGTCGGGTGTACTTCACGGCATTGGAAAGCAGGTTGGCGAACACCTGCTTCATCAATCCGGGATCGCATGGCACACTGGGCAATTCTTGAATGCGCCACTCGATCTGCCGTCCCTCGCAGTCGGGTTGAAGATCGCGGAGCACGCTCTTCACCAGCAAATTCAAATCCGTGAGTTTACAATCGAGTTCCTTCCGCCCGATGCGGCCCAGGTTCAACAAGCCGTCCACCAGTCCACCCATGCTGGTGGCGCCTTCCTGAATCATGCGCAGGTAATGCTGGGCTGTCGTGTCCAGGTCGGGGCCGTACTCGTCGTGGAGCAACTTGGAGAATCCATCCATGTGCCGGATTGGAGCCCTGAGATCGTGCGACACGGAGTAACTGAAACTCTCCAATTCTTCGTTGGCCGCGATGAGTTCGGTGTTTCGCCCCGCCAGTTCGCGGTTCAAGTTCTGAATCTGGTCTTGCGCCCGTTTGCGCTCAGTAATATCTCGTATTGCGCTGGAGACCAGGATCCCATCTTCCGTTTCCAATGGGCTGAGGCTGATCTCGATGGGAAATTCCCGGCCGTCCTTATGTAATCCATACAATTCTAGGCCGGCGCCCATGGGACGGACCCGGGGATCGGAAAAAAACGCGTCGCGGTGAGCCGGGTGCTGATCCTGAAAACGTTTGGGCACCAGGACCTCAATCTTTCGGCCCAAAACTTCCTCTCTACGATAGCCAAACAAGCGGTCGACCTGCGCGTTGACCAGGACAATCGTTCCGGTTCGATCCACTACCACCATGGCATCGGGGGCTGCTTCCAGCAGAGCGCGAAACTTGGCCTCGGCCCGCTTGCGGCTGGTAATGTCGCGGATGGCGCCGGAGACTAATATGCCCTCCGCTGTCTGCAAGGGACTGAGACTGATTTCGATGGGGAACTCGCGGCCGTATTTGTGCAATCCATACAACTCAATGCCGGCCCCCATGGGACGTACCCGGGGATCGGCGAAGAAGGCATTGCGATGGCCGGGATGCTGTCCGCGGAATCGCTCCGGCACTAATATTTCGATCGGCTGTTGCAACAGTTCCTCGCGACCATATCCGAATAACTTCTCGACCTGGGCGTTGACGAGTACGATTTTTCCTTCGCGATTCACCACGACCATGGCGTCGGGGGCAGCTTCCAGTAGAGCGCGAAACCTCTCTTCCGCCTGTCTTCGCTCCGCGGCCTGTTTGGCGAGTTCGCTATTGACCGCCAGTAATCCGGCGGGACTGGGCAGCGTCAATACTTTGGGAACCACTGCCAGTAGCAATGCCGCCGTGGTCACGGAGACCGCCGCGGTGGCCGCCTTTACGATGCCCGATAAAAAATAGTCCGGGCGCCATACCGTCCACACTTCCAGCAGGTGGGTTGTGCCACAACTCAGTATGAACGCTCCGAACATGAGGAACATCCAGTGGAAAGGCAAGTCCCGGCGCTTGCGGACAACGTAAATCAGCACCAGTGGTATGCAGTAATACGAAATCGTGATAAGGAGATCGGAGATGACATGAAGCCATACAATCCACGGATTCCACTGATAGCAGTAGCCGTGCGGCATGAAGTCGGAAGAAAATAGCGGATTGAGAGATTCCAAAACCCCAACTCCTGCGTCGGATCCGATGAAGAGAGCGCGGACGCAGTTCTGACGTCTGAATTCCAGGATTCGCTACCGATATCCGGTAGTATCTCTGGCCGTGTGCGGCTCCGCCGCCTGTGAGTAATAGTCGTACAGTTCGGCGAGAGCCGAAAGGACCGAAGGGGCATGCTGACGCGAAATGCAATAGTGTATTTCCTATTTCGACACTATTCCGGAAACGGATCGGCTCGGAAGACTCATGACGGGCGCCTCCCCGTTTTCAGACAAGCACGCCAACGTCCGCATGTCATCGATGAAGCAAAACCTTGCAAAAAGCGCGGCCACGGCGCAGTTTATGTAGGGAGTGGCCGGAAATGGAGGCAGAGGCGGGAATGCGCGTCCTAAAGCTTGTTTTACTTACCTTCGCTCTCATGCTGGGTTCGCTTCCTTCTGCAATAACCGATTCCAGCCCTAGCCCAATCCTATTCGAGCTGCAGAAAATCCCGTTTCACTTGGAGAATGGAGTTACTCCGGCGAAGAACGCACCTGAAACTATGGCTGGCGGCGTGGCCATTTTCGATTACAACGGCGACGGACGTCCCGACATTTTCTTCACCAATGGCGCCAACCTTGCGACGCTCCAGAAAGACTCGCCAAAATTCCGCAACCGCCTCTTCCGAAATGACGGCAACGGCACCTTCACCGATGTTACCAATACCGCCGGCCTGGCAGGCGCGGGATATGGCTATGCGTCGTCGAGCAATGGCCCCGTGCATTTTGGCCTGGGTGCCGACAGCCATGTAGGAGCGATCGAAATTCACTGGCCCCCAGGTGCCATCCAAATACTGCGCGACGTCGACGCGGACCGCGTCCTGAAGGTAACGGAACCCGAAAAGTAAGCACAAGGTTTTTAGACGACTTAGGCTCGGGAAGCACACTGGGGCGGAAGCTTTTCCCGCTAGCGCAAAGGACGTGACTTGCCGAGGTTAACCTGTTCCGTCTTCCAAAAGGCATAAACGGCCCATGCTAGTCACCCCATCCGCTTCTGCTTTACGGAGAGAGTGGAGTTCACCACAGGAGTCGCCCCATTTTGAGCATCATCGGAACCCTTCGACGCGTTCCGCGAATCGATCACACGTCGGACAGCCCAATACGGTATTTTGATCTGATTCATCAGGACTTCCCCGCTTACCCAAACTGCCGATCGCATCGAAAAGTACGAAACCCGCAGGGGTGCGTGAGACTCCCCTTCGTGCGCTGGCTCATAACCCAAACCTGCCATCTGCCTTCCCGCAACCTGCTCGATGAGTTTGGACTGAGCAGGGGAAAGAATTCCTCGCCAGGCATCGGTGCGGCCGGAATCCAATGGTTTTCGAGTCAGGACGTGCAAATCCGGTTTGCCGCCACATCTGCGCGGCCGTACGTAGTCGGACGCGACTTGATGAGCCTTCAGCATCGCTCTCACGAACGTAATGCCCAGGAACGAACAGATTCCATTTAGACTTTCCTCTGGCTGAGTTACGAAATCTTCGTATCGCACCAGCATGTAGCGGTCGCTGTTTTCCGATTCCTTGCGCGACTCTTGCCGGGCATGAACTTCTAAACAGCGCAGCCAGTGGTGGGCAGCGCTATAGACATTCCAGTCGGTGAATTGCCCTCGGTTGAAGGCCTTGATGGTAGAGCAAACCACGGCGCGAGGGTCGCGCACGATGTGGATAATCCCCGCGTTCGGAAAGCAGGCGCGAATCTCGGGCAGCTTTAAAATATGCGCCGGAGTCTTTTCACCCCAGCGGCTCTTGCCTTCGCGGGCGGCTATCGCTCCCATCAGTATGTTCAGTATGTGGGCGTAGCTCGGCGCATCAGCCAACTGGCTTTGTATCTCTCGATTCTCGAGGAGATCGTTGTAAGGGCAACACTCGGAAAGAACACCGCGCCAGTGGTCGAGCAGAGATCGGAAGTTCACTTCATTGGCGGGCGGCCCAAACCTTCGATACTCAAAGAATGCCTGCGTTTCCCCATACACACCAAGTTCAGGATGCATATTGAGGGCAAGTTGTAGCGGAGTAGTGCCGGAGCGGCCCGCTCCCACTACGAACACAGGTTCAATGCCAGGGATCGAGCCCAAGGGAATTGGACGTAAGTTGAGCATCAAAGGGACCAGCAGCAGGAGAAATGCTAGCACACAAGAGCGATGTCGGGTCGGCGTTTAGGAGCGACTGGGTCGGTTAATTCACCGTGAAATTTCCTCCAGGGACAGTGGTCGACAGGCCACCGATTATCACCACGACGGGACTTGGGTATTGTTCGAGCTGAAAACCGTTTGTGTCGAACCCGTAATGTCGAGCGTGGTGCCGTCGCCGAAGGTTCCGATGACATAGGTTGGGTATTGGTCGCCGACCGACTTGAGATTGAGCGGGGGGCGGATTGGCCGCAATGCTGGTGGGAACGTACTGTCGCTCAACGTCAATTGCAACCGGCACAGACTCGACATCGCCGCTCGCGTTGGTTCCGATCGCAGTAAGGTTGTAGAGTCCTGCGGGAATAGTGGTTGGAACGGCAAGCGTAAACTGGTTCGCGGACGAGGTCGCTTGCACCTCCGGAAGCGGACCTTGGGGAATCACGCCCACGATTTGGACCGAGGGGTCAGCAGAGACGGTTATGGTGATTGTCTGGCCCTCGGTAGCTAAGCTATTGTTGGCCGGGGCAGTAATCTGGATCAGAGGTTGTTGGGCATAGGCAGGCATCGATCCAAGCGCCGTGAGCCCAAAAAGAATGGTCGAAAGAAAGATTCCGTTCTTGCGATTCATTATTTCCTCCGCAATACCGGCCCGCGTCATGCTGCCGTCTAGGTCTAGTCATCGAGACCTTTGTCGAAGCCTCGTAACCACAAAATAGATCAGGCACATCAAGGCGAACCAGAAAGCGCAGTCAACAGACAACTGCGTAGCGAACGCCGCGCTGAGGCCTCGACCTGACGTGCCGACAGACTCCGCTGCTCTGACGCCGGGAGTACGGATGCCATAGTCTGCTTTCAATGCCCAGCCGCCGAGCGCGAGGTAAAGCGACAGAGCCAGCCCCGCTGATGCAAGAACGATCTTGAATATAGCCTGTCTAGTCATCGAACCTAAAGTCCCTGGCCCTATTAGCGAATCCCTTTGCCCTTCGCGACATCTTCGCGACCGCGAGATAGACCGCACACATCATGGCGAACCAGAAAATCCAGTCGACGAAGACCGCCAAGAAGCCGGACAGCATGAGCGCGGCGAGAATCAGCGCGACAATGAATGCGGTATTCCTTTTCATAACATCTCGCAGCCAGGCTGGCCCACCTTTTCGGGGTGAGCTTTCTCGTACCCATTATAGAAATGTGGGTGCCCCGTGCTTGCTACTTTGCAATGACGGGACGCGATGCTATCTCTGACGTGGGATTTACTTATGCGCAGCCGTGTGCATCGAACCTACGGCGCTCATCATCCGCACCTTATCAAGCGCTCGTGCTACCGGCGATTGCCTCTGCTTGGATTTCGATTCGTGATCGGGTAGAGTAGCGCTCTCCTGCCTCAAACCTCTAGTGCCAGCATTCCCCATTCCCACCCTTCGCAAAAAGCGCGAAGGATGGGGGACCCACTTTGATGGTCGTGCAGGAAAGATCAACCACCATAAGCCCCCAAATCGGTTTGACCCTCTGCCTACGAGCCCTTAAACTGAAGGTGTTCTCCGCCTATGGTTCATGTTGGCCATCGTGTGTGGTTTGCCTGCGGGAGGGATTCCTGAGTCGGTTTCTTCACTTTTGGAAACGTTGTGGGCTTCGCGGTTTCGTGGTGGCCGGGTTGGTGGGGCTGCTGGGGCCGGTGTGTCTGGCGGACAATAATAATCCGATTACGCTGGATACGAGTGAGACGCTGTTCGCCGTGCTGACGGCGATGAATACCTGCGGCTACGGCGAAGGCCTGAACATTTCCGATGCGCAGCGGCTCAACATTCGGGCTGAGGTGGAGCGGAACCTGCGAAATTCCGAGGACGCGCAGGGCGCCATGACTGCGATGTGCGACTGGTACCTGGGGCATAAGGGAAAAGATGCGGCGCATGACTTGTCGCAGTATGTATCGCTGGCGCTGTACTTGCAAGGGCCTCCGCACTTTTTGCCGCGAGTGAAGGAGGATGACATGCCTCCGGATGCCGAGCCGCTGTCGGCATTTGGCACGGTGCTGGAAAAGTTCTACGACAAGGCCGGGCTGCATAATATCTGGGAGAAGCACCGCGCGAACTATGCGGCGCTGGTGGATCGCTATCATGTCCCGCTGTCGAAGATGGTGTTCGATACCGACATTTATCTAAAAATGCAGTCGGGCGGATTTCTCGGGCGGACGTTCACCGTCTATCTCGATTTCATGGGCGATCCCAATGAGGCGAACGCCCGCAATTACGGGACTGACTATGACGTGGTCGTCTTTCCTTCGCCGGACCCGAGTTCGACCGATCCGCTGAAGATGCCGCAGATTCGGCATGCGTATCTGCACTATCTGCTCGATCCGCTGGCGGAGAAACATTTCAGCTCGATCAAGCGCATTGAACCGCTACTGCAATCGGTAAGGCGGGCGCCGCTGGAAGAGGGATTCAAGTCGGACATCTCGCTGCTGGTGACCGAGTGCCTGATACGGGCGATTGAGATACGCACGCTGGGAAACAAGCAGACCGTCGAGGCCATGCGTCAGCAGGCGGTGGACGATGCGGTCAAGCAAGGTTACGTGCTAACCCGATACTTCTACAACGCCCTGGTGGTGTTTGAAAAAGATCCGGCAGGACTGCGAACAGCGTATTCGGACATTCTAAATAACGTCGATTTGAAGGCGGAGGAGAAGGCAGCGGGTGAGGTGCAGTATGTGCGTGTATCGGCGCCGGAGTTGGTGCAACTTTCCCGACTCGAAGATCGCCGGATGCTGATGACGGCCGAAAAGCGTCTGGCGGCGGGCGATCCCAAGGGCGCACAGGAACTGGCGCAGCAGGCATTGGATAAGAAAATCGGAGATCCCGGTCGGGCGCTGTTCATCCTGGCACAGGCCGCGGTGGCGACTAAGAATCGCGAGGGCGCGCAACAGAATTTCCAGAAGGCGATCCAGGAGACGAAAGATCCCAAGGTGGTTGGATGGTCGCACGTATATCTGGGCAGGATTCTGGATATGAAGGAAGATCGCGAGGCGGCCATGAAGGAGTACCAGGCGGCTTTGACTGCCGGGGCGGAACTGCCCGAGGTCAAGGCAGCGGCGGAGCACGGTCTGGAGCAGGCATACGAGCCTCCGGCAAAACCGCAGTAGTAAGCTGTCAGCTGTTAGGTATCAGCTCTCAGTGAAAACAACCCACACTACGATAAGATTTATCGTTGCGGCTGTCGCGGGTGATTGAGATCGGAAAAGTTCAGGGGCGAGGAGAAAGCATGAAGCGAGCAGCGATCGTCTTGGAGGCGGTGGCAGTTCTGGGCATGTACGTCGGCGGAATGTGCGCCTGGAGTTTCGGACAGAGTAGCGGCAACACGGGCAAACCCGCGTCGGCGCCCGCAGCACAAACAGCGAATCCTGCCGCGCCGCAGGGAAAGCGTCCGCCACAGGCCAAGACGCAGCCGGAGTTTGCGGCCTACAACGCGGCCATGGCGCAGGCCGATCCAGCGGCGCTGGAAAAGTCTGCCGACGATTTCGCGACCAAATTTCCTGAGAGTGAACTGCGTGCTCTGCTCTATACGGCAGCCATGCAACGGTATCAGCAGGCCAATAACGCCGACAAAATGATCGAAATGGCCAAGAAAGTCCTGGCGATTGATCCCGATGACCCGGCCGCCCTGGTTGGAGTGGCGCACGCGCTGGCGGAACGGACGCACGATACGGATCTGGACAAAGACCAGCGCCTGGCTGAAGCCAAGAAGGATGCGGAGCATGCTTTGGTGACGATTGAGACGGACGTTCCGACTTCGGGCTATGATCCGGCAAAGCTAGCCGCGTTCAAGGGCTTCTTGCGGTCCGAGGCCTACTTTATTTTGGGGACATTGTCATTCAAAGCCAGTAACTGGCCGGATGCGGAGACGAATCTGCGCAAGTCGATTGACGCGTTGCCGGAGCAGCCTGATACCGTCGCGGTTTTCCAACTGGCGGTCGCGCTGGATATGCAGAACAAACTTCCGGAGGCGATGAAGTATTGCGACCAGGCAGTGGAGCTTACGAAGGATCGACCTGACTCGGGCGTGGGTAAAGCCGCGCGGGATGAGAAGGACCGGTTGACAAAACTGAGCAGTGGGTCGGCGCCGGGGCAAACGACGGCGCCTCCGAAGAATTAGGGCAGCGTTGCTCAAATCGGTAGCACAAACCTGGCGATCTGCGCTCGCCGGACAGCCGAGGGCGGCTCTCCCCACATAAGAATGACACCGCGTATGGACGTATGAAAGAACGGGAAATCACGGCGCTGGAAGAAGGATTGGATTATCACTTCCGGCGGCGCGCGTTCATTGAGCAGGCAGTGACGCACAGTTCGCAGGCGCGGGAACAGGAAGCGCAACAGGCGGGCGAGAGCAAATACAAGGTAAGCGACAACGAACAGTTGGAATTTTTGGGCGACGCCGTGCTGGCCCTGGTGACCAGCGAAGAATTGTTTCAGCGCTTTCCTCAATTCCGCGAGGGTGAGCTTTCGAAGCTTCGGGCTCACCTGGTGAGCGAAAGGCATTTGATCCGGGTGGCGCAGGAACTGGAATTGGGCCACTACCTGCGGCTGGGACGTGGCGAAGAAAAGAGCGGCGGGCGCGGCAAGACAGCTCTGCTGGTCGATGCGCTGGAGGCGATCCTGGCGGCGATCTATCTGGATGGCGGGCTGGAGGTGGCGCGGGCGTTCGTGATCCGTAATGTGATCGCGCCTGAGTTGGAACGGATGGAGCGGGGCGGCGGCACGCTTCCGGTGACTGATTTCAAGTCGGCTCTCCAGGAAGCGGTGCAAAGCCTGGGACTGCCTCAACCCGCGTATGTGCTGGTCGAGGAGGCCGGTCCGGAACATAGCAAGACGTTCACGGTCGAGGCGCGATTGCATCCAAAGAATGGTGGGAAGAGCACGGAGTTCGTTGGGCGGGCTCAGGGTTCGACCAAAAAAACGGCCGAGCAGGACGCGGCGCGGCAACTGTTGACGTTTCTGGCCTCCCGCCCGAAAGCCGGCGATGCGAAGGGAGCGCCGCTACATTCTGCCGGGCTTCATTCGGCCGAAGCTTTAGAGGATAAGTAGAAGATTCAGTAGAAAAGAAGAAATTAGATTTCATGGATTCGCCAAACTTTCCTATCGCTTCGATCGAAGATCCTGTGGCCCCTCCGGCTCCCGTCGCCGCTCCGCCTGGGGTTCCAGTTGAGCTCCAGGCCGCAGTCGAACAACCTCCTATGCCGACGCGGCGCCTAGTTAACACTTTCGGCAGCGATATAATCGGATCGCTCCAGTCGTTGATGGGCACCGTCGTGATTGCGATTTTCGTAATCACGTTTATCGTTCAGGCGTTCCAGATTCCTTCCGAGTCGATGCAGAACACGCTGCTGGTCGGCGACTACCTGTTGGTGAACAAGTTGTGCTACGGAGGACGTGGGCCGGGCGATCACCTGATGCCGTATCAGGCGATCAAGCGTGGGGATGTTATCGTGTTTCACTACCCGGTCGATCCGCAGCAGCACTTTGTGAAGCGCGTAATCGGCGTCCCCGGAGACCATCTGCGAATGGTGAACAAGAAGGTGTTCATCAACGGCAAGCCGCTGGACGAACCGTATGTACGGTTTCTGGAACCACCGAACAATCTGTTTCGCGACGATTTTCCGCGCGTGGATATTCCCGCTCCTTTTCTCGAGGGAAAGTGGTGGCTGGAGATGCGGAAGTTGGTGGAAGACGGCCAATTGATTATTCCCGACGGGCACTATTTCGTGATGGGCGACAACCGCGACGACAGCCAGGACAGCCGGTATTGGGGATTCGTGCCGCGGGAGAACATCATTGGAACGCCGCTGGTAATTTACTGGTCGGTGCGGGATTGGGATAAGAGCCCATCTTCATCGATTGCAGGCCGACTCTATCATCTGGCGTACGCGGTGACGCATATTTTTCAGCTCACGCGCTGGAATCGGACGCTGCGACTGGTACACTGAAAATGTCCCTCAGGGGCTGAGGCGCCCACTTTTTACGGGGCTTAGGGCACGTCCAAAGCCGCGCCTACCAATAACTACGGTACGGCTCAAACCCGCACCCTGGCCACAGTACTCAACAGACTCGAGAGACGCTTTGAGCCGACAACGAACGATGACGGTGGCGAAAAAAGAGATAGCAGTCAAAGAAGCGCCCGAAGACAACGTCGCGGAAGAGAAACCGAAGGAGACTACGGTCGAGTTTCTGTCGTCGCTGGCCGCGGTGCTCGTTACGGGACTCTTCATCATCACCTTTGTCGTACAGGCGTTCGAGATTCCATCGAGTTCGATGGAGAATACGCTCCTGATCGGCGACCACGTGTTCGTGAATCGCATCCAGTTTGCTCCGCGGAGCAAGTGGATCGGTCCGCTGCTTCCCTATCGGGACGTACGTTTCCGGGACATCGTTGTGTTTCTGCATCCCGACCCAAATCAGGCCGGCACCTACGTGGTAAAGCGCATCATTGGCGTCCCGGGAGACCGTATCCATCTGCGTAATGGCGTGGTCTATCGCAACGGCGTGGCTCTGGACGAGCCTTATGTGCTGCACGACGCCGACACTTTCGATCCTTATCGCAATGATTTTCCATCTGTCCCACCAGCCGATGACGGCAACATGTCGCCCAACTGGTTTGTCGATTTGCATTCCTACATTCAGGGGGACGATCTGGTAGTGCCGCCGGACCACTACTTCGCGATGGGCGATCATCGCGGTGTGAGTCTTGACAGCCGCTACTGGGGCTTCATTCCAAAGGAGAACGTGATCGGGCGGCCGATGTTCATCTATTGGTCGTTCGAGACGCCCAGCGATCAATATCGCAAGACCAGTTGGGGCGACCGAATCTTGTTTTTCGGCAAGGTGGTTCTGCACTTCTTCGACGAGACCCGCTGGGGACGGACGCTCCGGGTTGTAAAATAATGCCCCTCGAAGGTCTGGTGAGGGTGCGGTGAAACTGTTCTCCTCCAAGCGACGATTGGCAGTTGCGGCAGCGATTGTGCTGGGGCTGTTCCTTCTGCGTCCCGGCGCCTCCCATCTGAAATCGAGAATCGTCTCCTCCATTAGTTCGGCTGTGGGCCGATCGGTGGACGTTGGCTCGGTGCATATGCGGTTGCTGCCGCGGCCAGGATTCGATCTGGAAAATCTGGTGGTGTACGACGCTCCAGCGTTTGGAGCCGAGCCGATGCTGCGGGCTGGCGGAGTGACGGCGTCTCTGCGCCTGTCGTCGCTGTTGCGCGGAAGACTGGAAATCGCGCGGCTGGAACTTACCGAACCAAGCTTGAACCTGGTACACACGCCGGGTGGGCGCTGGAATCTGGAGGCGCTGTTGGAACGCACCGCGCACAACCCTCTGGCTCCTACGGGAAAAGCGAAGTCCGAGCCCCGGCCGGGATTTCCATATATCGAAGCCACCTCGGCGCGGATCAATTTCAAGAGCGGCCCAGAGAAAAAACCTTACGCCCTTACCAACGCCGATTTTTCTCTATGGCAGGATTCCGAAAATAGCTGGGGCGTTCGATTGAAGGCGCAACCGTTCCGCACCGACTTGAACTTGAATGATACTGGACTTTTGCAAGTGAGCGGAACTTGGCAGCGGGCGGACACGCTGCGCGACACGCCGCTGCAATTCACGATTCAGTGGAGCCGCGCACAGTTAGGACAGTTCACGAAATTCTTCACCGGCAACGACCAGGGCTGGCGGGGTCAAGTTCTGCTGAATGTCGCGCTGGCTGGAACTCCGGCCGATTTGCAAATTGCGAGCAATGCCTCGATTCAGGATTTTCGACGGTACGACATCACCAGCGGCAATGCGCTCCGCTTGGCAGGACACTGCGACGCCGGATACAGCTCCGTCGATCATGCCTTTCATGGGCTGCTATGCAGCGCCCCGGTCGGCACCGGATTGATCACGCTGAAAGGAAATATGGGTCTGCTGGGCAGCCGTAATTATGAACTTGCGGTCATGGCGCAAAATGTCCCGGCGAGCGCAGCCGTAGCGCTGGCCCAGCGGGCGAAGAATAATCTTCCCGAGGATCTTGTCGCTTCCGGATCGGTAGGCGGAAGTCTGCGGATTGAGCAAAAACCGGCGGCGAATCTTCGACTGGAAGGTCATGGCGCGTTCAGCGACTTCCATCTGGCCTCCGTGGCTAATAAGACGGAGATCGGGCCGGAGACGGTGCCCTTCGTGATCTCCGTCGGGGACTCGTCGGCGAGCGTTGGATCTCGCCGTATCGCCTTTCGAAAAAATGCGACCGGAATGCGAATACCCGACGAACCATATGTTGAGTTTGGACCCTTTCCGGTCGCGATTGGAGGCGCAACTCCCGCTACAGCGCAAGGATGGATAAACCGCGGTGGTTACAATCTGACGATTGCAGGCGAAGCCGAGATTTCGAAGGCATTGCGTTTGGGTCGAATGTCCGGGCTGCCGGCGTTGCAATCGACGGCGGAAGGCACGGCGGAGGTTGACCTGCACATTGCCGGATCATGGGCTGAGCGCAGTCATGGTACAAATTCCGGGTTCACGGGACCGCAGGTAACAGGCTCGGCGAAGCTGCGCAATGCGCGCGTTGCCCTGCGCGGCGTGGGTGAGCCGATCGCGGTCGCAGCGGCCGATGTGCAGTTCTTGCACGATGTAGTTCGCGTCAGCAAGTTAAACGCGAAAGCCGGGGAGACCCGATGGACGGGATCGTTGGAGATGCCGCGTGGGTGCGGAACTCCCGAAGCCTGCGAAGTGCATTTCGCTTTGAGCGCAAACCAGATTGCTCTCGCCGAATTCGGCGAGTGGGTGAGCCCGAGCACGAAACAGCGACCGTGGTATCGAATTCTGGAATCGAGCGCGACAGCCGGGCCGTCGGAAACATCGTTTCTGACGATCGCGCGCGCCTCGGGGCAGATAACGGCAGACCGCCTCCTCCTCCAGGGTCTTCCGGCAACGCGCGTTTCGGCGAAGGTGCGACTTGCCAGCGGGAAGCTGCAAATCTCAGAGTTGAATGCAGATTTTCTGGGCGGCAAACATCGCGGGCATTGGCAGGCGGACTTCAAAGCGAAACCGATCGTTTGCAATGGAAGCGGGACTCTGACGGGCGCCTCTTTAGCGGAACTCGCCGGTGCCACGAAAAACGACTGGATCGCAGGGACGGTAAATGCGAGCTACGAAATGAACGGGCCTTGCACACCGGAGTTTTGGGGTACGGCCGAAGGCAGCCTTCAGTTTGATATGAAGGATGGGGCCTTGCCGGGCGGTTCCTGGGAGGCCAGCCCGAGAGAAACTGCGGAGACCCTTCGAGTCGCGGAGTTTGCCGGGCAGGCGCAATTGCACGCAGGAATGATCGAGATCAAGGATGGGAAGCTGGATTCTCCGGGCGGAAAGTTTCAGGTCAGCGGAACCGCATCGTTGAAAGGCGAGCTTGATTTGCGAATGGCGGGGACTCCGAATGCCGGGGCGGCCGCAGGATACACGATTACCGGGACGCTGGCCGAACCACGAGTGATTCGGCTGGCGGGGCCGGAAACGCAGGCGCGACTGAAACCGGATGCTGCGAAATAGTTCCCACGTGTGCAATCGCTGCGCTGAAGGCGGGGCCACTCCGAAATCTTAAGGCCCATATCCCAGGCCGCGCAGCACTTTGCCGGGAAGGGCTCCGCTCATCTTGCCTTGATCAATCACGGGCACGCCGTTGACCAGAACATATTCCATCCCCTCGGAAAGTTGATTGGGATTGTCGTAGGTTGCGCGATCGCGAACCGTTGCGGGATCGAAGATCACCACATCGGCCCACATACCAGCTTTGAGCACTCCGCGGTCGGTCAGGCGCATGCGCTGTGCAGGCAGCGCGGAAAATTTGCGGATGGCGTCTTCCAGGGTCAGGGCTTTCTCTTCTCGAACATATTTGGCCAGGATTCGCGGAAATGTTCCGTACGCGCGCGGATGCGGATGGGCTTGGCCGAGGATGCCTTCGGGCGAGGTGCCTCCGTTGTCATTGTCGATGGCGACCCAGGGTTGTTGCAGGGCGAGAGTCACATCGGCCTGCGACATGCCGAAGACAGCGACGCTGCTCGAGGGATCCTGGATCAGAAAATCGAAGAGCGCGTCGATCGGATCTTTATTCCACACCTTTGCAATCTCCGACAGGCGCTTGCCTTGGAGCGAAAGCAGTTGCGCATTTCCCACGTCGGTGATCAGAATTGCCTCCGGTCCGGGAATCTCTTCCCATTCGTTGTCCCAGGCGTCGGAGGGAGTGAGCATGTCCTGGCGAATGCGTTGGCGTGTGGCGGGATCTTTCAGGCGCTCCACCATTTTCGCGGTTCCGCCATCGTGCGCCCAGGGCGGGATGAAAGCAGAAAAATCGTTGTCCCAAGCGGTATAGGCGTAGGTGTCGGCGGAGACATCGGCGCCAGCCGCGCGTGCTGAATTTATTTTCGCCACAACTTCCGGCATGCGTCCCCAGTTTTTCTTGCCCGCGACTTTGAGGTGCCAGATCTCCACGGGAACGTGCGCTTCGCGGCCGATTCGCAGGGCTTCGTCGATCGCGGGAATGATTGCGTTGCTCTCGTCGCGCATGTGCGTGGAGTAGATGCCGCCGAACTTTCCCCCTTCGGTGGCAAGCGCGATCAGTTCCTCAGTTTTGGCGTAGGGCGCGGGGGCGTATTCAAGCGCAGTGGAGACGCCGACGGCGCCGTCTTTCATGGCGTCGCGCACCAGTGACCGCATCTCATCGAGTTGCGCCGGGGTGGGCTGTTTGTCGTCATCGCCGAGCACCATGCGACGCACTTGCGTTGCGCCGACATAACTTGCGAGGTTGATACCCATGCCCTGCTTTTCGAGGCGCGCGAAATATTGGCGGAACGTGCGCCAGTTGGGTGTGATCTTGTAGTGCTCGTAGCTTTCGCGGTCGGAGTGAATGATCGCGTCGTTGAGGGGAGCGATGGAATTGCCTTCGCCGGTAATTTCCGAAGTAATGCCCTGATAGATCTTCGAGGGTAGGCGCGGGTCGACCAGGATCGAGAGTTCGGACTGACCGAGCATATCGATGAAACCGGGCGCGACGACCTTGCCGGCGGCATCGATCGTGCGCTTGCGCGACGCCCCGGAAAGATTGCCGATGACGGCGATTTTGCCGTCTCGGATGCCGACGTCTCCCGAGTACCACGGCGAGCCGGTGCCGTCGATGATGTGGCCGTTGACGATGACGAGGTCGAAGGCGGGGGATTGCGCGGGCAGCGGGAAAGCGGCGAATAGAAAAATGAATGCTGACAATGAGAGTTGCAGTTTCCCTGAAATCGCGTTGGTCAAACCGTCCTCCTTGAATCGACCTATCGACGCGGCGGGCAGGGCGATCCAAATTCCCAAAGCCATCGTGCGCAGCGGCGCGAATTATAAAGCATTTGCAGGGAAACGGATTCCTGCTCTCGCCTTCCGGCTTCGTTTTTTATTGGCTCTGCGGACTGGCGATTTTCCCGAAGCCGAGCGCCGGAAACCTAAAACCGCTTGAACCCGCGTGATAGTATCGAAGTCAGCCCTGCATGAGACTTCAACAGTTGATCCGCTCGTACAGCCCTGCCGCGGCTGATCCGCTGGCGGCGCGGGGCCTCATCCATTAATGACTCCATCTTCAGCAAATCGCTCACAATCTCGTCAGCGCGTGCTCAGCGGGATGCGCTCGACCGGGAAGCTACACCTTGGCAATTACGTGGGTGCGCTGCAGAACTGGGTTCGCATGCAGGACGAGTACGACTGTTTTTTCATGGTGGCCGACTGGCATGCGCTCACCACCGATTACGCCGACACTTCGAAGGTGAAGGAAAATTCTCTCGAGGTCACGCTGGATTGGCTCGCGGCGGGGCTTGATCCCGAAAAGTCGGTCATCTTTATTCAGTCGCATGTGCCGGCGCATGCCGAGTTGCACTTGCTGTTTTCCATGATCACGCCGCTGGGCTGGCTGGAGCGCGTGCCGACATATAAAGAACAGCGCGAAAATATCAAGGACAAAGATCTGGGGACCTACGGATTTCTGGGATATCCCGTACTGCAATCGGCGGACATTCTGGTGTATAAGGCCGACTGTGTTCCGGTGGGCGAGGATCAGGTTGCGCATGTGGAGCTGACGCGGGAAATTGCGCGGAGGTTCAATGGGTTCTACGGCAAGTCTAGGGACGTTTTTCCCGAGCCCAAGGCGCTGCTGACCCCAGCCGCGAAGTTGCCGGGGACGGATGGGCGCAAGATGTCGAAGTCATACGGCAATGCAATTATGCTGACCGATCCGGAGCCGGTGGTGCGGCAGAAGTTGAAGACAATGGTGACCGACCCGGCGCGAGTGCGGCGGTCGGATCCGGGGAATCCAGATGTGTGTCCGGTGGGCGATCTGCATAAGATTTTCAGCAACCAAGAAACGATGGCAAGAGTAAATGACGGCTGCCGGTCGGCGGGAATTGGATGCATCGAGTGCAAAAGCTGGGCCGCCGACGCGCTGGTGACGCTTCTGAATCCGATGCAGGAGCGGCGCAGGAAATTTGAGGAGAATCCGCGGCTGGCATGGGATATTCTGGAGGCAGGCACGGAGCGGGCGCGCAAGGCGGCGGGCGAGACGATGGACGATGTGCGCGCGGCGATGGGGATGTCGCTGGAGTATGAAGGGCTGAACGTGGGGAAGAATCCGTAGCAGGCGCAGACAAAAGCAGGTTCCTCGCTTCGCTCGGACAAAGAATCTCGGGACGACAAAGCCGAGGAGTGTTGATAGTCAGAAAATGATGACGGAGAACTCTAAACTCGTTTCGGCGGATGAGCGGGGAAACTCCTTGCCTGGAATCGTCGCGGTCGCGTCCGCGGTTGCGCCATCCAAGATCGCGGCCAAGAGGGAAGAGAGCGATTCTCCTTTTGCCGTTGCCGTCACCGATGTTTACGAGGGACCGCTCGACCTGCTGCTCGACCTGATTCGTAAGCAGGACATCGACATCTACGACATTCCGATCGCGAAGATTACGGCGCAGTATCTGGCATACGTGGAGAAAATTCGCGAACTCGATGTGAACGTAGCGGCCGAATTTATATACATGGCGGCGGTGCTGATTCACATCAAGTCGAAGATGCTGCTGCCGCGCGATCCGGCTGCGACGCCGGAGGAGCAGGAAGATCCGCGGAGTGAATTAGTCAACCGACTGCTGGAGCATGAAAAATTCAAGTCGGCGGCGCAGATGCTCTTGCAAAAACAGCAGATCGAAGACGCGGTGCTGTCGAATCCTTCGCTGAAGGAATTCATGGATGCGGAAGGTACCGAGCCAGAAATTGAGGCGGACGTCATCGACCTGGTCAAGACGTTTCAACAGGTGCTGGAGCGGGTGCGCACGCGTCCCGTGCTGAATGTCGACGAGGAAACTGTCACGGTCGGGCAGATGATTGACTATCTGCGGCGGCGGCTTTCGCTGGAAGATCAGCCGATTCGGTTGAAGCAGTTGCTGATGCGGGTTCCATCGCGGCAGGCGCTGGTGTGCATGTTCCTGGCGCTGCTTGAGATGGTGCGGTTGCAGGCGATCCAGGTGCGGCAGGAAAAATTGTTCGGCGAAATCGCGGTGCGCAAGCACACGCACTTCGACGAGATCATGAAAGAGCAGTCGGCGGTGCGAGACGACTGGCGATAAAAGTAGTGGTCGGTGATTAGAGGTCAGTGGCCGGCCAGCTCGATTTGTTACTAGTCACCGATCGCTAGACACCGATCACTAACCACTATGCCCTTAAAAGCTCAACTCGAAGCCATTATTTATGCGGCGGAGACGCCGATCACGCTGGAGCAGATCACCCAACTCGTGAAAGAGACTGTGATTGCACAGGGAGCGGGGGACGAGGCTGAAATTAAGTCGCGGGTGCGCTCCAGCCTCGAAGAGTTGGTCGGGCAATTTGACTCGCCCGATCACGGCATCGAGATTCGGCAGGTTGCGGGCGGCTATCGCATGTCGACCAAGCCGGAGCAGCATGAAGTGGTGCGGGCGTTCGCAAAGAGCCTGAAGCCGCCCATCCGGCTGTCGCTGCCGGCGCTGGAAACGCTCGCCGTGATTGCCTACAAGCAGCCGGTGACGGTGCCGGAGATTAACGATGTTCGCGGCGTCGACTCGGGTGGAGTGATTGGGACGCTGCTGGATCGCAAGCTGATTACGACGGCGGGGCGCAAGCAGGTGATCGGGCGCCCGATTCTTTATAAAACGACCAAAGAGTTTTTGATGCGTTTTGGATTGAAAGATATAAGCGAGTTGCCCAGCATGGAGGAGTTCGAGAAGTTGGTGGCGGAGTCGTTTCATGCGGAGTTGATTCCGGCGGAGGCTGAGTTGGCAGAATCTGCCGTGCGCGGAAAGAACGATCAGTCATCCGAGGCAGAGTCGTCGGAGAGCGTGCAGGAAGCCGAGAACGCGGGGTAGGCGCTTGTGTCGTCCCTCCGGGACTTGTTCCTCATTTTGTGCTTACCCAGCGCTGAAGCGCTGGGCTAGATTGTTTTCGCCTCTCCGTGGCGGTTGACTTCACGCTCCGCACGGGATTGGAATTTTAATTATGCCGCTGGAGCGCCTGCAAAAAATTATCGCTGCTGCCGGAGTCGCGTCGCGGCGCACGGCCGAGAAGTTAATCTCGGCGGGGCAGGTGCAGGTGAACGGGACGGTGGTCACCGAACTGGGCACGAAAGCCGATCCGGAAACCGATCACGTGCGCGTAAACGGAAAGCTGCTTCACGGGGCCCAGCGCCACACGTATCTTCTGCTGAACAAACCCAAGGGATACGTGACCACGATGAGCGATCCGGAAAAGCGGCCCACCGTGATGGATTTGATTCGTGGTGTGAAGGGGCGCGTCTATCCGATCGGTCGTCTCGACTACGCGAGCGAAGGCTTGCTCCTTCTGACCAACGACGGTGAACTCGCGCACACCCTGATGAAAGCGGCTTCGCATGTGGCCAAGACTTACGTCGTGAAAGTCGCAGGCACGCCGAAGGCGGAGGCGATCGAGAAGTTGCGAGCCGGAGTATCGATCGCAACCGATGACGGAAAACGCGTGAAGACGGGACCGGCTTTAGTGCGCGTGGTGAAAGAGGCGGCGAACCCGTGGTATGAGATCACGCTGGTCGAGGGTCGGAACCGCCAGATTCGGCGCATGTTTGAGACGGTTGGGCATCACGTCGAAAAGATCAAACGCGTTCGCTACGGACCGCTCACGCTCGATGTTCCTCCCGGCAAGTTTCGTTCGCTCACGCTGAGAGAGATCGAGAAATTAAAGTCCGCCAGCAATACGAAGCCAATAATCAAGTAAACCCGTGAAGTGACCCATTGCGAGCATGAGCCGATTTTTTGATCTGGTTTCGAGACCGGCGCGCGAGATGGATGGATTCCATTCAACGCCGCGAGCCAAGCGATCTGCCGCTGAACTTCAGCCGCGCCTTATCAAACTTGATTCCAACGAAAACCCCTTTGGTCCATCGCCGCGAGCGATAGAGGCGATGCAATCTGCTCTGGTGTCGGCGCACGCCTACCCGGACGATGATTGCACTGAGTTGCGCCGCAAACTAGCCGGGCATCACGACGTGTCGATCGAACAAGTGCTGGTGACGGCGGGTTCGACCGCATTGCTCGGCCTGCTCTGCCAGACGATGTTGGCGCCTGGACGGAATGCGGTGACGAGCGAACGATCATTCATCGTTTATGCGATGGCGGTGCACGCCACTGGAGCGCAGTTGATTGAAACTCCAATGCGCGAGGATAGGTTCGACCTCGACGCGATTCTGGGAGCGATCAACGAAGACACGCGCATCGTATTCCTGGCGAATCCAAACAATCCAACTGGGACCATGGTCGACGCCGATGCGGTCGACAAGTTTATTGCGGAAGTTCCTGGTCACGTCGTGGTGGTGCTCGACGAGGCGTACTTCGAATTTGCAACGCACTTCGCCGCGCGCCGCAAAGTGCAGTATTCCCGGTCGCTGAATTACCTGCGGCAGGGCGCGAGCGTAATTGTGCTGCGCACATTTTCGAAGGCGCACGGCCTCGCAGGCTTGCGCGTGGGATACGGACTGGGTCCGGCAGAGCTGCTGGCATATTGCGCGCGCATGCGCGACACATTCTCGGTCTCCTCGGTGGCGCAGGCCGCAGCCGTGGCGGCGCTCGACGATTTGAATCATATCGACCGGGTCGTCTCGAATAACGCGTCTCAGGCACAGATACTAGGCGTGGGAATGTCAGAGCTGGGATTTCGCGTAGTGCCGACCTCTGCGAATTTTCTTTATTGCGACTTGGGAGAAGAGGCTGCCGGCTTCGTAGGCCGGCTGAGAGATGAAGGGGTCAGCGTACGCCCGTTGGGAGCGTGGAGCGCTCCAAATTGCATCCGGGTTAGCATTGGAACGCCGGAACAGAATGAGATGTTTCTGCGGGCGGCGCGGAAGATCAGGGGCGTCGGGTAGTGAGCCCAGCCAAGCGTCCCGCTGCCAAGTCACGACGCGGGAACTCTGGCGGCGCCGTACAAGCCGGCGTCGCTGCCTAGCAGGGCACGGGTGATGATCGTTTTCTTCCGGGTGTAGGCGGCAATCTGCGCTGACGCGCCTTGCTTTTTTCCTGTTAGATCTTCGGGAGCGGTGGCGGCGTAAACCAACGAGCGGTCGCGCAGCTCGGCAAACATCTTTGGCGCGAATGCGTCCCATGCATCGACCACGCCGCCCCCAATCACAAACATATCGAGATTCAAGACGTTGATGAGACCTGCCAGAACTATTCCTAATACTTCTCCAAAACGGTGGAAGATGCGCTGTGCATCTTCGTTGCCCTGGATTGCGAGACTATAGATGGACCGCGCGTTGAACTCCGGGTCGGAACTGGCGGCCTGCGCGAGGGCGGGCGCCTGGCCGGAGTCGATGGCCTCGCGCGCCATGCGCACGACCGCGGTTGCGGAAGCGTAGCGTTCGGCGCAGCCGTGATTGCCGCAGCCGCAGGGCTCGCCGTTCGGTTCGACGGTAACGTGTCCGAATTCGCCGGCCATGCCATTCATGCCGTAGAAAATTTTACCGTTCAGAATGATGGCTCCACCGATACCGGTCCCCAAGGTGATCATCGCCATGTTGTCGACGTCGCGCCCCGCTCCCATCCATTTTTCACCGAGGGCCGCCATCTTGGCATCGTTGTCGAGGAAGACGCGCGCGCCCAGGCGGCGTTCGATTTCATCGCGCACAGGATAGTCGGACCAGCCGGGAAGATTCGCCGACATGCGCATCATTCCGGTTTCCATGTCGATGATTCCGGGGACGCCAATGCCCGCGCCCACGAACCGGCCACTGTCATGATATTGCGCAATAAGACGGAGAATCGCATCGCACATTTCTCCAATGACGTGGTCGCGTCCGAGGGCGACTTTGACGCCGAGAGTAATCTTTTCGAGCAGATGGCCCTCGGTGCTGACGGCGGCGATGCGGAGGTTGGTGCCGCCTAGATCGACTCCAATGGAAAAGTCGGGCATGGGAATGAGAGTACCAGAATTGTTGATTTTTGATTGCCGATTGAAAGCCGGCTGTACTGGGACGTTTAATCCGCAATCGGTAAATCGTCAGTCAACAATTATTTCTGGCATTGCGGGCAGTAGTGGCTGCTGCGTCCGGCGATAACGACTCGCTTGATCCGGGCCTTGCAGATGAGGCACGGCTCGCCCTCGCGGGCGTAGACGCGATGCCGGAGCTGGAAGAATCCTTCTTCGCCGTCGGGGTCGACGTAGTCGGAGATCGACGAGCCGCCCAGAGCGATTGCTTCGTTAAGCACTTCTTTCACCGCGAGCAAAAGTTTCGCCATTTGCTCACGCGTGATCGTCGACACGCGGCGGCGGGGACGAAGACCGGCGCGGAATAAAGATTCGTCGGCATAAATGTTGCCGACCCCGCGCAGAAGACTCTGGTTGAGCAAGGCGCTCTTGATGGGAGTCTTGCGGCCCCGGAACAACCTGAGGAAGCGGTCCAGATCGGCCTCAAGCGGTTCGATGCCGGTGGCGTCGAAATCTCCAGCCGGGGCCACGCTCAGGCGACCGAAACGACGCGGATCTACAAACCGCAGTTCCCTTCCAGAAGATAATTTGAGAATGGCGTGGGTGTGCTTCGCCACTTCCGCTTCGGGCTCACAAACGCGCAGGCTGCCCGTCATGCCGAGATGCACGATCCATTGGGCTTGAGTGCGGATAGCGCCCCCACCCGCTTCTAAGGTTGACGATGCTGGCGTCCCTCTCGGTTTTTGCCACGATTTCTGGCTTTTAGCGGACGAAAGCGCCCGCTCCACACCATCTCGTTCCAGATCGAACACGATGTGCTTACCCATGCGGCGGATTGCGGTGATGCGGCTGCGCTCCAAGGTCGCGGCGATTACCGGCGCAGGGGATTTCAGCGGCTCTGTCTTCTGACCGAGCCATACCGATTCGACACTATCTCCTGTCACGCGCTTGGCCAGACCGCGAGCAATGGTTTCGACTTCAGGTAGTTCAGGCATGGTTGAATCTATTGTCGCATCGAACCTCCGCGCGGGCGCAGGGCGCGCAGAAAAAGAAGCTTCCTCGCCCCAAGAACAAGGCGCCCGGAATGACAAAAATGAACTGGGGCTGATCGGCCTTATTAGTCTTTCAGTGGGACGACCGCGCTGCCGTCGCGGCAGAAGGTGGCGACTCGCTGCAACTCACCGTTGGCACGCGGCAGCGTCATCACGGGGCCGTAACAGTAGACGGCGTGCCCGGAGGCGGCAAAGTACCAGCGCCCGCCTTTGGAATGTTTGGTGATCTGAGTAATGGGCTGCGGCATGGGTTTTTGCGGCGACAAGGGGACCGCCGGCAGACTGAACAACAAGGCTAGGGTCAGGACCTTCATCGGTTTCCGACTTTCTACTTACGAATGCTCGCTCACAGAACGAAAGTGCGGCAATGTTCAGGTGCTAAGAAACTTTTTGCAATCGTGCTTTCAAATCTCCAACTGAAATTCGCTAAATTTACGCATCGCTAATACGATCGCGAAGTTTATATCGTGATTAAAGTGCGGACATCGTCAATCAGATCTGGTTCCGGTTTCGAAGGCATCTTGAAATCGGGCTTCTGCTTGGCTGATTGGTTTTGGGCGCGTTGTTGTCGCGATCCCTGGGAAGACGGGGCCGGACTGGCTGATGTCTGGGTCGACGGGGCTGGTTTGGGCTGAGCCTGGGAAGGCGGGGTTTGGGTATCTGCGGCCTGGGTCTGGGCCGAGAGCGATTGAGCACGATCCTGTAAGTTCTTTTTTGCGGCAGACAATTCAGTGCTGTCGCGGAAGAGTTCGCGAATCAGGGCGCGCTGCGATTCGATGGTTCGTCCTTGCTCCACGATCAGCATGGTCATCAGGCCGTAGGAGATCAGAAACAGCACGGTCAACAGCGGTAACCAGCCACGCTTGTTAGCAACAGCGGGAGCGTCGGTTGCAGGCACGGCGGGTAAGGCGTCAATAGCGAATAAAGTCGTCAAATGGCACTCCGGTCTTTGCCGCAAAATTGTCGGCACATCGGGAATTGCACCCCGAGAGCCAATGGGAGGGATCCTTTTAACCACCTGATAAGACGCTAGTTATCATGCCAGCACACGCCATGAAAGACAGAAGGATGTGCAACTGAATGCACAATATGAGAAACCCACATTGGTGCCACCCCCAGGCAAGGAGTCAGTCTTGTTTTCATTCAAGCTTGGCCGATGCGCAAGCCGTCTTACGGTCGACCGCCGTTACCCCAGTCACTTTTGTGGAAGGCGGCAATCTCTTAAGATTCTCACAGAAGTCGAATACTACTTTTCTCAGGGACCCAATCATGCGGACGCGGTACGTTTCGATACTATTTCTCCTCCTTTCTACTGGTTTTGGAACAGCCATCGCCCAGAACGCACAACTTTCAGCGGAACTGCGGCGGATAGTACGGAAAGTAAACCCCTCCTATCCTGATATTGCGAAGAGAATGAACCTCGCGGGAACCGTAAAAGTGTTGGCCATCGTGGCGGCGGATGGAACTGTAAAGTCGGTCCAACCCATGGGCGGCAGCCCGGTTCTCATTCAGGCAGCACAAGATGCGGTCTACAAATGGAAATTTGCCCCCGCCAACTCTGAAACCAAAGAACCCCTCGAACTTCGTTTCGACCCGCAGTAGGATCGCCGGCCCCGAGAGCACGATTTGCTTGGAAGTTTATTTGCCCAGCACCAGTTTGGCGATGGTGGCCAGTTGCATGTTCGACGTTCCTTCGTAAATCTTGCCGATCTTGGCGTCGCGCCAGTATTTTTCGACGGGATAGTCTTTGGTAAATCCGTAGCCGCCGTAAATTTCGATAGCCAGCGAAGTCACGCGCTCGGCAACTTGTGAGGCGAACAACTTGGTCATGGCTGCCTCTTTTACGAAATTGACTCCGGCGTCTTTCATGCGGGCGCAGTTGTAAACCATGAGACGCGCGGCCTCGATCTCGGTGGCCATTTGGGCAATCTGAAACTGGATGCCCTGAAATTCAGAGATCGATTTGCCGAACTGCTTGCGCTCCACGGCATACTTGCAGGCGAATTCCCAGGCCCCGCGGGCCAACCCGATCATCTGCGCTCCAATGCCGATGCGGCCTTCGTTCAGCGTTTCAATCGCGATCTTGTAACCTTTGCCGGGCTCGCCGAGCACGTTTTGTTTGGGTACGCGGCAGTCTTCCAGAATCAGTTCGCAGGTAGATGACGCGCGGATGCCGAGCTTGTCCTCCTTTTTTCCTACAGTGAACCCGGGGAAATCTTTCTCGATCAGAAATGCCGTGATGCCTTTATATCCTGCGGCGGGATCGATGCTGGCGAACAGGACGAATAACCCGGCTTCTTTGCCGTTGGTGATCCAGAGCTTACGGCCGTTCAGCACATACTCGGCGCCTTGGAGCACAGCCCGGGTCTGTAAGGCGAAAGCGTCGGAGCCGGAGCCTGCTTCGCTCAAAGCATAGGCGCCTACGGTTTCTGTAGCCATTTTCGGCAGAAACCGCTTCTTCTGTTCTTCGTTGCCCCAGCGCAGCAGCGCGTTGTTCACCAGAGTGTTCTGCACGTCGACGATGACGCCGGAGGAAGCATCCACGCGTGAAAGTTCTTCCACGGCAAGGATCGCCTCGAAAAACTTAGCGCCGCCTCCGCCGAATTGTTCGGGAATTTCGATGCCCATCAGGCCTAGCTGGAAAAAATCGTGGATGAGATCCTTCTCGAAGACGCCCTTCTCATCCATCTCCTTCACCAGAGGACGAATCTTCTCGTCGGCGAACTGGCGGATGTTGTCGCGGAAGAGAATTTCATCTTCGGTGAGAGTGGTTAGCGGAGGGGGAACAGAGGCTTGCAGTGTGGTCTCGGGCATGGGGGCACCTTCGAAAACTAAGATGGCAAACCAGCAATTTTAGCACCGGAAGACGGGGATGTTTTGTGAGCCGTACCTTTAGCGGGGACGGGAATGAATCAGCTTCAGTGCATCCGCTTGCAGGATGCGCTTGATCTGGCTGCGCGCGTGCACTGACCAGGGCCCTGAAGTATCGAGCTTGACGTAGGCCTGCCAGTGCTTGAGCGCCTTGCGTGGCTCGCGAACCTTCTCATAGGCCAGCGCCAGATTGTAGTGCGCGTCGGCATAAGTAGGAGCAAGTTGCAGAGCAGTCTTATAAGTCTGGATCGCTTCCTGCACGCGGCCAGTTTCGTCGAGCACGTTTCCGAGGTCGAAGTAAGCCAGGGCGTAGCGCGCATCGGCTTCGATAGCCCGACGGTAGTGGCGTTCGGCAAGCGCGAATTCCTGGCGATTGTAGTACAGCGTGCCCAGGTTGATATGCGCGGCCGCATGCGCCGGTTGAATTTCGAGCACCTGATGGTATGCGGCAATGGCCTCAGGCTGCGTATTGAGATTCTCTTCGAGGGCAATGCCCCGCGCAAACCACGCGGCTACTTCGCTCTCGCGCGGAGTGGGCTCAGACCGCGGCACCGGCGTGCTGGTCACGACCTTCTCGCGCTCGGAAAAGTCCATCAGGAACTGGCCTGCGATTGGCTCCAGCAATCTGCCTTGGTGGCGGAAGGCCACGCGATGCTTACTCGTCGACGATGCTCCCGCTTCGAGCAGCGGCTTCTCCACCCCCGCAGCCTGCTTGCGCATGGCATCCAGCGACTGGCGAATCACCGCCGGGCGCACGCTCATGGCGCACAGGTCGCGCACCTTTTTAATTTCCAGGAGATCGGAAAAAGAATAAGCTTCCGCGGACGTTATCAGGCCATTCCGCTCCCAGTTGGCCAACTGGCGCGGGGTCACGTGAAGAATCCTCAGTAAATCAGTTCGACTGTACACGGCAGCACACAACCAGACCTACAAATAAATGTTCGCGAACATTATCTGCAACTTTGGGGTGAGAACGCAACAGCTAACGGTGCAAAAACCTGTGGAGAACCTGGTTAATTTACATGCCGCGGACGTGGTGCAAATACGCACTACACAGCTACAGCCGCCTGGTAATCCTCGTAAGTGCCCTTGAAGTCGGTGATTTTGTGGTCGCTCTCGAAGTGCCAGATGCGGGTCGCCACTTCGTCGATCAGGTCGTGATCGTGGGTCACAAGAAAAACGGTCCCCTGATAGCGCTGCAAAGAGATGTTCAGCGCATTGATGGATTCGAGGTCCAGGTGATTGGTCGGTTCGTCGAGCACGAGGACGTTCGGTTTCTGGAGCATGAGTTTGCAAAAGAGCAGGCGCGCAGCTTCTCCACCGGAGAGAACGCTAGTAGATTTTGTAGCTTCCTCGCGCTGGAACAGCATTTGCCCTAGGATTCCACGTAGTTCTTCGGTGACGGCCGCGCCGTCCCACTGATGCAGCCATTCGATCGCGGTCGTGCCGCCTTCGATCAGGCTGCGGTGATCTTGCGCGAAGTAGCCGATCGACGCTTCGTGTCCCCAGATCACCTTGCCGGAGTCGACAAAGGGTCCATCGTAACCGCTGGTCTTGCGGAGCTCGGCGTCCGGCGTGGTAGGAGAATTCGCCAGCAGCGCATTCAACAGCGTGGTCTTCCCTGCTCCGTTGCGTCCCATGAGCGCGATGCGTTCGCCGCGGATGATGCTGGCAGTAAAGTCGCGGATCACGGAATTGTCGCCATAAGCCTTGCCGAGATGCTCGATTTCGAGGATGTGCTTCCCCGAAGGGCGTTTCTGTTCGAACTTGATGAAGGGACGTGCGATGTTGGACCTGGCGAGTTCAGTGACCTGAAGGCGCTCGACTTCCTTACGCCGCGACTGCACCTGACTGGAGCGTGTGCCGGCAGCGAAGCGCGCGATAAATTCATTCAACTGCGAGATTTTCTTTTCCCGCTGCGCGTTCTGCGATTCGATCTGCGAGCGCACCTGCGTCTTGGCCACGACCATGTCGTCGTAGGTGCCGGTGTAGGTGATGATGGTTTCGTAATCGATGTCGGCGATGTGAGTGCAGATGCTGTTCAAAAAGTGGCGATCGTGCGAGATGGCGATCACAACGCCGTCGTAGACGTTGAGAAATCCTTGCAGCCAGTGAATCGAGTCGAGATCAAGATGGTTCGTAGGTTCGTCAAGCAGCAGCGCCTGGGGATGGCCGAAGAGAGCTTGCGCCAGCAGCACACGAACTTTCTGTCCGCCCTGGAGTTCTGCCATTTTGCGGGTGTGCAGTTCATCGGGAATGTCGAGGCCTTGGAGCAAAATAGCGGCGTCGCTCTCGGCGGTGTAGCCGTCTTCTTCGCCGACAATGCCTTCAAGTTCTCCGAGCTTCATGCCGTCGGCGTCGGTCATTTCCGGCTTCTCGTAGATGGCGTCGCGCTCCTGCATGGCAGCCCACAGGCGCTTATTGCCCATAATGACGGTGTCGATCGCGGAATAGGCGTCGAAGGCGAATTGATCCTGGCTCAACACGCCCACCTTGCGCGGACGGACGACCGTGCCTTTTTGCGGCTCAAGTTCTCCGCTGAGCAGTTTCATGAACGTAGATTTGCCCGCGCCGTTGGGCCCGGTCAGGCCATAGCGTTTGCCCGGCGTGAACGCCGTAGAGACTTCATCGAACAGTATTTTGGCGCCGTAGCGCATCGACACATTGCTGACTGAAAGCATGGTTTCGTTGTAACTTCTTCAGGACCTGCGAGGAATTCCGCCAAGACGGTGCGCAGCTGGAGTTAATAGAATATCACGGCAGGCTACATTTTATGCCGTCCAAGGATTGATGATCGTGGTAGCAATGTCACTAAAGTGCGCTGTGTTACGGGTCGCCAAACTCGCATGATGGGCGAGCGCAATACCCGCAATCATAGTGTCGCGCAGCTCTACCACGGTTCCCTTTTTCTGCCGATAGGCGTTGAGTTGGGCAGCTTGCCTGGCTGCTTCTTCGTCAAAAAAAGAAATTCGGTGGTCGATTTCGCCTAGCAGCCGTTCGAACGCCTCAGACAGAGCTGATCTCCTCTTTCCGGCCGGCATGACTAGTAGGCCGGATTGGATCTCGAAGATCGTGACTGATGTGGTCCAGATTGAGAACTCCGGCTGTTTGTCAAGCCATTCCGACACCTTTGGGTCGGGGACGTCATACATGAGAGCTGAAACGACATTTGTATCGAGAACAATCATGCTTCGTCGTCAAAACTAACGGGTTTGACCGGATATCCGCGCAATTCTGGAATCTCGAAGTCGAGCCCTTTGCCTTTGAATATTGCCGCGATTCGTGTTCCCAGTCCAGCGGCGGGCGCTTTCGGCGTGTTCACCGCGCTACGGAGAATATCCCGCACTTCTTCTTCCATGCTGCGGCCATTGCGCCGCGCGCGGCGTTGCAGGCGGGTTTTCACACGATCTTCAAGGTTTCGGACTACAAGCTGTGCCATGGCTGAGCGCCTCCCGCCAAATGATATCATGATATCATTTTCGCGCCTTGCGGTCAATGTGTCCCCTTCGAATTCATGCTAAAGTTCTAACCCGCTACCGATAACGTAGCCTGTTCAATCGGAGCTGCATTCTTGGAGGGAACATGGGAAGCCGGCCTTTCATGCGATTTGTGAGGAACATATTGGCAATTGTTAGCGCGACCGCGTGCCTGGTGACTGCTGCCTGGGCCGCCAGCACGACGAAATTAATCTACAGCTTCGCTGGCAATGCTGACGGCGAGTACACCGACACGGAATTGGTGGCCGACAGCGCCGGCAACTTGTACGGCACATCAGTTCAGGGCGGAACCTTCGGTGGTGGCACCATCTTCCAGGTCACGCCGGCTGGCGTGCACACGGTGCTTTACAACTTCACCGGAGGCACCGACGGCGGAGAGCCCTACAAGGGCGTCACACTCGATGCGCAAGGAAATCTCTATGGCACGGCCGTAACTGGCGGCGGCGGATCGTGCGAGGGCGGCTGCGGCGTAGTTTTCAAACTGATGAATTCTGGCGGAACCTGGACGCAAAGTGTAGTTCATACCTTCCTCGGTAGCGACGGCTCGGGTCCAGGCAGTCCGGTGGCGATCGATACGCACGGAAATATCTACGGCACGACTCCTACGGGTGGTGTCAATGGTATGGGTGTGGTCTACGAGTTAAAGCAGAACGGGACTGGCGGGTGGGCGTTCGGAGTAATCCACACCTTCACCGGCGGAAACGACGGTGGAGGAGGATCCGCGAGCCCGCTGCTGATTGACGCCGCTGGAAATCTCTTTGGCGTCTGCACCGTCGGAGGCGCGAACGGCTTCGGCACGGTCTACGAGATGTCGCTGACGCAGGGGAAATGGCGGCTCACAACTCTTTACGCCTTCAAAGATCAGCCCGACGGCGCGTTGCCTTACGGCGGCGTAATCTCCGACAAGGCAGGAAATCTCTACGGCACTACTTATTACGCCGGGGTTTATGACGTGGGCACGGTCTACAAGTTGACGCGCACCAACGGAACCTGGACCGAAACCGTGCTTTACAGCTTCAAAGGGGGGCAGGACGGCTCCAGTCCCATCAGCAGCCTGGTCGCCGATGCCGCAGGAAATCTTTACGGCACCACCAGCGATGGCGGTGCAGCGGCTTGCAGTTGCGGAGTGATTTTCAAGATGACGCGCGGCACGACAGGCAAGTGGACCGAGTCCGTGGCGTACCGATTCCCAGGGACTCCGCAGCCGGGATTCGCATACAACGGAATGGTTCTGGATTCGGCCGGGCATTTTTACGGCGCGACGGTTCACGGTGGCAGCGGCAATGATGGCGCCATTTACGAATTCACGCCATAGTTTTGCGGAGAACCCGTTCGGCGATCTCAGTTGTGCTGGGCTGCGCTGGCTTCTATTAACTCCTGCACTGGCGCAGCTACCATCAGCAGCAGGTCGGCGCTGCGGGTCTTTGCCTGATCGAGCATTGCGGTTTGCTGCGCCTTCCACGAATCGGGTGCAGGCTGCGCTTTGTCGAGATAGTCGAGCGCCTGCAGACCTGCTGCGCCCACGGCAGACAGATTCTGCGACAGCGCCTTATCTTCCTGTAGAAGATAGGTTTGGTCGAGCAGCGGATTCAGTCGGGCGTCGTTATTCCGCCAGATCGTGAGCCACATGCGGATCTGAGTTTCGGTGCCCTGATCTTTATAACCGCTCCGGATGAAAGTCTGCACCAGGTCGCCGAAATGCCGCGCCACGTCGCTCTCGGGATAGACCGCGTCGATCATCCGAGTCAGCGGGGCGTGGAAGTCTATGGGACCCTTCGCGTCATCCCAGCGGTTGTAATCTTTGACGGGCTCGATGACGTCGGCGAGATTGCGCAGCGCGGTAATGTCTGCGGTGCCGGCCATGCGATGCAACATGCGCAGGCGCGCGGAGCGGTGAGTCAAGCCGAGAAATTCGAGGTCGAGACTCACGGCATTCATCCTCTCATACATGGAGGGAACGTCGGTGACGTTCTGCGGAGACCACAGGCGCTCGGCGATGACGGCATTGCGCGGCCAAATGTGCGAGTCGATATTTTCCGGAGTGACCCATTCGGCCCACTGGCAGGACTCACCGCCGAGGATGAGTTTCTGCTCTTCGGGCGTCAGAGTGGCTGCGGCGTCACTCATGGGATCGACTGCATAGTGCCGCGCCGCGGGCCACATCAGGTCGAGGTAGTAACCGAACGACAGTAGTCCGGTATAGCCTTGTTTCGCCGCGGCCGCGAGCGATGCTTGACCCCGCCAGGACTGCACGACGATGGTCTTCGGCAAATCGGGATGCAGAATCTCATCCCAGCCCACCATGATTTTGTGATTCTTCGCCACGATCTTCTGTAGGCGCTGATTGAAATACGCCTGCAGGTCCTGATTATTTTTCATGCCGTGAGACTTGATGAACGCCTGAATTTTCGGATTGGCGTCCCACTGCTTGCCGTCGACTTCATCGCCGCCAATGTGGAAATAGGCGTCGGGAAATAGCTTGGCCATTTCGGCAATGAATTTCCCCAAAAACTTGTAGGTCGATTCCTCAGTGGGATTCATGATCGGATCGAGACCGTCGCCAGCAAGCGCGTAGGGGCCGGGACCGCTGGCCAGTTCGGGATACCCGACATACCAGGAATGCGTGTGGCCAGGCATGTCGAACTCAGGAATCACGCGAATGCCGCGATCGTGCGCGTAGGCGATGAACTCCCGAATCTCTTCCTGGGTATAGAACAGGCCGTCGGAGCCCATGCCGGTGAGTTTGGGAAACTTCTTGCTCTCGATGCGGAAGCCTTGATCGTCGGAAAGATGCCAGTGCAGAACGTTCATCTTCACAGCGGCCATGCCGTCGAGGTTGCGCTTGAGCACATCGAGGGGAATAAAGTGGCGGCTGACGTCGATCAGCGTTCCGCGCCACGGAAAGCGTGGCTGATCTTTGATGGTGACGACGGGAGCGGCGAATCCGGTAGGCGTGATTTGGACAAGCTGCAGAAACGTTTGCAGGCCGCGCAGAATGCCGAGCGTGGTCGGCGCGGTGAGCTTCGCGCCGGATTCGGCGACGGTCAGTTCGTAGGATTCATCTTCGCCAAGCTTCTGCACAGCCTCGCGGCCGTGGTCGGCATGGATTTGCAGCGTCGGAGCAACGCCGGGCTTGGGGTAGAACGGGATTCCGGTTTGCCGCGAAAGCTGCGTTGTGAAACGCTGCACCTCGCTGTCGAGCGCCGCGTCATGAGTTCCGGTGACGGCAACGGAGAACGACTGCGTGATTGGCAGCTGGCCGGCGCCAAGCTGCACGCTTGCGGGCATGGGCATCAGAGGGAGTTGGGGTTGGGCAGCGGCGAAAGAAACTGCCAGGAGGACGGAAATAATAACGGATGAAATTCGCATAGGCCTCGTGAACTCTGGCGCGGGGACCGTCAACGCCGGTCCTGAGCGCCGTGGTAGATGCGCAATACTTCTACGAATCGATCTTGAACTTTATAAACCACGATGTAGGGCAAGGGAGGAAAAACCAATTCGCGGGTTCCCGGTTGCCGCCCATCACGTCCGAGTCGCGGAAAGTTTACTAGACGTTAGCAGCCATCGTATATCACCGTGGCCACTTTGGCAGCAGCCGCAGGATCCTCTCTCCGGATACGCTGCACGATGTCGAACAGGTCATTGGCGGCGGGCATGGTCCAGCGCAGGCGCATCAGGACCGTAAGATCTGCTGTAGTCTCTTTCCGACCTCATCGTGCTCCATGAAATCTCCGCGCTCGGCGGCTGCCAAACCAATATTGACTGCCTCGACGAAACAGTCGTCGTCCTCCAGATAATGGCTGAGGACCTGCTGCACGAGTTCGTCAGTCTTCAAGCCCTTTTGAACGGCAATCTGCGCCAACCGCGCCTCTTTTTCGGGCTGTAGGCGGATGTCCATGGATTTCAGTCTAGGAAGGCTCATCAACACTGTCAAACATTTTCTCGTCCAGCGAGCTACCAGAGCGGCCCCATTAGTGTCCGCCGCTCAACTCGCGCACAATGCCTCCGACGAACTGCTTCGCGTCGCCAAACAGCATCAGCGTGCGATCCAGATAATACAGCGGATTATCGATCCCGGCGAAGCCAGGGCTCATGCCGCGCTTGATGACCATGACGGTGTGCGCTTTGTCGACGTCAAGAATGGGCATGCCGAAGATGGGGCTCGACTGATCGGTGCGGGCGGCGGGATTGGTCACGTCATTAGCCCCGATGATGAGGGCGACATCGGTCTGCGGGAAGTCGCCGTTGATCTCGTCCATTTCGATGAGGCGGTCGTAGGGAATGTCGGCTTCCGCGAGCAGCACATTCATGTGCCCGGGCATGCGCCCGGCGACCGGATGGATCGCGAAGCGTACTTCTATTCCCTTCTTCGTGAGCGCGTCATAAAGCTCTCGAACTTTATGTTGCGCCTGCGCTACGGCCATGCCATAGCCGGGAACGATGACCACTTTATTCGCAGCCAACAGAATCGCGGCCGCTTCTTCAGGCGTAGCGCTGCGTACGACTCGCTCTTCTTTAGCCCCAGCGGCAGACGCCTGCACTTGTCCGAACGCTCCGAACATCACGTTGGTGAACGAGCGATTCATGGCCTTGCACATGATCACCGACAGAACGAAGCCCGAAGAACCATCGAGCGCCCCCGCCACGACCAGCACCTTACTATTCAGAACGAATCCCAGCAGCGCCGCCGAAAAGCCGGCGTACGAATTCAATAGCGAGATGACCGTTGGCATATCTGCCCCGCCAATGGGCGTAACCAGCAGCACGCCAAAAATCAATGCCACGACCACCATCACGGGAAACAGGATTGCGTGCGCGGGATTCACCACCAACGCAATCGCCAGCCCGAGGGCTCCTGCCAGAACGGAGAGGCTCACGATATTCTGCCCGGGATATACGATCGGTCGCTGCGGCAGCAATTCCTGCAACTTTCCCGCGGCAATCACGCTGCCCGTGAATGTGAGTGACCCGATAATGACTTCCAGGGCGATCTCGCCCATTTGAAACCGCGTGACCGGCGCGGTGCCCACGTAATATTCGGCGATGCCAATGATCGCCGCCGAAAGCGCGCCGAAAGCATGGCTCAAGGCCGTTCGTTGCGGCACCGCCGTCATGTGCACCAGGCCCAGCGGGACACCAATCCCTGCCCCAACGATCAGGGTTATCAGGATCCACCTGTACTGCACCACCTCGGGATTGAACAGCGTGGCGCCCACGGCCAGCGCCGCGCCGATCTCTCCCGCCAGGACGCCCCACCGCGCACTGGCCGGTGAACTCAGAAACCTGAGCGAAAGAATGAACAGAACCACCGCGGCGATATAGGCGAAATCGAGATATTGCTGAAGGTCGAGCACGGTCATGATTGTTTCGACCTGCCGGATTTGAACATGCGCAGCATACGGTCGGTAATCAGGAATCCGCCCACCATATTGCTGAAGGATGCCGCCACCGCAATCGCGCCCAACACCGTGGTCAGCCGCGTCTCATGCCGACCGGCAATGATGATGGCCGCGACGACTACGATCGCGTCCAAAGCATTGGTCAGAGACATGAGCGGCGTGTGCAGTAGTGGCGAGACCCGCCGGATCACTTCGAATCCCACGAACCCGGCCAGGATGAAGACATAAAGATTAGAAATGAAATCCGCTGGCATGATTACTCCTTCGCATTCTTCCGTGCCCGGTTCAGCAATTCCGTTCAGCAACTACTTTGTTACTAACGCCGGCATCTTGAAAAAATCGCGCACGCGCGCGTTCACCACTTCTCCGCCGTTCGTGATCATCGTCTCCCGAATAATTTCATCCTGCTGATTTAACGAGCGTTCGTTCAGTTGCAGCTTGCCCTCTTTCACCATGTAGAGCAGGAACGCAGTGATGTTGCGAGCGTACATCTGGCTGGCGTGATAGGGAACGCTCGTAGCCAGGTTGATCGCGCCGATGATCGTCACTCCGCCGACCGTTACGGTCTCTCCGGTGCGCGTCAGTTCGCAGTTGCCGCCGCGCTCTGCGGCGAGATCGACAATGACCGACCCCGGAGCCATACCTTTCACCATCTCTGCCGTAATCAGCACAGGAGACTTCTTGCCGGGAATGACCGCCGCCGTAATGACGATGTCACTCTCGGCGACCACGCGTGTCAGGAGCTCGCGCTGGCGGGCGTAAAAAGTTTCGTCCTGCGCTGTGCCGTAGCCGCGGGCGTCCTGCGCATTTTGAGCTTCGATGGGGAGTTCGACGAAGCGTCCGCCCAGGCTCTGCACCTGTTCTTTCGCGGCCGGCCGCATATCGTAAGCAGAGGCCACGGCTCCCAGGCGGCGCGCGGTCGAGATCGCCTGCAATCCCGCCACGCCCGCGCCGATCACGAACACGCGCGCGGGTGTAATGGTTCCGGCGGCGGTGGTCATCATGGGAAAAATTCGCGGCGATGTTTCGGCCGCGATCAATACGGCCTTGTACCCGCAACAGGTAGCCATCGACGAAAGCGCGTCCATGCTCTGGGCGCGCGTGGTGCGCGGCATAAGCTCGACGGAGAAAGCGGTAACCCCGGCATGCGCGATTTCCCCGATGATTTCCGCCGAGCCCAAAGGCCGCAGGAATCCGATGATCGCCTGACCGCGCCGCATCAGGGGAAGGTCGGCTTTGCCGGTAACGTCATTCGAGCCGTAGCACAACACCTGCACGACAACGTCAGCGGCCGCAAACACGGCGGCGCGATCGGACACAATCTTCGCGCCCTTTTCAACATACATCGCGTCCGGATAACCGGCCTGTTCGCCAGCCCCGCCCTCGACAACGACTTCGAGCCCCGCCTTAATCAGATTTGGAACGACGACAGGAACGAGCGCCACGCGTCGCTCCCCGGGATAGCTTTCTTTCGGAACTCCAACAATCACGCGGCTGTCATCCTTTCGCTTGCACAAAAAAGCGAACTGAAAACAGTAACAGATCGAGGGGGGAACTGAAAGGCGGATGCCGCCGGGACGCTCCACTATGCAAACCGATAGTGCCACACTCGCGCCGCACCAATCAGATTCGTATCTTCGCCGAGAGACGCCAAAGTGAGCTCCGTTTTTTCCGCCGGCACGAAGCGGCAGCCGCCGCGAATCACTTCGCGGATGCGATCCATAAAAAGCGGCGCGCTCTTCATCACGCTGCCGCTCAGCACGATGGCGTCGGGCGTGAACAGGTTGATGAGATTCGCAAGTCCCAATCCCAGATAGTAGGCCTCATGCTCGACAGCTTGAAGCGCGATCTCGTCTCCCTCTTGCGCAAGCTCGCAAATTCTCCTGGCGGTAATTCCCGGCCGATGTAGGTAGGCAGCAGGCGCATGCCTGGCGATCCACGCCACCATCGCCGGGCCCGCGGCCAGCGACTCCCAGCAGCCGCGAAATCCGCACGAGCAGACCGGACCGGCCGGATCGACCACATGATGCCCAACCTCCGGATGCGCGCCGTCGACCCCGCGGTAAAGCTTGCCATCGAAAACCATTCCACCGCCGATGCCAGTGCCAACGGTTACATAGATCAAACGCGAACGATCCCGCCCGGCACCCCATCCGGCTTCCGCGAGTGCAGCGGCATCGCCGTCATTCTCGAGAGCCACGCGAACATCGAAAATCCGCGCCAGATCGTTCACTGGACTCTTTCCCCGCCACCCGGGCAGAAAATCAACATCACCGAACTCGCCGCGCATGGGATCGACCGGACCCGTGGACCCGATCCCGATGCCGGTGATTTCGACTCCCGCTTGCCGCGCCGTCTCGCGCAACATTCGTGCAATCTCGTCGATGCCCTGCGCGTAGCCATTCGGATCGGTCGGCGCTTGCATGCGGGCGAGCACTTTTCCGCTATCGTCGACGATGCCGACCGCGATTTTCGTTCCGCCGATGTCAACCGCGCCGATCATGCCGCTCCGATCATGCCGCTCCGATCAATGTAAAGTACGGTTCTGTCATTTTTCGTGTGGGGCCTTTCATGAAATCATCTGACGGTTTCGGCGCTCTCTGCGCCGAGGGCGAGGACGCCCTCGGGACAGCCGGCGGGACGCCGGCGCTACGAAAATTCCGGCGCGATTGCCTTCGCTTCCTCGAGGGTGAGTCGCCGCTTGTTCTTGTAGGACAAATTCGACATATGCACCGCCATGGCCGATCGGTAGCCCATCTCCGGCGGAGCGTTCGGAATCCCGCGGCTGCGGACGCAGTCGATCCAGTTCTGCATGTGGTTCCCTTCATGAGTCCTGCCGCGTTCCGCCTCGTCGTTCGGACGATTCGCTTTCTCCGGCCAATACTCCAGCGGTTGTTCGAAGTGATGTTCGAGGGTACCGTCACTGCCCAGAATTCGGTCGCCCAGTTCGTAGTGCTTGTTGCTGAAGGTGGACTGCCAGGTCACGACGCAATCGGGAAAATCGAGCGTCACGGCGATGGTGTCGGGCACCTCGCGTCCATCTTTTTCGGAAAATACTCCGCCCGACATATAGGCCGCTGAGGGCAACGGCAGGTCGAGCGCGCCCATGATCCAGGCGATCTGGTGCACCATGTTCTCGGCGCAATTGCCTCCCGAAAATTCCCAGAACAGGCGCCAGTTGATAAGCCTGTACGGATCGAACGGCCGATCGGGCCGGCCGTTGAGAAAGGCGCTCCAGTTGACATTCTGCGCCGTGCAGTCGGAGGGAATCGCCCGCACCCACTGGCCCTTGCCGTGCGGCGTATTGCGGCTCATCCACGATTCGACCTGCGTAATCTTTCCGACGCGTCCATCTTTGATCATCTGTTTCGCGTCGACCATCGCGCCGGAACTTTGATGCTGCAATCCAATCTGGATAACGCGATTCGACGCTTTAGCCGCCGCCAGACACTTCTCGGCCTCAGGGATCGACCACGTCATCGTCTTCTCCGCATACAGATCCTTTCCCGCAGCGAGCGTATCTACAAAATGTCGCGCGTGAATGTGCAACGGGCTGGCCACGATCACTGCATCGACATCCTTCATATCGAGGACACGGCGGTGGTCGTCGAAAGTTTGAATGCCGGAAACTCGGCTCTTGGCTTGGTCGCGGCGGCGGCGGTAAACGTCGGCCATGGCCACGACCTCGACTCCGTTCACCTTGAGGATCTGCCCCAGCAGATCGTTGCCACGGTCGCCTACCCCAATCATGCCGACACGGATGCGGTCGTTCGCGCCCAGCACCGTGGCGGCTGGATACGCCAGCACCGCGGCAGTTCCGAGCGCGGCCCGCTTTATGAAGGTCCGTCTGGTTTGATCGAAACTAATTTGATCGGTCATTTATTTATCCCCTGTTATTTATCTCCTCGCAGCTTGACTGCCTCACGGTAGCGGTGAAGTTTAGCTCCCTAGGCGGTTGTCATCCTGAGCGTAGCCGTTTCTCGGGCGAAGCGAAGGATCTCCCGCTTATCGGGCGCGTTGCGCAAGCCAAAATGAATCTCTACCTTGACTCACAGCGCGTCGGCTTGTTGCAGAAGCTTTTTCATTCCCGCCCAACTCTGGCGCGAGCATTCTTCGGGCGATCCGCCGCCATTCCAATGAGTCTCAAGGCTCACCGCGAAGCGATACCCGTCGCGCTTGAGCGCTTTGAACTGCCCCGTCCAGTCGATAATTCCGGCGCCCATCGCCGCCCACTCTCCCTTACCCCTCTTAACAAAATCCTTGCAATGGCAATGCCCGATGCGTTCCTTCGGCAGAAGATTGTAGCCGTCGGGATAAGGTGTTTCGCCCGCCGCCGCGGCGTTGCCGGCATCCCAATTCAGCATAAACGCCGGGGACTGCACCGCGCCAAGAACTTTCGCCGCTTCAGCCCCGGTTGCCGCGTTGCAGGCCGATTCATTCTCAAGCACCAAGATGATGCCATTTTTCGCGGCCTTGTCCGCCGCTTCCCGCAGTTTGTCGTTGATGGCAGAGCGATACGGCCCCTGGTCTTCGAGCCGCCAGAAATCGAAGCAACGCACGCGATCGGTTCCGAAGGCCTTCGCCATTTCTATGGCGCGCTCCAGAACTTCGTCCTGCTCCTTCCAGTTGAAATCTGCGCCAAAACTCTTGGCCTCGCTGAATTTGGATTTCGGCGCGCCGGGCCAGTCAACTTTAAAAAGCGGGCTGGCGATGTCGGTGACTTTCAATTTGAATTTTTTCAGAATGCGGCGGGCCTCGGCGACTTCTTTCTCATCGAGCTTGACGATGTTCTTCTTCCACATGCCGCGCAGCTCGATCCAGCCCATGCCGAATTCACGCGACGCCACCTCGCAGGCCCGGCCAAAATCCTGGGAAATTTCATCGTTGATTACAGAGATACGAAATGGGGATTTGGCCTCAGCCGCCGTCACAAAACGGGACACCGCCGTCACCGCCGTCACGGCAGCTATTCCTTCGAGAAATTTGCGGCGGGCAAAGGGCACGGGCATAAGTTGCTCCTCGAACTCCATCGTTCAAGATGATGGTCTGTAAAGATGATGAAAGACGCCAACAAATCTACCACCATCGAAACATCGAGTGGTAGCAGCCTAGCTGCTCATGTGGGGACAGCCGCCCCCGGCTGTCCGGCGGCCCAGGTGTATCGGGCCGCGGTAGGCTGCAATTTGCCCTCCCCGCCAAAGGTGTAAGTGCTTTGGTTTCGTCGAGTGTTCCTGCGGGAACACAATTGCGGTTTTGCACAAGTGTTCCTGCGGGAACATTATAATGTACAGACGTGTACATACAATATGGTACGTAACGACGTAAGTGCATTGTTTTGTTGGGCTGGGCGGGTGCCGAAATATCGGCAGAGGCGTGAGAAGAGGCGAAATCAGGGTGCAGAAAGCCCGCTCGAGCAAGTTATTGAGGACAAAGTGCTTAGGTACGCGGCAGCGACGGCGAAAGTGGAGGGCTTGTGTTTTCTTGCAGTTGCGGCACTCTTATTTTCTTATATTTATTGCCGATGTCCAGCAAATCAAAAGGCCGAAGATCTGCCCTCAAAAAGCCCCACTTCTCGCACAAAACGCGCGAGAAATGGGGCATCCGATCCTTGCTGACGGCTGAGGGCTGACGCCCCGCGCCTGCTCTATGTTCCTTCGCTCCACCCTGCCAAATACTCTTCCTGCTCGGGGCTGAGCCGGTCGATCTTAATCGCCATTGATTCCAGCTTCAACTTGGCCACGCGCTTGTCGAGTTCGTCGGGGACTTTGTATACCGTTTTCTCCAGCTTCTTGGAGTTCTTGACCATGTACTCGACCGAAAGCGCCTGGTCGGCGAACGACATATCCATCACCGAGGCCGGATGCCCTTCCGCCGCGGCCAGGTTGATGAGGCGACCGTCGCCGAGCAGGTTGATCTTGCGTCCGTCTTTCAGTGAGTACTCTTCGACGAAGGTGCGGGTAGTGCGCTTCGAGGACGACATCTTATCCAGCGCCGGGATGTCGATCTCGACGTTGAAGTGCCCGGAGTTCGAAATAATCGCGCCATCTTTCATGTGGTCGAAATGTTCTTTGGTGAGCACGCTCTTGTTGCCGGTGACGGTGCAGAAAACGTCGCCCAGCTTGGCCGCTTCGGTCATTGACATCACGCGGAAGCCGTCCATCACGGCTTCGAGCGCCTTCGTAGGATCGACCTCGGTGACGATGACTTCGGCGCCGCAGCCACGCGCGCGCGACGCGAGTCCGCGGCCGCACCAGCCGTAGCCGGCGACTACAAACTTCGAGCCGGCCAGCAGAAAATTCGTAGCGCGGATAATGCCATCGATCGTGGACTGCCCGGTTCCGTAACGATTATCAAAAAGATGCTTCGTGTCGGCATCGTTCACGGCGACGACCGGGAACTTCAACATGCCTTCCTTCGCCATCGCGCGCAGGCGAATGACGCCGGTCGTGGTCTCTTCCGTTCCGCCGATTACGTCAGTGAGCGCGTCGGTGCGCTTGGTGTGCAGAATCGTCACCAGGTCAGCGCCATCGTCCATGGTAATGTGCGGCTTGTGGTCGATCGCGGCCAGGATGTGGTTGTAATAAGTGTCGTTGTCCTCGCCCTTGATGGCGAATACGGGAATGTTGTGGTCGCGCACCAGGCTGGCGGCGACATCGTCCTGAGTCGACAGCGGATTCGAGGCACACAGCACAACCTCCGCCCCGCCGTCCCGCAGGCAAATGCCCAGGTTCGCAGTCTCCGCCGTCACGTGCAGGCAGGCCGAGATACGGATGCCTTTCAGCGGTTGGTTCTTAATGAACTCCTTGCGGATAATCTGGAGCACTTTCATGGACTGGTTCGCCCACTCAATGCGCTTCTTGCCCAAATCGGCCATTTCTACGTTCTTGATATCGCAATTCACAGCTGCGGTTGACATTGCTTCTCCTGTGCGGCGCGCTTAAAGCGGCGGAAAGCTAAAGTTGGATTGCCGGTAGATGATGTGAGTCCACAACTATTTTCGCAGAATACACCAGATTTCGGGAACCAGATCAGCGTATCCAACCGCTCATACGGGATGGGTCTTTCGACCCTTGCACTATGGCACTTCGGTTCTGCATTTTCTTCGCGACCTTCGCGGCATTTTCTTCGCGTCTTTGCGGTTAAAGGATCTTTTCAAAACAAAAAGCCTGGCGCAAAGTGCGCGAAGAAAAGCCGCAAAGTTCGCTGAGAAACCCTACTTGCGAACAGCTACGGGTTCCCGCAAGCCAGCATCGCTCGCCAGTTTCGCCGCTTTGCCGATTGCCTCCCACGTGAAATCGGGATCGTTGCGGCCGAAGTGACCATACGCCGCCGTCTTTTTATAAATCGGGCGCCGCAGGTTGAGCGATTCGATGATGCCGCGCGGCGTCAGGCTGAAGTGGGCGCGAATCAGATCCGGAATGATCGCCGGATCAACTTTCTCCGTGCCAAAGGTCTCAACTCGCACGCTGACCGGATCGGCTACGCCGATGGCATACGCGAGTTGCACTTCGCAGCGTCCCGCGAGTCCGGCGGCAACCACGTTCTTCGCAATGTGCCGCGCCATGTAAGCCGCCGAGCGATCGACCTTGGTCGGGTCCTTTCCGGAAAAAGCCCCGCCGCCATGACGTCCCATGCCGCCGTAAGTATCGACGATGATCTTGCGCCCCGTGAGCCCTGTGTCGCCCATGGGCCCGCCAATCACAAACCGTCCCGTGGGATTGATGTGATACTTCGTATCTTCATCGAGCAGGTGCGCAGGAATCACAGCCTGAATCACATGCTTCAGAATGCCCGCGCGGAGTTCGTCGTTGCCTACGGTCTCGGAATGCTGCGTGGAAATGACCACTGCATCCACGCGGAGAACTTTTCCGTTCGCGTCGTATTCAACTGTGACTTGGGATTTGCCGTCGGGGCGAAGGAAGGGAAGCGTTCCGTTCTTGCGAACCTGCGAGAGCCGCATGGTCAGCTTGTGCGCCAGAGAGATGGGAGTCGGCATCAACTCCTCATTCCCGTTCACACCCTCATCGACCGCATAGCCAAACATCATTCCCTGGTCGCCGGCGCCGCCGGTGTCTACGCCCATGGCGATGTCGCCGGACTGCTTGTTGATGCTGGAAATCACGGCGCAGGTATTCGAATCGAAGCCGTAGAGCGCGTTGTTGTAACCGATCGAAGCGATCACGCCGCGCACCAGGGCTTGGAAATCCACATAGGCTTTGGTGGTAATTTCTCCGGCAATAACCACCAGCCCGGTCGCGGTCAACGTTTCGCAGGCCACGCGGCTCATGGGATCTTCCGCCAGGCAAGCATCAAGTACTGAATCAGAAATCTGGTCGGCGATCTTATCCGGATGGCCCTCAGTCACAGACTCAGAGGTAAAGAGGTACGGGTTGCGGGATGACAATTTAGTTTTCTCCTTCAAACGCGGTCAAGGTGCGAGCTGCTCTCCAGCTCCGTTCCTGTTTTCCCGATCGACGCGGAATGTCTACGCCATCTTGAATCAGGGCCATTCGACTCAGGGGAGGTCTGGGCCACTCTTCGGAACCCAATATGAGAACAGAAGGCAATTAAATGAACACCTTGCAGCCTAATAAGAAAGTTATCAAAGAACCTCGGCAGGTGCAATGGATTTTGGCTCAAGCGTACCTCCGTACAGTGGAAGGGGAAAGCAACGGCGTGGGCGGGGAAAGCGATAACCCGAATGGACTCTTTCGTTTGTCCGGTTTTGACCTTGCTACCACTCAGTTACCATGGTTCATTGCTCATGGTTCCCCGGGGTGCCTATAATTTGAAAACTTCAAAGCTTCAAAGGACCCTTTGATGTCGAACGCGGCGGGAACCGAGACTGCTCGTCAATCTCAGGAATTGCGCATTTTTCATGACGTGGCCAAGGCCCTGACTTCGTCTCTGGACTTGGATTCTATCCTGCAAACCATCATGGAAAAGATGGCGGAATACTTCCGTCCGGATACGTGGTCTCTATTGATGGTGGATGAGCAAAAGAGTGAACTCTACTTTGCCATTGCCGTGGGCTCGGCTTCCGAGGCGCTGAAGAATGTTCGCCTGAAAGTTGGCGAAGGCATCGCCGGGCATGTCGCTAAATACGGCGAGAAACTCATCGTTCCCGACGTCCGTTCCGACAAACGCTTCACCAAACGCATCGACAAAGTCACGCAGATGGAAACGCAATCCATTATTTGCGTTCCCCTGAAATCCAAGCTGCGCGTGCTGGGCGTGATTCAGCTGGTGAACGTCAATATGAACCACTTCACCGAAGCGGAGTCGTTCTTTCTGCAATCGCTCTGTGACTATGCAGCCATCGCCATCGAAAATGCCCGGTCAGTGGAGCGAATCCAGGAATTGACCATCACCGACGATTGCACCGGACTTTACAATGCACGCCACCTTTATAAGACGCTTGAGTCTGAGGTCTATCGCTCCTCGCGATTTGGATACGAATTTTCGGTTCTCTTTATTGACCTTGATCATTTCAAGCAGGTGAATGATACCCACGGTCACCTGATCGGCAGCAAGCTATTGGCGGAGATCGGATACTTAATAAAAGCCCAGCTGCGCTTGATCGACTTTGCTTTCCGCTATGGCGGGGACGAATTCGTGGTGCTGCTGCCGCAGACCAGCAAGGATGCGGCTTTAGTAGTCGCCCGCCGCCTGCGCGACAGTTTGCGGGCCAGCGCATTTTGCAAAGAAGAATCCCTGAACCTGAACGTGCGCGCCTCGATGGGGCTCGCCAC
>DASYBM010000005.1 GCA_036500765.1 Candidatus Sulfotelmatobacter sp.
GCCCGAATTCGTCGCGGGCGGCATGATGGGCGATGACTTCTGTATCGACGAAAATGCGGGCGTCGCATATATAGCCACGCACCGACAGAACACCATTGACCGCGTGTCACTGGAGCCAAGCGGGAACAGCTACGTAAGGCATAGCGTTGCGGGTAAGCCCTTCACAGACGAACTGATCGGACCTACGAAGGGGGCTTGGGGGCGGCGTCCCGGCGAGTACGGCCGAGTAGCGTATTTTCAGGCCGACGGAGGCACCAAGTCACCGCCAGTCGCAGCGGGTGGCATCGCCCGACCCGCGAAGGTATTGAGGGTCGAGTTGTAGTGCTGCTCGGCTATCCTATTCCTCTCTCGTGCCGCGCGCAGGCTGAAGGATTTACCGCCAATGGCCGTGACGCCGTTCATTGTCTCCCCTGCATGGATCATCGTCACGGCCCCGTCTGCTCCCCAGATCGGCTTCATGAGCTGCCACCATCTTGTTATCAGCGGAAAGTGCAGAAAAGCGGGGGGACATCCTTTCAGCCGCGCAGGCGGGAACCGGCTGGAGTCGCTCGGAGATTGACCGACACGGCGCGACGTGCGGGGACCTGGAACGGAGGCACCCCGCAAACGACCCGACGAATCCCTCCTTCAAAACAAGTCCGCGCTATTCTGTACATTAGCCTTGGCCAATTCCAACGTATTCAGAGCTTCTCTAAACAGCTTGATCTTGCCATTCTCGGCAACCAGCCGCGCAAAGAAGAGTTGATGAACGGTTCTTCCCGTTTTGATTGACACCGCGGTGGCCTCGAATTCCGCAAAGACCTGGTCGGGAGTCTCGATCGGCACCTTGGTATTCTCGAATTGGAAACCGGGATAGATGTCGAGCACGGATTGGAAAAAGGCGGCGATCGCGTCTCGGCCCCTGTACTCCGTAGGAAGTCCGAAGGTCGCAAGATACGGCAGCTCAAAGGCGCTATCTTCCGCAAACATCTCCGCCGCCTTCTTCGGATCTCTGAACGAGAAGGCGGTGTATTCAAGCATGAGTTCCTTAGCGTTTTTCATAGATCATCTCCTGTTCCTTACCCATCAGCTCATCCGAACTGTTTACAGCGTTCCCGGAACTATCCGCGCTTGGCTTGCGGCGTGATGGGCAAGGATTTCTGAAGCAGATACACCACGACGAATTGGAGGACAGCGATAAAGAGAGGCCCAGCGCATTTTCCAGGATCATGCTCATACAGACCAATTCCGGCATCCAGCAATTGCATGGCGCCGGCGAGTGCACCCAGCAGCAGCAATGCTGACGCCGCCTGCTTGTAGACCGCCCCCAATGCGAACAAAGCCAGAGGAATTGTGCGCGCCGCCGCGTACAGGGCCAATATCAACGACGCTTGCGTTGGAACGGATTCGGCAGGGACCAGGTATTGTGGGCGGATGATCCCCACGATGGAAAAGCCGGTCGCGACCAGGACATCGACTGCCGTAACCACCGAAGCCAGCCGCATCGCGTTTATTGTTGTCACTGATTCCTCTTTCTGATTAAGCTCATCCAAGCTAGGTTTCCACCTGATTCTGACCATCACTTAGTCGGAAAGTTTCTCGTAGTTCCCGAGCTGTCTCCTGCAAACAAGCGCTACCCGGGGGCTGGGCCTAAGCGCCGGGAGCCTTCCTTTGATACCCAGCCGCAAAAACATACTGCACGAATTGTTCAATCGAAGTAGGCGTAGTGTTCTCTTTCGAGCGTGGCTCCAACGGAACAAGGACTCCCGCGTTTATGGCTTTGTACATCTCGATGTACATGGCAGCCCCCTTCGGCGGAACACCCAACTGCATCAACACCTGCTGCACTTGGTCATACGGGAATTGCTGGTAACGCAGACCCGGCCTGTCGATGCCGCGCGCAATCGCCGCGGTAGTTTCCGTCATCGACAAATCTCGCTCGCCGAGCAGTTCGCGCGTTTGTTTGCCCGAAAAATCCAGATCGAGGAGGCGCTGTCCCGCATAGTTGCCAACATCGCGCGTCGCGACCATGGGTAACTTCAAGTCGGGTAGCAGCGCATTTCCCAAAATTCCCATGTGATGGATCATGCCGCTCGCTGCCAGATTGTTCTCCATGAAATACGCGGCGCGAAGGTGCAGAACGTTGAGACCGTCGATAGCGTTCAGTTTTTGTTCCGAAGAATGTAGTCCCGAGACTGGCCCGGCACCTTTAGCAACCTGCGCGCCGTAGCTACTCAAATGCACCGCGTAGCGCAGGCCGGATTCCTTCGCGGCCTTCGCGATCCCATCGCTATCTCGCTCCTGGTCCGCCGGGGATTTTGCCGGCGGCAACAGCAAGTATGCTGCGCGCGCACCGCTGAAGGCTTTCGTGAGCGCAGATACATTATTCATGTCAGCCGTGAACGCTTCCGCGCCTTTGTCCACAAAGCGCTTTAGTCGCCCCGAATCACGCCCGACGACACGCACCTTCTTGCCCTTCGAGAGCAGGACATCGGCGGCGATCGAGCCGGTTTTCCCGCTCGCCCCTAAAATCACATACATTTCGTTCGAAACAACGGGTGATGTCATAGTTACTATCTCCTTTGTTTTGTTAAGAGGACGTCGAACGTCTTCAGAGTGATCGGGTTATCTTTGGCTATCACTTTTGGAATGTGTCGCCGAACATGGGAAGGCCACTCACGGATTCGCCCTTAGTCGCCTCATCCTGCAAAACGTCCCAATGCTCTTTGAGCAGACCGTTTTCGAACCGAAAAATATCGGCTGCGATCCAGGCGGCGGGCCGCCCCATCCCCGTGAAACGACCATGCGCTATGACGTAATCGCCTTCTGCGAAGATGAGTTGGTTCTCGTAATGCAACGTCGCCGGCACTGAGCGGACGAGATTGAACAGTCCTTCGCGACCTGGCGCAATGTGTGCGCTGTGCTGAATGTAGTTCGATGACCAGAAGCGTTCCGCCGCAACGTAGTCACGCTTGTTAAACAGGGTCTCGAAGGCTTCGAGCACGATTGCCTTATTCCGATCTGGGGACGAGTTACTCATTGCCTCTCCGGTGAAATTGCTCCCGCTCTCATTGCACGCATATCGTTTCTCCCTTTTCCCATCTCGCTCCCAGCCTGCACGCTTTACCGCTGCCCGGAGACTATTGAGGTTGATCGAGACCACCAGCTGGTCGCGAATTGATTGTGCCTCCAGCCTCCATCGAACGAACAGTGTGGATTATTGATATAATCCACACATACAGGATTAGATTCATAATCCTGATTTGGTCGCAGATTATTTTCGAGGAGGGATACATGGGCTATTCCCAGGCCCAAAAGGAGAAAACTCATCAGCGCATCGTTGCCATTGCCTCAAAGCGTTTCCGCGAAAAGGGCCTCGCGGGGCTCGGAATTGCGGAATTGATGGAGGAAGCCGGCCTGACGGTGGGCGGCTTCTACAAGCACTTCGCCTCTCGTGACGAACTAGTGGCGGAGGCACTCGGCGATGCATTCGGTGTCTGGCAGCGCCAAAAGGAGGCCGCTGAATCCGGCGGGCAGCCATTCTCCTTCGCGAATCTTGTGGACGACTACTTGAGCGATGTGCACCGCAAGAATCCAGGGGCGGGCTGTGCTTTCAGCGCACTGGCGCCGGAGATCGCTCGCAGCGATAAGCGGACTCGCGCGCTTACCTCTGAGCAGGTCAGGAAGGACCTTGAGTTGATTGTTGGGTTGTTGCCGGGCAAGGACAAGCGCGCGGCGAGATCGAGAGCGATCCTTACTTTCAGCGCGCTCGTGGGAGCAATGTCGCTAGCCCGCGCCATATCGGATGAGGCGCTTTCGAGCGAAATCCTGAAGACGGTAGCGGACCTTCTGAAGAATCCCGCCTAAGAGAGATTGATGTTGTCTCCAATCTCTGGAGAGCGAACATTGGCGCGAATGTCGAACGCTTATGAAGGGAAGCTTTTGCCAAACATCGGAAGGCCGCTGACGGACTCTGCCTGTGTGGCTTCGTCTTGCAACACGTCCCAGTGTTCGGCCAGGAGACCGCAGTGAAGAGACGTTTTTCGGGTACAAGTTCGGGTACAGACATCAGTTCGCCCTAATTACGGCAAACTCCGCTAAACTACGGTCCAGGCTGGATTTAGGCAAATCTCGACTACGCTCAATTACGCTTATTTATCATAGACTTACGGTGTTCTCAGGAAACTCAAAATCCGCCGGGCTTCGGCCCGTGGGGGTTCGACCCCCCTCCCGGCACCACCCTAAACCTTAGTATTTTCAATCGCTTACAGCAACGTACCGGCGCATCTCGCGTCCAATAACCCGCCGTTCGGGTATAAATATGGTTACAGTGCGCATCTCTTTTATTTTGATTAACTTAAGCAAATCTCGTGTCTTCGGCTGCTCCACTCAACTGTCCTTCGCTAACCTTACATATGCTTGTTTACGGAATGCGCAGCGGATAAGTGGTCAGTTCACGACTGGAACTTTTTACGACTCATTTCGAAGCGATTACGCATGGGATTTGGCTCCGTTTTTCAACTTTCGACGTACATGAGGCCCGACCATCTATCCCACCAGTCCTCAATGAGTGACTCGAGGAGCGGTGTTAATCGAAAGGTAACTTCCGCATCGGCGGTCATCCGCCCGGAACCCACGAAAATGCCTTCAGGCGGGTCGAAATCCTCTCGATGAGCGACTGGCGATTTATCGCTTGCTGAGAATCCGTGGATGCACCGGTGAACTCAATCCCGTCTGCTCGGAAAACTGAATTAAATTAGGGAGTCCCCGCTGGCGACCGACGCGCTCTGAATCTCCCGCATCGACGGTTCGAAGAAGCTCTTGTACTCGCGGTCGAATTGATCGCACTCTCATGACCGACTTCGTGTTAAGCAGAGTCCCTCAGAAGCTCTGCCACCGGGTTCAGAATCTCGCGCGAAAGTGCCTCATCCGATACGGCCCGTGCCGAGGACATAGCCCCGACGAGGGCACTGAAAGTCAAAATCGCTCTCGATCTCGCGATACGTTTGTCTTTGGCTGGATACAAAGTGGCAATCAAGTGAATGTCATTCCGGACCTGTTCGGAGGTAAGCGTACGGGTCCGCTTGCCGCCGCGCGCGATCTCCGGCGCCAAGGCGCTGAAGGCACAGCCAGTGCCCGGATTATCTCGGTGCGTTTCGCTCAGATAATCGTCAATCAGCTTTTCATAGGACACTGGCGGCCCGCTGGATTTGGTCGCCTCCACTCGACGTTTCCAACCGCCGAATGCAGAGCTGACTGCTTCGGCCACCAAGTGGTCACGCGAATCGAAGTGCTTGCGGAAGCCGCCTACCGTAAGCCCCGCCTCCCTCATCAGTTCGGCGATTCCGATCCCTGCAAGGCCCTTTTCGCGGAACCTTTTTGACGCGAGCTTAACAATGCGGTCATGAGTCTTCGCTTTTTGAGCCTCCGAATACCCCATGTGGACTCGCTCTCAAATAAATAGCAACTAAATCAGGATTTCGAATCCAATCCTGCATATGGATTATAGCAATAATCCAGAAGAATCCTGGGGCGCTCGAGCTTCCAGCGTGCTCGGTCAAACCATGAATCGTTTGGAAGGAAAGGATTACTTATGCGGCAGTTGCAATTCATAGCTCACGGCGAACCCTCAGAAGTCATCGAGATCAACACGGTCTCCGAACCGGCTCTTGGTCAGGAGGATGTTCTCATCTCGATGGAAGCGGCCCCGCTCAATCCCTCGGACTTTTTGTTCGTCCGTGGCATGTACGGCGTTCGGCCGGCCTTCCCATCCTCGGTGGGCGCGGAGGGTATTGGCCGAGTCGCCAAGATCGGGTCGAGGGTTAATGTTGCTTTGCGGGGTAAACGAGTTCTGATTCTTCCTACCTACGAGCAGGGCACCTGGGCAGATGAAGTTGTCGTCCCAATGCGCAATCTCGTGCCAATGAGCGACGAAGCGGATCCCCTGCAACTCTCGATGATAGGGATTAACCCGGCTACCGCCTATCTTTTGCTGAACAGATACGTTTCCCTGATGCCCGGCGACTGGATCGGTCAAACCGCAGCCAACTCGGCCATGGGGCAGTACATCATTGCCCTCGCGAAGCTTGCAGGAGTCAAGACGCTGAATGTCGTCCGGCGGGAAGAAGCTGCCGAACAAGTGCGGCAGTGGGGAGGTGACCGCGTAATCCTCCAAGGCGACAGCCTACACAAGGACATTGAGGATGCTCTCAACGGGAAGAAACTTAGCCTCGTCCTCGATACGTTGGGCGGAACTCCGGTGGGCGAGTTGGCCAAATCGCTTAAACCTGGCGCCTCGATTGTCGTCTACGCCCTTCAAAGTGGACAGTTCCCGTCCATCTCGCCCAAAGACCTCATCTACCGTGGACTTAACCTCCACGGATTTTGGCTCATAAATTGGATTCGCAATGCGCCGCGCACAGAGATCGAAGAGATTTACCAGAGGCTGGGAGACCTCGTAGCTGATAGATCGCTCTCAGCCACAGTGGAGCAGGTGTATCCGCTTGACCAGTTCAAGGAAGCATTCAAACAATCGTTGAAGTCGAATCGCAGCGGCAAGATTCTGTTCAAGTTCGCATAAGTAAATTTCGACGTTGGGACCTGGCTTCAGATGATTCCAGTTTCGCCACAGGTATCAAACTCTTCGTTGATGGCGGCAGAGAGGACAAATCTGACCGAGAGCCGCTGCTCCGCCTCGCTACCGGAGCGAGCTTCATGAACCGTTCAAAACAAAAACGTCCAACGTCATCTGCAAGAGAGGAAAACAATGAGCGATTCAAATGCGGAGAAGAATAAGGCGACCGTGCTGAAGGGATTCGAAACCCTGTTCAGCATGCGAGACGACATGGCTGCGGACCGATTTTGGTCGCCCAAATACATTCGACACAGTGCCCATATCGAGCCGTGGCGAGACGGGCTCTTCAACAGGGCACGTGGAATCGTGGTGAATCGATCCAACCCGCAGCGCACGGCTTTTCTCGCAGGCATGATAGTCTTTGGGACTTGCGGGGCAGGCGGGCAAACCTCGCCTTTGCGAGATCCCTCCGTTGCGCAAAAGCCGCTCGCACTGCACAATAGTTTTCTTGGTGGAAGCATCTACGGAGAGCGTTTATGCTGCACAAATCGCAGCTTTGCAAGCTTGGCCGACTCCGTCAACGGCCTCGCGAGCGGCAAATATGTACAGGACGTGCATGGCAACGACATCTGGAGTGGTGGTTATTATCGCCCTCATGGTGGGCATCGGTAATACGTGCCATGCGCAAGGCGCTCCGGCTTCTTCGAACAAAGTTTGGCACTCAAAGGCAGAGCAGGGCCTCGACCATGAGCTTGCGGCGCGCCCGGAGGCAAAGTACGATCTTGACCCCCACAGAGAGTATGCCCTCGCGGAGTTGATCGATCTAACGCAGAAACACAATCCTGAGACGCGGGTAGCGTGGGAAGAAGCGAAAGCAAGAGCCGCGTCGCTAGGGGTT
>DASYBM010000006.1 GCA_036500765.1 Candidatus Sulfotelmatobacter sp.
GGCAATCGGCTCCATTACGACGAAGGACGAAGCGGTGGCTGCACTGGAAGCATCGTTCGTCTACGCGCATAAGGCCATTGCGACCATCACAACCGAAAATGCGTTTGTCGCCATCAAGCCGGTCGACGGGTTCAGCACGCGAGTGACGATTGCCGCTTTCGCAGCGGCCCACGGGAACGATCACTACGGCCAAATGGTGGAGTACCTGCGGATGAACGGCATTGTGCCGCCAGCGAGCGCCAAGTAGTGGCGGGGGCGCAAGCTAGCTGATTTACGAGTAAGTAAGATGCGGCCCTCATCGTCGCCCACGAAAAACCGGCTAGTTTCCGGGTGGGCGGTAATAGGCCGCCCGAGGCCGGTATTGGAGTATAAGGTCAGTGTGATTTCGACCCTCAGGCCGGTGATCGTTCTTGCGTTCGCGTCCGTGCTTACTTGCTCCGCTGGGGCGGCAGACTTAGGCAGGCAGGTTCTCATAGGGAAATGGGACAACCTGTGACCCCGAAGCAAGCCGGATTCTTGAGGCGTGTCCCCGTCGTCGTCCGGGCAGTTGTCGTCGGCATTGTCATCGGAATGGGGGCCGCCAATCTGTGGCCGATTCTCCTTCTGAAACTGGGGGTGCCACGAGCCTCGGTCCTTGAAGGTCTGTTCCTTGGCGGTTACATTTGGTGGGCGCGCGGAGGCGGGCCGCCGCAGCGTTGGCGTGCCACGCGCGCAGATTCGTTTCGTGTCGGCAAGTTATCGGGCGCGCAGTGGTTCTGGGGATTGCTTGCTGCCGTTTTCTTCGCGGCAACGATCCACGCGGCACTGGTTGTGTTGTTCCAGTTGATGCCCTTCCCGGCTGCAGCGTTTCACCGCGGCTATGACTTCTCCTTCATTCCCACTCTGCCGATGCGCTGGCTCGCCGTCGTAGTGTCAGCGGCATCCGCGGGCATCTGTGAAGAGACGGGCTTTCGCGGCTACATGCAGCGACCGATCGAGCGCCGGCACGGAGCCGCCATAGCCATCCTGGTTTCATCGGTGTTCTTCACGGCGATCCACCTGACGAAGGACTGGGCGCTGATAGGCATGGTGCCGATAATCCTGGGCGCCGGGATTCTGCTCGGAGCATTGGCGCATATGTCCCGCACGCTCATCTTCTGCATCGTCGGGCACACGCTGATGGATGTGGGACTGTTCGGCTACTGGTGGACGCAGATTGCGGGCACGTTCTCGCAACGGCCAATCTCGGAGACCGGAATGGATCGGACCTTCGCGGTCGCGTGTGCGGTCGTGGTCGCGGCGCTGATCGTGACGATCCTTGCCATCAAGAAGCTGCGGGCGATTACATCTCATTTGCCGTATTAAGACTCGATGCCGAGCTGGACGCCCTGCATGACGGACGCCTGAAATCGATTTCCAAAGAGGTGTTGAACAAAATGGATGAACGACTGGCTTTGCTTCTGAACCGTTGGGCGTCGTCGTTCGCAGGGGCCCTACAGCACTCAATCGGATAATCATTCAAAGCTCATCGAGCGTGCTCTACCCGAGTTTCCGAGTGGATTGTCGCCCACACTTCCCTCACTCACAATTGCATCGAATTTGAGTCACATCAGGATTGGCGGTCAACCTCCCAGAATTCTATTTCTGGCACGGTGAGTGCCATAGCGGACCATAGTCCCATTCCGCTGCTATGCCTTCCTTCAAGGGGCGCCGGCCTCGGA
>DASYBM010000007.1 GCA_036500765.1 Candidatus Sulfotelmatobacter sp.
CGGCGCGGATGCGGCGGGTGCTGGAGGTAGAGATGCCGGTGCGGAGTGTGTTCGACGCGCCGACGATCGCGGCGCTGGCGCGGGAAGTGGAGAAAGTGCGCTCCCTCGGACTAAAAGCCCATACCCCTATCCTCCGCCGCCCCGATCGTGCCGCCGCAAAAGAACGTGAGGTGCTCGAACAATTGGATACACTACCAGCGGAGGAGGCGAAGAGACTTGTGAAGACCTTCTTGCATGGAAAACAAACTGGTACGGTTCAATCCAGAAGGGAACCTTAGGGGCATAGTACGCTTTTCGCCGCTCTCGATCTTCTTCAAGTCAAAGCGATCTTTGTCGCCAACCCCATACACGAACTCACGCCCCTCGGGGTTAGGGATTGCCGCCGAGACGGCGGCAAGGGCTGTTCGCCCAACAGGTTCGGTCCTAGCGGGCCAGACTCAGGGCCTCGTAGGCGAAGCCAATGACGGAAATCGCGATGAAAAGGTATGGCCAAAGGTCGATGGCGCGTCTCAGCAGTGACGCCGGTGAGTGAACTTGAGTTGGAGGTTCGGCGTGCATGCTGAAGTCCGGCCGTAATCTGGAGCTAGACCCCTAAGGATTGTTGAGGCAAGCTCGCGAGTCTAGCCATCATTACCACAATGATTTCCCGCGAACCATAGAGTAAATTTCTTAAAGCAAGTTTTGTAGGTAGAGCGGAAGAACACCTTAGGTACCGGCCTGTGCGGCATGGAGACGATCGTAAATGCCGGGAAAATCGGACGCGACAAACTGTTTGCTATCAATCTCCTTGGGCAAGAAAGCTTCAGTCCCGTTTTAACGCGGCACCCACTCGGCATGGCGCCTGCCCCATACTCGAACCACCTTATTGCTTCCCTGCCTGCTTTGTCGCAGTTTGAGGACGGTCGATTCTTGTTCGTTTGCGGGTCAGGTGCGGGATTGGACTTGGCAGTCGGCAGTGAAGTTTAATACGTGCCGGAAAGAATTCGCAACGATGCGTACGACCTTGGGAGGGAATTCGGTCATGAATCTGCAACTTCGCGGGGATAGTACTGGTTTATGGCGTGGGCTGCTCTGGCGAGGAAAGTCTGCAACGCGCTTTGGCCGGAACAGTCTCGATCTGTATTTCGGAAGATATTCCGGCAAACAGACTGCCTCGCGCTTGATTTGGATCTCTGTTTGCTCGCTCAGTTTCGCCGTCTGCGCGGCTTCAACCGCGCTGGCTACGGGCGGGAAGGCTTCCCCTGGGAAATTGCCAACGCCCCCCTCTCCCTCAACGCCATCGGTTGTGCCGACCGCCGTCACTACCTGGCACTACAATAATTCGCTGACCAGCGCCAACACGACCGAGTTGATCCTGACTCCATCCAACGTAAATAGCGTGCAGTTCGGCAAACTAGCCACTTTCCCGGTGGACGGTTTCGTTGTGGCACAGCCTCTCTATCTGCCACAAATCGGCATTGCCGGTCAAGGCGTGCACAACGTGGTCTACGTGGCGACTATGAACGACAGCGTCTACGCCTTCGATGCCGACAGCACTTCGACATCCCCACTGTGGCAGACCAGCATACTGACCTACAGCCCAGCCGGCGCCACCACGGTTCCGGCGACGGTAAAGAAAGATACCGGAACCACGGGCTGGAGCGAGTTAGGCATCATTTCTACTCCGGTGATCGATGCCTCCACTAATACTCTTTACCTGGTTGCGGAGACCTATGAAAGCGGCAATGTGGTGCATCGGCTGCATGCACTTGACGTGACCAGCGGGTTGGAAAAGTTGGGCGGCCCGAGTACTATTTCCGCGACCTACAAGCTCAACGGGAAGACCACGATCTTCGCCGATCTCTACGAGATGAATCGGCCGGGCCTCTTGTTAGCCAATGGCAATGTATATATAGGTTTCGGCTCCAATGGCAACAACAACTACAGTCAGGGATGGGTGTTGGCTTACAATGCGGCCACACTTCAACCGGCGGGGAGCATTACGGTCGAACCGGGCAAGGAGTTGGCTTCCATTTGGCAAAAGGGTGCCAGCCTCTCCGCTGACAGTGAGGGAAATGTCTACGGCGAAACTGGGGAAGGCTACTACGCCGCCGGCACGAACCTGTCCACCAGCGTGTTCAAGCTGAGCCAGAGCGGCAACGTCCTCAGTCTGGCGGACTGGTTTACTCCCTACAATCACCAATCCCTTTCTCAGGGGGACATGGATCTGGACGATGGCGTGTTGATCCTACCCGACCAGCCCGGCCCCTACCCCCACGAAGCGATCGCCGCAGGCAAGGAAGCAACTCTCTATGTTTTGAATCGGGACAACATGGGCCAACTGTGCACGAGTTGCACGACGACCGACACCCAGATCATCCAGGAATTGCCCCAAGGTGCCGGCAAGCAGAGTGGTACCCCGGTTTATTGGAACAATACCGTTTATTTTACCGGCCAATCCAGCCCCGTGTATGCCTATACTCTCAGCGCAGGCATGCTGATAACGCCGGCTTCTGTTCAATCAGCCCAGATGGGCGGTGGTGGTCACGCGATTCTCACGGCGAATGGTAATACCAACGGGATCCTGTGGTTCATCAATGGCGGCGGACCGTTGATGGCGTTGAATGCGACCACCTTAAAGACCCTCTACACGAGCAAACAGGCGGCGAACGGCCGAGACACGGTACCTCCGCTGGCGCATTTCGCGACCCCGATCGCGGCCGATGGAAAGGTCTTCATTGGCACCCAGAATAGTTTAGTCGTTTATGGGCTGTTGAATTGATCGGAGGCTGGAGCTTAGAAAGCAACTTTTAGCGCGAGCTGAATCTCGGGGTGGAGTCCCGGTGCCTACCGGGCTGACCGGGGTTGTAGTGTTTACGGATTGGACGATACTGCCGAAGCCTGAAGCGTTCGCGCTCTGTGTTGCACCGCTCCAGACCGCCTGCGGCAGGCGGTTGGGGGTGCATCGCGGTGACTTGGGTCTGCGTCATGACGCGACCCGAGGGATCGGTGACCGTACCGGTCAATCCCGCACGGTCAACCTGTGCCAGCGATGGGGACTCAAGGCAGAGCAGCAGGCCGGCTCCGTATAAAAATTTATCGGCACGCGGGATTCCGGCGCGGATACCGGAACGAAGGTCGGCGCAGAAGAGGCATACGGAAAGCAGAGTGGGGCCGAATTGCTCTCGCTTCATAACGATGATTCCTCGCTAGAGCGGATCAACCACATTACGATATTGTCATCTTGTCCATCGTAAGGTCAGGCGAGTATGAATCTCTGATGAAAAGTACAGCCTCATCCTTCGATAGTGTAGCGTGCCTAAACGCTCGAGAGCAGTTTTCATCCCATCGGCGCACAATTTCATTCAAGGCGGCAACCGCTCTAATTTCTAACATGAGCTTTGCACCTTGGTGGTCGGGTTGTCCAAAACTGGGGTTTGCTTCAGGGCGTTCTGCGCTTGTTTGCGGTTGAGCTAGTCGGTTTTATTTTTCCTCGGACGGAATCGAACTCGAAGCCAGGGTGAATGAAAAGGTGGCACCCTGTCCAACTTGGCTTTCCGCCCACACTCGCCCCCCGTGTCGCTCGACAATGCGGCGGACTGTGGCTAGCCCAATTCCCGTGCCAGGGAAGTCGGCTTGCCGGTGCATTCTCTGAAAGGGTGCAAATAACTTGTCAGCGTAAGCCAGATCGAAGCCGGCTCCGTTGTCGCGAACAAGATAAGTCATGACTGCCGGTTTGGGCGCGGCGCCTACTTCAATCCGCGCGTGCGGTTGCTTGCGAGTAAACTTCCAGGCGTTCCCCATCAGGTTGTCGAGCGCCGCCCGGATAAGATGGCGATCTGCCTCGATGATGAGTCCATCCTCGATGAGGAAGTCAACTTGCCGCTCCGGTTCCGATTGTTGCAGCTCTTCGGCGATGGCTCGCGCCATTTGGGAAAGGTCAAGCGATTCGCAATTCACCGTCGCCCGATCTAATCTGGAGAGGTGTAGAAGCGCTTCCACCAGGTTACCCATCCGTATTGCCGCCTCTTGGATCTTGCACAAATATTCCTCAGCCTTCGGGGGCAACTGCCCGGCGAAATCCTCCCGCAACATCTGGCTGAATCCGTGGAGAGCACGCACCGGCGCACGCAAATCGTGAGAGACAGAATAGGTGAAGGTTTCGAGTTCCTGGTTTTTTCTCTGGAGTTCATCGGTTAGAGATGCGCGGGTCTCGGCAATTTCCTGAGCCGCCTTGGCCTGGGCCACTTCCAGTTCTTTTGCCAACAGCTTCTCGTGGATCGACTGATTTTCGTCTTCAAACTGCTTGCGGCGCAGTTGTGCACGTACTCGGGCCTTCAACACTTCGAAATCGCCGGATTTGGGCACATAGTCGTCCGCACCTGCGTTGATGCCTTCGACCAGCGCTTGCGCCTCTTCCACCGACGTCAGGATTACCAGTGGAATCTGCCGCCAGGCTGCCCGCTTCTTGATGATCTTGCAGGTTTCCTTGCCCGAGAGATTCGGCATCATGAGATCCAAGAGAATGCAATCGACCGATTGCACCTCAAGCAGTTCAAGAGCTTCTTTTCCCGAGCCGGCCAAAATAATGTCGTACCCTTCGTCGCGCAGTTCATCCGCCAGTTCATGCAAATAAGTGGCGCTATCGTCAACCGTCAGAATCTTCTTGGGACCGAGCAGCGTCGAGCCTTTGGGATCGACAACCACCGACTGGCGTCCCGTTCGTAATAGCGCCGCGATTCGCGCCAGGACTACCTCGATATTCTCGTCTTTGCGCACATAGGCGTCCGCTCCGGCATCGAGCGTACGCAACTCGTCACCCGGTGTTTCCGAGGCGGTCAACATCAGACAAGGTGTGTCGCGGAGGAGGACATCCTGTTTTAAACGGCGTATCACGGTTGCGCCATCCATGCCGCCGGGCAGTACGCCATCGACGATAACTGCCAGAGGCCGGATGGCGACCGCAGTATGCAATCCCTCTTCGCCGGTTACAGCCGTCAGAACCTCGTAGCCTGCGCCTTCAAGCACCGACTGAAACTCATTGCGAAATGTCGCGCTGTCATCGATGAGCAACAAGCTGCGCCCCGGTTGCGCGTCCCGATCATGTTCCGGAAGGCCGACCAATTGACGGGCGCGAGCCACTACGTGGGCAGCATCGTAGGGTTTGCCGACATAATCGTCGGCTCCGGTTTTCAGTCCGCGCACGCGTTCGTGCACCTCCCCCTCGGTAGACAATAAAATAACCGGAATTTCCGCAGTAACAGGCGTGCTCTTGATCTCCCGCAGCAATTCAATCCCGTCCCCGTCCGGGAGCATGACATCGAGAACAACCAGGGAAAATGTTTGCTGGGCGAGAGCGTTGCGTGCTGCCTCCAATACTTCACAAGCCGTTGTCGCAAAGCCACCGGCCTCAAATGCCTCTTGCAAATCCATTCTCACGGTCAGGCTATCGTCTACGATGAGAACGGTGGGCTTCATGCTTTTCTCCATTGGCTGTTGTCGGCCAGGGCTAATAGTGCTGGGGCGAATTCCTGCAAGCCAAGTGTCCGTTCCGCCGCCCCCAAACGAATTGCCTCCTGCGGCATTCCAAACACAATCGACGTCGCTTGGTCCTGCGCTAGCGTTCGCCCTCCGGCCTGACGGATCGAAAGCAGCCCGGTCGCGCCATCTTTTCCCATTCCCGTCAGAAGACAAGCAATGGTCTGTTTGCCGATCTCCTGGGCCAGAGACTCGAAAAGGACATCGATCGAGGGTCGGCACGAATGGCGTTCTGGATCCGACGTGAGCCGCATACGTCCATTGCAAACCACGAGATGACGGTCGGGTGGCGCTAAGAGCACTCTCGCTTGTCCGATCGGTGGCAGTAGCTCTCCGTCCGTCGCGTAGGCGACCGGAAGGGGAGACTGGCTCTCCAACCACTCTACGAAAAACGTGCTGAATGCCTGCCCGATATGAATCACCAGCAGGATCGGAAACGGGTAGCATGGTGGAAGGCTTTGCAGGATTTGCAGACACGCTGCCGGCCCTCCGGTTGAGGCTCCAATGGCCACCAGTCGATGGACGCCGGGCTCGACCTTCTCCGAAACGACGGGGTTCGGGAGGGGGGCCGTCGACAATCTATTGGGAGGACGATTGGGAAGACGAGCCCGCAGATGGGTGATTACTTTGACATGAGAAATCAGTTTGACTCTGGAGATGAATATCTGCTCCCAAACGCCGTTATCGTGACCGTTCGGCTTTTCGAGAACGTCCAGTGCGCCGGCCGCCAACGCATCGTAAGTCTTGAACAGCTCCCCGCGATTGGTCGAAGACGACACAATAAGAATTGGCGTCGGACAGTACGCCATAATGTATTCGGTTGCCTCCAGGCCGCTCATCGTGGGAAGCATCATGTCGAGGGTCACGATGTCGGGACGCAACTTCTGGCAGAGTTCGATGCCCGTCTTCCCGTCTCCTGCCTCGCCCACAACCTCCATCTGCGGGTCGGCGCTGAGCACTTCGACCAGCCGTCTACGGACGGTCAGAGAATCTTCGACGACCAGTACACGAACGGTTCCCATCGCCTACTCCGTCAGTTTCCGGATGGTTTGCAGAAAATATGCCTGGTCGAACTCGCTCTTCACGATGTAGGCGGAGGCTCCGACTTCCTCCCCGAGACGCTTATCCTCGGGAGCATTCCTCGAGGTCACCAAAATCGCGGGTATCTTGCGCAACACAGGATCCTGCCGGGTTCGCGCTACGAACTGAAAGCCATTCATGCCGGGCATTTCGACATCAACGAGAAACAGCCCATAGCGACGGGTTCGGGCTTTGTCGAGAGCTTCTTCTGCCGACGACGCGAGTTCGACCTTATGTCCGTCCGCCTCGAGAAGACCCTGCTCCACCATGCGGGTGGTCAACGAGTCGTCCACGATCAGAATCGGCGCGCGCAAGACCTCATCTGCCGAGGTCGTCGCCCCCGAGCCGGTCTGGGCTGCCCTGACCAGCCCTGCGGAGTCAAGGACCAGCAACGGTTTCCCATCGGCATCGACGGACCCGCCTGCTATCGAGGGCGCACCCCCTGCCAGCGCTGATAACGAACGCACGACTACGGTGCTGGTCCCGCGCAACGCTCCCACGCCAATCGCTGCCAGCGCGGGACCAGACCTTACGATCACAGCGGACCGGCGCTCGCCAGGGTTGGCGGATGAAACGGGACGGCCAAGCGCCTGCGACAGCGAGAGAAATGGAATCGCCTGACCCTGATATGGAATCGACTCGTGAGCTCCCGAAGCCACGATTCCGCGTTCGGGAAGCCGCAGGACTTCACGCACACAATCCAGGGCTATGGAAGCCTTCACTCCAGCCGAGTCCACCATCAGAGCGGCAACCGATGTCATCGAAACCGGCACGCGGATTTCTACGTTCGTACCCGCATTCGGCGCACTCTCGATCGAAATCTCGCCTTTCAGTCGTGTCACTACATCGCGAACAACGTCCAGACCGACTCCGCGTCCTGCAATTCCCGTGACCGTCCCGGCGGTACTGACTCCGCCGCGGAGAATCAACTCAATCGCCTGGTCAAGTCCCAGAGAGTCGGTTTCGGCGGCGGCGACGATACCTTTGTTGATTGCGGCGCGGCGGATGGCTTCTACGTCAATGCCCCGGCCGTCGTCGCGGCAAACAAAGGCCACGCGACTGCCCCTCTGCTGGACACTTAGATCGATACGGCCGGAGGGGGGCTTGCCGGTTGCAACCCGGGCCTCCGGGATTTCAATCCCGTGCGCCACCGCATTGCGCACCAGGTGCAACAGCGCCTCGTGCAGGAGCACCAGAACGTGGGCATCGAGGCGAACATGGCCGCCCGATGGATAGAACTGCACTTCCTTACCGAGGGCGACTGCGGCATCCCGTATCGCTCGGGCCAGGGGAGAAAAAATCGTAGCGGCCGGCATCAGGCGAAGCCGGTTGGCGCGTTCCCAACTCTGATTCAGGTCCCGTTGCGCGCGCTCGACCCCGATGCCAAGATCGCGTTCAACACTCTCGAGCGCGGCCAACAATTGTTCCGCGAGCGACCCAATTCCCGCCGCAGAACCATTCAGCTGGACGCCATACGAATGAATCCGGCGGACGATCAAACTGGACAGTTGCTTTGCCTGCCTTACCTTTTCAATTTCGTTCTGAATTATGGTGATCTGCACGCTCGCCTCGGAGAGCCTGTTGAGCAAAGCCTCAACTTCTTCCACTTCGACACGCACCGTCTCCAGGGGTTCTTCCGAACGCGGTTTCGCGGGTGCTGCCCTGCCCGGCTCGATCGGCCGTTCCAATCCAGGCCGTTCTAACCCAGGCCGTTCTAGCCCAGGCCGTTCTAGCCCCGCAACTTTGACCGTAATCTGGTCCAGCAGTCGCAGCATTTCACCGGTGTGTTCCTTAGACGCAGCAAGTCTGCCTTCGCGATAGGGCGACAGGATTTCTTCCACGGCATGGGCGGCTTCAGCAATCGCCGGCTGCTTGACTACCCGCGATGCGCCTTTGAGCGTGTGCGCAAATCGAAGCAGGCTCGGGACAAGGTTTTCATCTTTCCCTCCGTTTTCGAGGTCGAGAATGCCGCGAGTGAGTTTCTCGATCAACTCTCGGGATTCGACGCGAAAGTATTTGTAAGTATCTTTTGCCATATCTGCCTATGCGCTGGCTGCCTTAGCAAGAGGCTGTACAATGCGCGAAAGATCTTGTGAGAGATGGGCCAACTGGGTTGCGGTTTGCAATGTCTGGCTTGAACTCGCTTCCGTCTCGCGAGTCGCTTCGGCAGCGTCTTTGATCGCGGTATTGACCTGCTCGACCGCAGTCATCTGCTGTTTGGTGCTGATCTCGATCTCGCGTGCCGCTTCCGTGCTGGTGACGACGAGGCCGGCAATCTGTTTGAAACCGCGTGTGACTTCAGCAAAGTGTTGCAGCCCGGCGTCGACCGCTTTGGATCCCACTTCGGTGGCCAGGACAGTGGTGTTGACCGCAGCCCGGACCTCCTCGATCAGGCTCCGAATCTCTCGGGTGGATCCGGTTACTCGCTCGGACAATTTTCTGATTTCATCTCCGACCACGGCAAACCGGTTTCCGGCCTCACCCGCTCCAGCCGCTTCAATGGTGGCGTTGATCGACAGAATGTTGGTCTGCTCCGCCAGTTCGTTAATGATTTCGAGTATGCCGCCAATCTGCTGAGACTTTTTGCCCAAATCCAGCATGTGGCCGACGATGACGTCAACCTGTCGCCGGATGCCGCCAATCGCTTCTTGCATCTTGACCACCGTTTCATCTCCTCCACGCGCTGCCATCGCGGTCTGCTGCGCCATTTGCGCCACTTGCTGCGCACTCTCGGAGATCTGGCGGAAAGTGACCAGCAGTTCGCTCATGGTGGTAGTAACTTCATTCATCACACTCGCAGTTTCGCGCGCGCCGGTGGCTTGCTGATTGGCTGTGCTCTGGAGTTCGGTCGAGGAGTTTTGCACGTGAGAAACAGCTTGGCCGATTTGCCGGGTCAGCGAGCGCGTAATCCAGACGGCCACGGAAATCGTCAGCAACAAGCAGACGATTGTGCCGAAAATGATGGTTCTTCGGGTCGTGCTCGCGGTCATTTCCGCTTCTTCGGCGCGCTGCTTGAGAAGCTCCTTCTCTTCGCCCTCCATTTGGGCCGCGATCTCCCTGATCTGTTGCATGAATCTTTTGCCTTCGCCGCCGTTGACGATCTTCAAGGTTTGCGCCTCATCCCCCTTGCGGCGCAGTTCAATCGTCTGCCTGAGTTCCGTCTCTTTTGCGGCGATCAGCGGCGCCAACTGGTCGAGCCTGCTCTGCTGGTGAGGATTGTCCGAGGTCAGCTGCCGCAGTTCGCTAAGGACTCGGGGTATTCCTTCGGTGCCGTTATGGTAGTCATCGAGATAGCTTTCGTTCTGCGTGATTACATACCCGCGCTGACCTGCCTCTTCGTCTTTCATGAGGCCCTGTAAAGTGGCGAGATCCTCAAGCACCTGATGAGTGTGAGTGACCCAATAGCTGGTCTGCATGAGCCGGTTAGTGCCGGAATAGGAGATGGTGCCGATCGCCGCCAGGAGGATGAAAGCCAGGGCGAAGCCGACTGTAATTTTCCTTTGGAATGTCCACATTTCGTTGCTCCTTCTTTTCAAACATCCATACCTGCGCCATTGCCGTCATTCCTTCGCTGGCACGTGCGGGCCAGCGCATTGCCGGATCGATTCCATAAGCGCCGAAGCGTCGATCACGGCCCGAACTACAGATCCCACTTCGGCGAGTTGGTGTATATGCTTGCGCCGCAAAGATGTCTCGTCCGCATAAAGGTGCGATCGCTGCACTTCGATCCGCCCTTCCAGGCGATCAAATGCCAATGCAACCGGCGTCTCCCGATTCATGTGCATGAACCATTGCGGTTCACCACTCGCAGGAAGCTCCAGAAGAGTGGCGAGATTGAAGACTGGAACTAACCCGCCGCGCACGACCGCAACCCCAAGCAGTTCGGGGACAATGCTGGGAACCGGAAGAATGACCGTTCGCTTCATAATTCCCGTAATGTGTTGGATTCTTACAGCCAGTGCCGTGCCCGCGATGCGGAAAGCGATCATTGCTTCGACATCTTTGCTCTTAGCCTGATAAGGCAGTTGGAATGTTCGATCGAATGCGCTGCGCAAGTCGGCGAGGCGATTCAATTGCGAACTCATTTCCTTGTGCATTTCTTTATTCATGGTGTTCCTCCGCAGGCGAAGAGCTGCGCCCGGCTGAACTCCATGAGCGTTTCCCGCCCGAATCCTCCGCCGAGTAGCAAGAGCCGGGAAGCGTCTTCTCCCGGCAGGAGCGTTCTGGCTTGCTCCAGCTCACGGCGGGATATCGCTAAATCTCCCCGCCGTTTGGCCAGGAGCCCGAGGTGCAGGTGAGGCATTGCGAATGCAGGATCCAGATAAATGGCTGCCCGATCATGCTCGATGGCCCCGGCGTAGTCGCCGGCATGTTCGCGGCAGAGCGCTACCACATAGTGCGCTCCTGCATTCAGATCATCCAACGAAAGGATTTGTTCACAGACCGTCAGCGCTGCGGAGACATCTCCGCAATTGCTCAGCAAGACGGCACGCAGAAGCTGGGCATCGCCATCCGCGGTGGCCGCCGACGGCAGGCCGTTGAATGCTTCCAGCGCGGCTTGAAATCTCTCTTGCCGGAGAAGTTCGAGGACGAAACCGAACTGAGCCGTGCCCCGCTGGCCTGCCCCTTTCTCGAAGCGAGCCGGGGAGGGATTGGCCTCGACGTGACGGCTGGAGTTCTGCGACAGATTGTTGATACGCTCCGACGCTACCCGAATTGCGTCCACCCAAGAGATATCGAGGCTGGCGATCGGAAGTTGCGGGTTGGGCGCGAGGGCCTGCGGCGGTTCGGGGATTGCATTCGTCCCTTCTCGCTTCTGGTAGTAAAACGTATCGTGGGTGTGGCGCAGGTGAAAATCCCGCGAGAGTCCGCGAAGGGTTTCGGCATGGCTAAGAAAAAGAAAACCTGCCGGAGCCAAAGCCTGCGTCAGCCGCGCCACTACCACCCGTACGGCATCCGGAACCAGGTACATCATGACGTTACGGCAGAAGATGATGTCAAACTGCTCCATGGCCCAGTCGGAAGCGCCTTCCACGGCGAGATTCCGTTCTTCAAAGGACACCATTCGGCGAAAACGCTCGTCCAGAAGAAAATCTCCGCCTTCCCTGCGAAAGCATCGATTGCGCATCGGATCTGCCGTCTCCCGCAAAGACCATGAGCTGTACCGGGCGGCATTGGCCTTAGCCAGCATCGTGGGGTTGAGGTCGATGCCGACAATGCTCAGGTCCCAACCCGCGACTTCGGAAAAATGCTCCCTTAGGAGAATCGCCAGCGAATACGCCTCTTCACCGGAGGCGCAACCGGCCGAGAGGAGGCGTAATCGCCGGTGCGAATTCCTGGCACGAATCCGAGACGGTAAAGCAACCTCCTGAAGCGCACGAAAGTGATCTGGGCAGCGGAAAAAATATGTCTCGGAGACGGTGAGGTGAGCCGCCAGTGCCCGCAGTTCCTCGCGCCCGTTGGCACTGGATATGATCGACGTGAGGTAAGCAGCGGCGTTTCCCGCTCCCTGTGCATCAAGTCGCAGGCGGAGAACCTCTGCCAGGCGATCCGACCTTCCATTGTCGAACTGTAGCCCAAGTCGGCCTGCAATGATCGCTCGGAAGTGGTCCAACTCGGCATGTCCAAACGATCCCATCAGGCTTCCTGCCTCGGAAGCGCTTCCCAGACCTTCGCGGGCACAATGCGGCAGGTCTTCAAGACCGTAAACAGCTCGGTATCTAAGGCGCCAACGGCCTCGACCAAATCCGTGCGCGTGTCAAGCAGCAAGGGAGGCATCTGGCTGCGGAGCACAGGTGCGAATTCACGAATGCCAAGCACCGAATCGACGGCGAGAGCGACTCGACGCGCCCCCACGCGAATGGCAACAAGTCGTGTGCTTAAACTTTTATCCGAAGCGCCGAGTAACCTTCCCAGGTCGACCACAGGAACGGGCGCTCCGCGGATGACCGACAAACCCTGAACCACATCTGTCGGGCCCGTCCAGGGCTCTACTGGAAGTGGGCGCATGATCTCCACGACATCGGAAAGAGGTACCGCGCAGATTCGCGCACCCACGCGGATGGTTAGGGTCAAGTTCGCATCGATCTTCATCGTCATCATCAACTTAACCTCTCGCCTTTGTTCCCAGAATGTAAGTCGTGGAGAGCATGAAGAGCACCTACTGGGCAGGCGAACGATTGGGATCCGACTTCTTAGGCGCCTTCTATTGAAGGATCGGCAAAGCGGGGCGGGACATTACAAGATGGCTATTCGACGTACCTGCGACCGAGGCAAAGGTTATCCGATATGGCAAATGGGTAAGCGGGTTCCGATTCGGGAATTCTTGTGCCCTGATTAGGTAAAACCGCACGTGCTATGACTCGTACAGTTCGGATTCCGACAGCACCGGCTCGCCTCCGCCGGCGGAATGCGCACGGGCTGCGGCCCCGAACATCGGCCCGCGCGCCATTCCCACGGGCGCGAATTTCATGAAGCCGATCGGTTCGGGCACATCGTCGTAGATGGCTTCCATGCCGCCGGTCATCAGGTATGTTTCATGCCAGAAGCCGGTACCCTCGGAGTCCCGCAAGAACGCCTTCCACCACTGCCGATGCGGGTCCGACCTTGTCCAGGCCAGCAGTGAATCCATATCGCGCCAGTACTGCCGCATACCCACATGAGGCGGAAACAGAGAGAAGAGAAAGTTTTCATGCAACAGGAGCCCGTCGGGCTGTGCGCCGACCGAAGCCGCGATCTTGGGCCCAAAGCCAAACAGCGTTTTCAATCCCGTGAGCCGATTGACCCGCATCCCCAAATAAATAACCACCAGATGGGGATAGGACGACAGGTCCACGGATTGGCGATTTACCTTGGTTGGCATGAAATCATAGATGTCCAGACGTTACCGCCGGTTGCCGACGGGCCTTTTGCCTACGATCAGCGAATCCACACTGGATGCGAATCCAGACTGGAGAAGACCGAGGCAGAGCTATCTACCGACGAGCGGGAATATTCCGTCACGTCATGGAACGACCGATGCTTCGCCGTCAAGAATCGTGAGGGCGGAAGTCACGCAGCGTTCGACTCTCGTCCCTTGGCGCTCCGAAGGACGGTTGCGGGCAGGCGAACCACCCGAATCGCGGCGTCCTTTTCGGTTTTCACGCGAACCGCAATACCGTCAGCTTCAGGAAACGGATCGGAGACTACCTCAAACTCCTCACCGTAGAGACGAATATGCTCGCTGACGCCATATCCCAGACGCTTTACGCTGGCACAGACTTCGGCAATCGAAGAAGATTCATTAGCATGGCTGGTCATACAGCCATTTTACTGCCCTATAGGCCGGCTGGAAAGGCGCTGAAACACAAACTTTTTCCGTCACCTATTCCGGCGGAACGATGTGTTAACGAGATTCTTGAAGGGGGGCGACCCGATTTGGATCCCGCGCTTCACGAGGTGTACTCAAGGGCGCGGCCGACGTGACTTGATAGTCGCGGTACTCGATGGTGAAGTTGGCGTGGCCGCCGAGACGGATGTCGCTGCTGCTTTGATTGGCGGCCGGAAGCCAAAAATTACCGACTTTGGCGTAGATCTGTTCAATCTTAGTTTCTTTCGTCCAGAATGAGGGGTTTTTCGCGGGACTGCCTTCCACGCGCACGACTGCGAAGTCCTCGGCGTCGACCCAGATGCGACCCCGGTATAGCAGTTTGTTATCGTTGAGCGGTTCGACAATAAGAACGTAGGCTGGACCTGTGGGCGTCGATTCGGAGCCGGCTAGGGTGAAGCGGTAGTTGTTCGGGTTGAGCGCGATGCGATTTTGATTCTCCTGGCTGAGCGCATCCTGCTCCGTCTGTAACATTCGGCTGAATACTCGGTCGATGATCACCTTCGACCCTTTTTCTGAGCGGATGCTGAATTCCTTTGTTCCTGGGGAGCGATATTTCACATCGACAACCATCTCGGCGCTGTGGGAACTTAAGAAGCCGCGATATTCCAGGCGATAGATTCGTGTACCCTCATAGGCGCTCAAGGCGCGGGCGCGTTCCAGATTTCTCTCAACCATGCCGCTGACGATCTCGTCCACGGTAAGTAAACGAATCGTGCTGCTGGCTGGCTGCAATGGAGCGGTCGCTCCCTGGCAGGCAGCGAACCCCGTGAAGAGCGACAGAACCAGGAACACGCAGGAAGAGAATTTCATCGCGAGTAACTCTTATGAAATCACGATAACGCGGATAGGACCACAGAAATGTTAATTTTTTCGATCTAGGACTTACTTTTGTACCTTGCCGGACCAGGACGGGAAGGGAAGCTGGGTTGCCGGACTCTTTGGTCCGCGGTCCGCAACTGGTAGGTCTTAAGCCTCTGGCGTCAGACCTCGAACTTCAAGCCTCAAATCGCCCGAAAAACTGGTCAATTTTCCCCCATTAGGAATGCTGTCGCGGCTGTGCTATCTTCAAATAAGCGCTTCGTTCCAAGCTGTCTGTTGAACGCTTTTTTGAACGTTTTTGAGTCAGGCTTTCTGTTGGACTTGCCACGCTCGACCAGCCAAGTTCCCTTCTCTCTACAGAAGCAGCGAAGAAGCATTCTCAGTCGGCGATGGACGCGAAGAACCGATTAATTCCCATGAGTCGAAAACCAGTAGTGGCCGACGACGAAGCAAACGACTTGCCGCAAGATACTCATTCTCCACAGGATGTGGATGATCTGCTGGGGTCCATTGGATCCCGCGGGCTGGATGTTGTGGAGGGCGATGCGCATTCGCCGTACTCTGCGCTCGAGCAGAAATTGGCGCAGGATAGCGAGGAAGTCGAACTCGATCTGACTCCGGGCGCGCCGGATTCAGCCAGCGACCCGGTGCGCGTGTATCTGCGCGAAATGGGCGCCTCGCCGCTTCTGACCCGCGAAGAAGAAGTGGAGATCGCCAAGCGCATCGAGCGCGGACAGGTGACCGCGATGAAGGCTCTGTCGCGGTCTCCAATTGTGATCCAGCAGGTGCTCGCGCTGGGCGAGGATCTGAAGCGCGGGCTGCGGTCCATCAAAGACCTGGTCGTGTTCGATGAGGAAGAGGTCACCGACGAGATAGTACAGAATCGAGTCGACGAGATGACCGGACGCATCGACCAACTGGGAAAGCACTACAAAACGGCTTTGCGGCTGACGGAAAGGCTGGCGACAATTTCGGCGAAGAAGAAGCCGAGGGAATACCGGAAGTGCCGCGGGCAGTTGGGGCGCGAGATGGTACGGATTTCTCTGATCATCCGGAACCTGGGATTGAATCATGCCGAGCGCAAGCGGTTGATCGAGCGCGTTAACAAGACGATCGAAGTCATGCGCGCGCTGGATCGGGAGTTCGTGACTCTGGAAGCGAAGATTTCCGGCACGCGCAGCGAGGAGCTCAAGAAAAATTATCGCGCGGCGCAGCGGACCCATCGCGCCGAGATCAAGCGACTGGAAGATGAAGCCGGGATGACGTTTCCGGACTTGCAGCGCACCCAGCGCAAAATGATTCAGGGCGACATGAACGCGGAGCAGGCCAAGCGCGAGCTGATCGAAGCAAATCTAAGGCTCGTGGTTTCGATCGCGAAGAAGTACGGCAATCGCGGACTGCAGTTTCTGGACTTGATTCAGGAAGGCAACGTCGGGCTGATGAAAGCGGTAGACAAGTTCGAATACCGGCGGGGCTACAAGTTTTCTACGTATGCAACGTGGTGGATCCGGCAGGCCATCAGCCGGGCGATTGCCGACCAGGCGCGGACGATCCGGCTGCCCGTACACATGATCGAGGTCGTGAACAAGCTGATTCGCACTTCGCGGCAACTGGTGCAGGCTTCGGGGCACGAGCCGACCTCAGCGGAGATTGCCAAGCAGATGGACATTCCTGAGGCAATGGTGCGGAAGGTTCGCAAGATTATGCGCGTGCCGATTTCGCTGGAGACGCCGATCGGCGAAGAAGGCGATTCGCATCTCGGCGATCTAATTGAAGACCGGACCAAGATGTCTCCGGCCGAGGCGGTCCTGAATGTGAATTTGAAGGAGCGCACGGCGCACGTGCTGCGCACGCTGAGTCCGCGCGAGGAGAAGATCATCCGCATGCGGTTTGGAATGGATGACGGCTCGGAGCATACGCTCGAGGAAGTCGGGCAGTCGTTCGACGTAACGCGCGAACGGATTCGGCAGATCGAAGCCAAGGCGCTGCGGAAGTTGCGCCATCCTTCGCGGTCGGGGAAGCTGCGGTCGCTGCTGGATGATGTGCAGGAGTAGGATTTTCGCTTACGCGCCGCGAGCGTGGCTTTGCTTACGCGCGAGAGCTGAGGAGCGGGAGATCCCTCTCTTCGCCTGAAGAACGGCTCCGCTCGGGATGACAATACTCCCTAATATTAGTGGCCGGGATCTATTAGTCGCTGGGATCGCTGCCTGCGGCGACTTGGAGACGCCCATAGGCCAGTTGATAGCTGTAGCGGGCGGTGACGACCTGGGCGCCCGCGGTGGCAGCCAATAATTCCGCATCGGTCAATTCAATAATGTTTCCCACTCCTGCCGAGTAGCGGCCCTCGGCGAACGCCAGATTCTCGCGCGCTTCCTCATCGGCTTTGGTTGCCAGATCGATCTGCTGCTGGGCGACCGTTGTGTTGGCGTAGTCGGTGTAGACTTCGCGATCGACCTGCAGCACGGCTGATTTCAGGTTCGACTCCGCGGCGCTCTTGGCCTGTTCGGTTTCGTTTAGAAAAGCGCGGTTGAAGCCCCCGGAAAGAAGGGGTTGCAGCAGGCTCTCGCCGAATCCAACGTTCCAGATCAAAGGGAATTTCAGGTTCTCAAAATCGGCGAAGCTCGTGAAATTCAGCCGCGGCTTGAAGTTGGAGCGGGCGGAAACGATGTCCCCTTGCGCCGCGATGACCACTTCTCGCAACGCTCCTAGATCTGGCCGCAGGGTCTGCGCCTGGCTAAGATAGCTATCAACCCGGTCGAGCGTCTGGGCGGTTCCCAATACATCGACGAGGCTAAATGTTCGCTTAACCGGCAGACCCATCGCCGTGGCCAGGACCGCCTGCGCGACCGTGAGATCGGATTGCGCCTGAACCAGATCGAGTTGGGCGTTGGCGACCTGTACTTCTTGCCGAGTCAGGTCGATCTTAGGAACGCGCCCGACCTGGAAGAATGCCTGGATCTGGTCCAGGTGCCGGCTCTGATCCTGAACGGCGGTTTGCCGTACCTGCACCAATTGTTGCGCGGCCAGCACGCTGAAATAGGCGTTACGTACGTTGAGCAGAGTTTCCTGGCGGACCCGGTCGCGGTTTTCCTGCGCCTGTGCCAGTTCCGCTTTGCCGCGTTCGACCGAACCGCGAGTCAATCCAAAATCATAGATATTCTGGCTGAAATTCAATCCCGTGTAGTAATACGGAGAAGTCGACCAATGCTCGCCGTTGTATTCGGTATTGGCAGTGGCCAGAGAGGTGCCGGGCACTGGAGCGTAGTTATATGTCTGCTGGTTGTGCGACGCGCCGAAGCTGAGGTGCGGAAAATAGGGCGAGCGGCGTTCCTTGAGATGGGCCTCAGCGACGTGCACTTCGGCTTCCGCAGTGGCCAGGTCGGGTTGATTTTGCTCGCTGAGGCGATAACAGTCGGCGAGCGAGAGAGGCTGATCTTGCTTCTGGGCTATCGAGGTCGCAGCCAAAACGAGAGAGAGCGTGGCCAGCGCGACGAGTCGGAGCGGCTTGTGATTCTTGTTTTCCATGCGAACGGAAAATCTCGGTCCTTCAGCTCATCGAAGCACGGCCCATAACTGTCGCCAAGCCCGCGTCCGTCATAATCCGAATTGGGGCGCAACGATGATCAGCCGCGACCCATTACTCGGCGCTTACATAGCTGAATACAGTTCCCTTCGGCTCGTCCGATCCAGGCATGCCTCTTCTTATCAGCTTTGCCTGTGCAGCGTCATCAACAAATTCGATTCCCACCACTTTTTCCGCAGCCTGTTCAGCCAGACTGCACAAGCATCTGGCCCAGCCGTTCCTTCCCCTGATTCCCTTGGTAACCCGTTCGTACACTCCCTTTCGGTAACCCTTGGTAACCATACGGTTCATGACGTCCAGACGTACAATTGGCCTTGTCCGGCAGGTCCATCCGCCAATCTGTCAGATGACCTTCGGGACAATACCCGGGCGCAGTTCCCCGAACGTTCAGGGGGATTCTGCTTCTAAGGCTTTGTCATTCGATCTTTAGCTGTTCGATCTTTAGTAGTTCGATCTTTGTAGTTGAGACTTCTGTAGTCAGACCAAGCTCTGGAGTTCGGCATTCTTATGGCATTGTTCGGGTTCAACAAGCAGAAGGTACTCAGCGCTGCGGAGAAGTATGTCCAGCAGGGCAAGCTCCAGAACGCCATCGCCGAATACGAAAAAGTTCTCAAAAACGATGCCAAGGATCTCACGGTCACCAACACTGTCGGCGACCTTTATTCCCGCCTTGGCGAGACCGATAAAGCCACAGCCTGCTTCAAAACCGTCGGCGATGCCTATGCCAGCCAGGGTTTCACGGTCAAAGCCATCGCGATGTACAAGAAGATCTGCAAGCTCCAGCCGTCGCTCGAAAGCTTGCTGAAACTGGCAGAACTTTACAGCCAGCAGGGCCTGTTTAATGACGCCCGCGCTCAGTATCTACAGGTGGCGGAAGAATTTCTAAAGGCAAATGAACTCGAAAATGCGGTCCGCATCTTCCAGAAGATTGTGGAGATGGATCCGGAAAACAGCGGCATGCGGGTTCGCCTGGCGGAAGTCTACATTCGTCTGGGCAAGAAGACGGAAGCCTGGCAGATTTTTTCGGCCGCCGCCGAAAGCCTGCGCTCCAAGGGGTCCCTCAGCGGTGCGGAAGAGATTCTGCAGCGCATGTTGACGCTGGATCCCGGCAATACCTATGCATTACTCATGCAGGGGAAGAACATGATCGAGTCCGGCGATGCTGCCGGCGCCGTCGCCACCCTGCAAAAAATCTCCGACATCGATTCTCATCCCGATGGCCTTCGCGATCTATTCAAGGCTTATTTGCAGGCCGGACAACTCTCCGAGGCCGGCACCATCGCCAACAAACTGCTGACCGTGCACAACGATCTGCCGGCAATTTCCAGCTTTGCCGAAGCTCTGATGCAAGCCGGCCAATACGAGACCGCGTTACAAGTTTTTGACGAGCACGCCGAACGCTTGCTGGCCGAGAACTCCGACAAAGTTCTCGAAAGCCTGCACGCCATCATCGGGCATGTCCGCGACAATCCCGACTCGCTGCAAAAATTGCTCGACCTGTTCCACAAAGCGGGAGAGAACACTCACGTCACCGAAGTTCTCGAACTGCTGGCCCACGCGAGCGTTCAGGCCGGCGATTTGCCCCGCGCTCGCGACCTTTATCAGCGCCTGGCTACCCTCGAGCCCCAGAACACCCTGCACATGCAGAATTACCAGCAGGTGGCGGGGCAGCTTGGCGGCACTTCCGGGGGCAAGCTGATTACGCCGGACGAAGCCGTCGTCCTCATTGACGACCTCGAAGCGACCGCGCCTGCCGTTCACCAGCACTACACCGACGAAATTTCTCTCTCCATCCGCTCTGCCCTGACCGATGCGGAACTCTTCATCTCTTACAACATGCCCGCCAAGGCACTCGGGCCCCTGGTCGGGGCGTTGCCGCTGGCGCCCAGCGATCTTCGCATCAATCAGCGTCTCGCTGCGTTGCACACGCGCGCCGGGCGCTTTGCCGAAGCTGCGGTGTGTTGCCGCACTTTGCAGTCCGTTTACTCCGAAGGCGGATATCCAGAGGAAGCCACGCGCTACGGCGAGTTAGCCGAGCGCTATGAGGAACGCTCGTCGGCGCCGCCGCCCGGGCCAGCGTCCGAAGAAGAACACATTTTTCTGGATGCTCCTGCAACAGTTCGTAGCGGCCATGTCGTCCGGCAGTCTCTGGTCGAGGAAGCTCCCGAATCCGAAGTGCCGGAATTTTCCGTCGCAGACGCTTCCGCGGAAGCTACCAGCGAAGTCACGGTGGAAGAAGTCGCGGTCGCAGAAGAGTCCGCGCCAGCCGCTTCGCCCTGGCCCACAGCCGCCGCGCCCGAGTTCGCCGTCGTGGACGAATCCGCCTCGGCCACCACGGAGCCGTCCGCCGATGCCGAAATCGACCTCTCTTCCGAATGGGATGACTCGCTTGCCGTCGAGGCCGAGACCCCGGCAGAGGAACTGGCGGCCGAGCCCCAAGCGGTCGAAGTGGCCAAACCTACCCCTACTCGCAAGGCTGCCGCGCCCAGCAAAATCAAAGTCGAAAAGTCTCGCGAGGAGGATTCGACCAAGAGCGATGAGACCGTCGAAGAGATCCGCTTTTATCTCGGTCACGGTATGCCCGAGCAGGCGCTGGCAGCGCTGGCCAAACTCCAGACTCTGACCAGCGATCAGTCTAAGTTGGCCGAGCTTCGCTCCGAAGTAGACGCGGCTATTCAGGCTGCGGCCGAAGAAGATGCTCCCGCAGCCGTCGAACCTGTGGTCGAAGAGCTTACGGCCGACGATATTCCGACTCTCGAAGTCGAGGCTCCCGAAGTCGTCGTCGCCGAAGTCAGCCCAAACACTGCCCCCGAAGTAGGAGTTGCCGAAGCCGAAGCTCCGGAAGTCAAAGCTCTGGAAGTCGAAGTTGAGAATGTTCCGGTCGCGGACCTCGCCGTCGACGACGCTCCGGTCTCGGTAGAAGAGGCCGTCACCGCCGCCGTGCCGGAAGCTCCTGCGGTCGAAGAGATTCCTGTCGAGGAAATTCCAGTAGCCGAGGAACCTCCAGTCGCGGCTGCTCCTAGACCGGTCATTCACAAGCCGGCCCCCAAGAGAGTTTCCCCGGCGGTGCAACAGCCGGCTCCGCCAGCCGTTCCGCCGCCTTCCCTGGCCGTTTCCGAACCGGAACTCCAACCCGGCCGTTTGAACGAATTTGTTTCCGATCTTGAAAGTTCACCAGGAGAGAGCTTCCTTCCCGGCGCAGGTGCCGCCTCCGCAGCGCCGCAAACCGCGCCCGCGCCGGCGATACATCTCCCTGCCACGTCTGCACAGACCGAACCGGTGGTCGCGGGCGGAGCTTTGGGGGAATTCGTCGCCGATATCGAAGCGTCCCTCGGTGCCGACTTCCTGGCAGCCGCTCCAGTCGCACAGCCGTCACTGGCCGCAACAACGGTGGCCGCGTCGGTTGGAGGAGCGAAAACCACTCCGCCGCTCGCCGCCAGCGCTGCCGCTTCAGCCTCAGCCAATCATGTGGCCCCCATTGCGCCTCTCGCTGCGCCTCAAAGTTCCGCGCCGCCCGCCGCAGCCTCCATCGCATGGCACGCACCAGCATCGCCCGCTGCGCAGCCGTCGGCCGGTCTCATCACACCATCCGCTGCCATGACTGCGCCCGCCCCAATCGATTCATCAGCCAAGTCTTCACCGTTTAGCGAAGATGCGGGAGTCGATCTTGCCGAAATGTTCGGCGAACTCAAGCAGGATCTCGAAGCCGATGTCGCCTCCGCCGATGAAGATCCCGAAACCCATTACAACCTCGGCATCGCCTTCCGCGAAATGGGCCTGCTCGATGAAGCGATCGGAGAGTTGCAAAAGGCTTGCCAGTCCTTCGATCACGGCAAACCCTTTCCGCAGATCATGCAGACTTATACCTGGCTGGCGCAGTGCTTCCTGGAAAAAGGCGTGCCCGAAGCGGCCATCCGGTGGTATCAAAAAGCTCTCGAGGTTCCCCGCATTGATGGGGAGACTCGCGTTGCGCTGCATTATGAGCTGGCCTCCGCCTACGAAGCCGCCGGCGACAAATCCTCCGCCCTGCAACATTTCATGGACGTTTATGGCAGCAACATCGATTACCGCGACGTCGCCGAGCGCATTAAGGCCCTGAAGTCGTAGAATAACCCGATGGCCTTTGTCCCCAATTTTGCTTGCCCGGGGTCCTGTGCGCGCCGTGACTCCCATGCTGGATCTTCGCGGCGCCGGAGTTGCCCCGAGTGACCGATCCCGCCCCTCTTTCCAACTCTTCCGGCAATCTGCCCAAACCCACTCCGCCGCCCGCCGAGTCGAGCACGACGCTTCTCGCACCGCCGCTCGAGGAGGAAGCGCCGCCACCGGAGAGCGCCTTCCAAGTCTGGATGCATCGCATCTCCGTCTTTCTTTTTGTATTAATCAGCGCCGTGGCCGGGGTCCTGCTCATCATTCTGCCGTGGACTCCGGAATGGACCGATAACTACCTGCTGCTCTCGTTTCCAGCGCTCCGCGACATAGTTTCCAACGGCTTCTTCCGCGGAATTTGCAGCGGACTGGGCCTGCTCGACATCTGGATCGGTTTCTGGGAGGCGCTCCACTACCACGAGCCGCAGTAACTCTGATTTGCAGCCGCGTAGCGGCGGCATGTGAAAGCCCAGCCCGGCACGGCAGTGCCGGCTTAGGCCCTAAGCGGATGTAACCGAGTCCCCAAAGGGGACGACACACGATTCTCAACACAGAACGAGACTCCACTATGACCGACCAGCTCAAATCTGCCGCCGTTGCCTACCAGAACGAGCCTTTCCTGAATAGCCCGGACGGACGCATTCTCCGCATCCTGGCCGAATATCAAGAGCCTCTGGCCCGCTTCCGGCGCGAGCAGATCCAGGACACCGTCGTATTCTTCGGTTCAGCGCGCTTTCACGGACATGCCGACGCCGCCAGGAATCTGGCCTCGATCGAAAAAAACAATGCCGGAACGGCCGCCGAACAACTGCAAAAAGATCTGAAACGCGCCCACGCAGGCGTTGACATGGCACGCTACTACGAAGACGCGCGCCGTCTGGCGCACATGCTGACCACCTGGTCGATCCAGATTCCAGCCCGCCGCCGCCGTTTCGTCGTGACCACCGGCGGAGGCCCCGGCATCATGGAGGCTGCCAACCTAGGCGCCCACGAAGCCGGAGGAAAAACCATCGGCCTCAATATTCAACTGCCCTTCGAGCAGAGTCCCAACCAGTACATCACGCCGGCGCTGAATTTTCAGTTTCATTATTTCTTCATGCGTAAATTCTGGTTCGCGTATCTCGCCAAGGCGCTCGTGATTTTCCCCGGCGGCTTCGGCACCATGGACGAGCTTTTCGAAATCCTCACGCTGGCCCAGACCGACAAGCTGGCCAAGAAAATCCTGGTTGTCATTTACGGCAGCGAGTACTGGAACCGCATCTTGAACTTCCAGGCCTTCGTCGACGCCGGCACCATTTCTCCCGACGACCTCAACCAGTTCAAAATCGTCGATACCCCCGAAGACGCCTTTGAGTACCTGCGCGACGGCTTGACGAAACATCACTTAGGCGGCGCGCCGAAGAAAGAACGCGAAGTGATGCCGGAAATCGCGAAGACCAGACCGTAGGGCAATATCCTGTGGAAGAGCGGCGCTTAGCGCCGCGAAAAGACGAGTATTCTTTGTCATTCCGAGAGCAACCGGAGCGAATACGACGGCAACCGAGGAATCTGCTGTTCCTCAGTATCTCGCGACTGCATTAAACTGAAATGCCGATGTCGGCGACCTGCCTTCTCTACTACATCACCGACCGCACCGCTTTTCCCGGAGACGAATCCGTTCGATGTCGACGCCTGCTGGGCAAGATCTCCGAAGCCGCCCGCGCCGGCGTTGACTACATCCAGCTTCGCGAAAAAGATCTATCCGCGCGCGATCTGGAATCTCTGGCCAGAGAAGCTGTCGCCATCATCAGGCAATGTAGAACTGAGAACAGAAAACTGAGAACTAATCTCTTAATCAACTCGCGCACGGACGTTGCACTAGCGGTCGGAGCCGACGGCATTCACCTTCGATCTGATGATATCTCACCGCAAGATGTAAGCTTGATCTGGAAAAAGTGTGGAGCGGGCACTTCCGTCGGTCAAGTCTCGCCACAAGATCCGCTGATCGCCGTCTCCTGTCACACCCCGGAGGAAGTAGCGCGAGCCGCGGCGAACTCCGCAACTTTTGCCGTCTTCGCCCCAGTCTTCGGAAAAAAGCTGCGCGAAATAAAAGACGTGCGCCCCGCGGGCCTCGCTCTTCTCCACGAGGCCTGCCAGACCAAAATCCCAGTCCTCGCCCTCGGCGGTATTAATCTGGCGAACGCCCACCCCTGCCTCGAAGCCGGAGCCGCCGGCATCGCCGCCATCCGCCTATTCCAAGAAAACAATATCGCGGAAATCGTCGGACGAGCGCGCTCAAGCTTCTGAAGGAGGGCCACGCCATCGTGATCCTCCTCCCTCTATCCCCGCCCGCGCTGATAAACTTTACGGCACATGCGGCAAACAGTCATGACGATCGCGCCGGCCCAGTCAGAAGCTCCATCCCAAGCGCTCGAACCGTCTTTGGTCACCATTCCCGCAGGATGGTTCCTGATGGGCTCCAACACCGGCCAGGATTGCGAGCGCCCCATCCACCGCGTTTGGGTCGACGCATTCAAGTTGGCCGCCACACAAGTCACCAACGCCGAATACTCCAGATTCCTCTTCGCGACTGGAACCACGACGACGCCGTTCTGGCATGATTCAAATTTCAATCATCCACAACAACCTGTGACCGCAGTCTCCTGGCACGAAGCAGTGAAATACTGCGAATGGTTGAGCGCGCAAACTGCCCGCCCCTACCGCCTGCCCACCGAAGCCGAATGGGAACTCGCCGCCCGCGCTGGCCTTGAACAAAAGAATTTCCCCTGGGGCGACGATCCGCCGCAATCTCTTCCCGACTACGCCACACGCTGGCAGACCGGTCCCGAGTCCGTCGCCCGCTACGCCCCCAACGCCTTCGGCCTCTACGATATTTGCGACAACGTCCACGAGTGGTGCAGCGACTGGTACGATCCGAATTACTACGCGACATCGCCCGAGCTTAACCCGCAAGGACCGGAAAGTTGCCCGTTGAAGCCCGCGCGCAAGTCCTCTCGCGGAGGCTCATGGCGCCACCACATCAAAGTCGCCCGCTGCTCCACCCGCTCCAGCATCCCGCCGGATTTCCAGTACGCCGACTACGGCTTTCGCGTCGCGTGCGCCTTCTAGCACCGCCCGCTCCGGCAATTGCGCTGCCTCCCTGAACAATTTCAGAGCAAGGCATTGCTCTTCGGTGATCTTTCTCAGAGTCGTACAATGACGACGACCTAGCTCAACTTGCACCTGAGGTGGCATACCCTGCTGAATCGAGGAATACATCTTCTCGCCCACCCTGAAGTGTGGAAGGTCGTGGGCCAATTTCTTTTTGGATTTTCAGTCGCGTTCGGCGCGGCTGTTGGTGGTGTTATTGCTTGGCGGAGATTGGCCCGTGAAAAAAGACAAGAAGATCATCGTATCCATATCCCGACGACAGGGGAGATTGAAAAATACGGTAAGAACGAGAGGGATCGCCCTCGCAAGACCGAAGGCGGGATTGGAGCCTTCCTGACTCTCATTATCGGAGCCGTGTATACATACTTTTTGTGGAAGCACGGACACGGCGTTGGAGTACCCGGACACGTGCTGTTCGCTACAGTAATTTTCACTGCGTCTGGTGTATTCGCGCTGGCACAAGGTGCGTCTTCTATCATTGGAAGTGTTGGCTCGACTTGGCGTGCTCTCGTATGGACGACCGTCGGGGCATTTGGAGTTGTGGGAGGTACCTATGCGGGTATTAGCACCACAGCGAAGTTTATGGAGTCAAAGAGGCCAACGGAGGTTGTTAATGCCGCGCCTTCTGTCCCAGAGCTCCTTTGTACCGACCGCAAGCCCCGGGCCACTGACTGCCATTCGGATCGGCCTACATGCGTGAGTTTACCAATCCCGCCGGCCAAAAAAGGCGTAACGCGGGTGAATGTGTCGATATCGAAGGTGTTCGGGCAAAACTTTGCTCATGCCCCCAATGGGATGACCTTATGGTTCCGGGGGAACGTGGCGGGAGACCAGCTGACATTTACCCTCGACTGCAATCTTGTTCCGGATGATAAAGATAAGTTTCTTAGAGAGGAAACGAGTCGATTCGACTTATCGACGCAGTGGAGATATGTTGACCTAGGTTTTCGGCACTTTCAGAAACGATGCGGGAGTCTGAATGACTTGATGATTATCGGAGTATTCGGACCATCCGGCGGCGGAGGGGCCAAGGCTACAATACTGTTGCTGGATCGCGGACGGGTTCAACCATAATCTTCTCAGCGTCGGCTCCTAGCGGGGATAACTATGTTCCGTACCGATCTGCTAAACAGCAAGCGCATCCTCATCACCGGCGGAGGCACTGGCCTGGGAAAAGGAATGGCCCAGCGCTTCCTGGAACTCGGCGCTGAAGTCTACATCTGCGGCCGCCGCGAAGAAGTCCTCCAAGAAACCTCGGCAGAACTCTCTGCAAAAGGCATCATCCACGCCTTTCCCTGCGATGTCCGCAATCCCGACGCCGTCGAATCAATGATTGATTCCATCTGGGCCACCGCTCCGCTCGACATCCTGGTCAACAACGCTGCCGGAAACTTCATCGCCCGCACTGAAGAACTTTCCCCGCGCGCCTGGGACTCCGTCATCGGCATCGTGCTCATGGGAACACTGCACTGCACCATGGCCTGCGGACGCCACTGGCTCAAGTCCGCTCACTCTGGCACGGTCCTCAGTATCTCTGCCACCTACGCGCCTGTCGGCTCGGCGTACGTTGTTCCGTCCGCCGTCTCGAAAGCGGGAGTCGAAGCCCTCACTCGCAGCCTTGCCGTCGAATGGGGCAATCGAAACATCCGGATGAACGCCATCGCTCCCGGGCCAATTCCCACGCAAGGCGCGTTCTCCCGCGTCCTGCCGCGCCCCGAACTTGAAACCCTTGCCCTCGACCGCAATCCGCTCCACCGCTTCGGCACGGTCGAAGAGCTCGCCAATCTCGCGGCTTTTCTGGTGAGCGACGGCTCCAGCTACATCAACGGCGAAGTGATTCGCATGGACGGCGGAGAATTCATACAAGGCGCCGGCGAATTCAGCAATCTTGGAAGACTTCTCACGGATGAAGATTGGGAATCACTCAAGCCGCGAAAACGCGCGACTCCGTAACCAAACCTGCGCTCCAAGTCTCCGAAGTTTCCAGACGTTCTGAACGGCCGTTCTTGGCGTCCTTTGCGTTCCAAGCTTTTCGTTTGGGCGGAAACCCGGAGCCGCTACTTCTCATCTCTCGACGGCATCACGATCGCCTTCAACACCAGGTTCACCACACTCAACACAATCGCTCCCACAAATGCGGCCAGAAATCCGCGGACTTGAAATCCTGGAGCCAGCAGCGCCGAAGCCAATTCCAGCATGAGCGCATTGATCACAAACCAGAACACACCCAGTGTCAGCAGCGTCAAAGGGAACGTAATAATTTTGAGTACAGCGCCAATCGTCGCGTTGATGAGTCCAATGATCAACGCCGCGATCAGCGCTGCCCTGGCTCCGTTCACATGGACTCCAGGCACAACCTGCGCCACAATCCACACCGCCAACGCGCTCAGCACCCAATTCAAAAGCAGCCGCATGGTGACCTCCTTGCGTAACCCACAATATAGGCGCACCCTGGAACTCTTGTCATTCCAAGCCGACTTCCTGGCTTTGTGATTCCGAGCGCGGCCGGAGCGAATGCCACGGCAAGGGAGACATCCGTTTCTCTTGTCCCCCGGTCACACCCCGCGAAAATTTATCGCGCATTCGCCGCCTGATTCACCCCATGCGTTACACTCTTCAATTCGATTCCAAGGAGGATTCCTTATGCCCGACGCCGCACTCAGCGGATCCGAATTCAAAAAGCAACTCCGCGCCGGACAGCCAAAGATGGGCCTGTTCCTCAACGCCCATAGCCCCACCCTCGCCGAGCAACTTGCGCACAGCGGATACGACTGGCTGCTGGTCGACTCCCAGCACGGCCCCATGGGTTACGAAAAACTTTCGGCGATGCTCAGCGGCATCTCCAATGGCGGCGCAAAATCGCTCGTCCGCGTCGGTGGATACGACGACCGCCCCGGCATCCAGCAGTCGCTTGATCTGGGCGCCGACGGCGTCCTCGTCCCCTACATCAATACCGCTGACGAAGCGCGAATCGCAGTGAGTTGCATGAAATATCCCACTGTGGGCACGCGCTCGGTCTACTTCCCGCAGCGCAGCATGAACAAAGGCGGCTTGCTCGGCTACGCCGGAAGCTGGAACAACGAAGGCATCGTAGCCTTGCAAGTCGAGACCGCTTCCTGCATCGAGAACATCGCCGAAATCGCCGCCGTCCCCGGCGTCGATATTCTTTTTCTCGGCCAGAACGATCTTTGCATGTCGATGGGCCTCTACAACAAATACGAGTTCCCCCACATGTACACTTCGCCCGAACTCGACGCCGCCACGAAAAAACTGATCGATCACGCGCGCAAGAATAACGTCAGCCTCGGCTTGTTTCTCTTCGGCACCGCCCGCGTCGGAGAATTCTTGGAGAAGGGTTTCACCTTCATCAGCATCGGCAACGACCTGCACCACGTACTCACGCAAGCCGGAGCCTACGTCGGGGACATGGAAAAAATCACCCAGGAAAAAGGCAAGCCCTGGAAGCGAAGAGAGACGGCGCTATTCTAGAATTCAAGTCGTCGGTCGTCAGTCCTCTGTCGTTGGCCGTTGATCGTTGGTCGTTAGTCGTTCGCCTGGGTGGGCGGCCGCAGCCGGACATGGTTCAAGCTAACGACTAACGACCGACGACCGACGACCGAACTTATGATTCTCACCACAATCGAAACCCGTGTCCTCGGCTCCCTGATCGAAAAAGACATCACCACGCCCGACTATTATCCGCTCTCGCTCAACGCGCTGGTCAACGCCTGCAACCAGAAAAATAATCGGGACCCGGTCATGGCCCTCGATGAGCCCGCCGTGCGTGATGCTCTCGCCACTTTGCAGGAGAAGCGTCTCGCCGGTCCAGCCAGCGGCGCCGACAGCCGCGTCACCAAGTTTGAACATCGTCTCCAGGAAGCCTTCAACTTCGATCGCCGCGAAGTCGCCGTGGTCTGCGTGCTTCTCTTGCGCGGACCACAAACTCCCGGCGAACTTCGCAGCCGCACCGACCGCATGTATCGCTTCGAAGCGCTGGACGATGTACTCTCAACTCTCGACCGCCTCGCTCAGCGGGAGCCACCGCTGGCCCGAGTTCTCGCTCGCCAACCCGGCACCAAAGAATCCCGCTACACGCACCTGTTCTCCGGCGAACCGCCAGAATCGGAAGAAAGTGCACGTGTGGCGCGGGCACTCCCTTCGACCGGCTCAGGGCAAGCTCTGCCCGCGACTGCCGACACCAACCCTACAGCCGACCGCGTAGCCGCGCTGGAAGCAGAAGTCTCCCGCCTCCGCGAAGAGCTTTCCCAAGTCCAGCGGCAATTAGCGGCCTTCCGCAAACAATTCGAGTAATAGCTCGGTGGACTAGCGGAAGAAGAATGTGTGGGGGCGGCCGCCCTCGGCCGTCCGCCGAGCGCAGCCCGGCCTTTTCGCAGTACCCGAATCTTGAAGGGGGAACATTTCCGTCACATCGTACGTACAATCGATGAGGGAGGTCTCAGCCATGTTCACATTCTTACTCTGGTGCATCCTATTCGTTGTCTGCTGGCCGCTGGCCCTGTTCGCTCTCATCGCCTATCCGTTCGTCTGGCTGATGTTGCTGCCATTCCGCATAATCGGCGTCGCCGTACACGGCGTGCTCGAAGTTGTGTTCCTGGCTATCACTCTTCCATTCCGCCTGCTAGCCGCGCCATTCCGAATCTGATTGGAACGCCGTCGTCCGGGGGTGCGCAAAGCGCATATTCGCTGCCGGCGCTCAATGCTTCGCAGCGCCGACGAGAGCCTGCCCTGAGCTTGTCGAAGGGCATCCGCCGCTCCATTCCGTCCCGCTTCCCAGCCACTACCTACCGGTGGTAGCCTCATATCAGCGCCACCATCCAAGGAGGACGCATGCGTCGCCGCGAATTCCTGATCCGTTCCACCACAGCCGCGGGAGCCGTCTGGCTCACTTCCAAATCCATCCTCAGTGCAATCGGCGAGCAGACTCTCGGCAAGAAGTTCGCTGCCTACGACACCGTCACTCTCGGCAATACGGGCATCAAGACCAGCCGCCTCGCCATGGGCACCGGCACCGTCGGCGTCGGCCATCATTCGCACCAAACTGACCTCGGCGTCAAAGGCCTCGCGGCCGTGCTGCTCAATGGATACGATCACGGCCTGCGTTTCTTCGACGCCGCCGACTCCTACGGAAGCCATCCTCACGTCGCCGAGGCGCTCAAGCATGTGCCCCGCGACAAAGTCACCGTCCTCACAAAATCCTGGGCCCGCGACGCGGCCGGCATGCGCGCCGATCTCGACCGCTTCCGCCGCGAGCTCGGCACCGACTATCTCGACATCTGCCTGATGCACTGCGTCACCGAGTCCGACTGGACCGACCGTTACCGCTCGGCCATGGACGTGCTGTCCGAAGCCAAACAGAAGGGAATCATCCGCACCCACGGCTGCTCCTGCCACTCGATCGAGGCCCTGCGCGCCGCCGCGAAATCTCCGTGGGTGGAAATCGACCTGGCTCGCATGAACCCCGTAGGCGCTTACATGGACGCCGACCCTGAGACTGTTTTAGGGGTTTTGAGAACCATGAAAGCGGCAGGGAAGGCGGTAGTCGGAATGAAAATTCTGGGCCAAGGCACGCTGCGCAATCGCCGGGACGAAGCTCTTAAGTATGCCCTGTCGCTAGGAGTCCTCGACGCCTTCACCATCGGTGCCGAAAGCAAGCAAGAACAAGAAGATCTGATCCGCAGAATCGCAGCCGCATAAATCTCGTAGGATTATGTGGAAGAGCGGCGCTTCAGCGCCGCGTGAGCGTTGTCTTTTTGAGCGCACGAGAAGGGTTGAGCACGAGCGGGAAGGGCACGACTTCGAGTCGTGCCGCGAGAGCTATTTCGCGCTCGCCGGCTTTAGCCGCTGAAGAACTCTCTAACTCTCCATTACCTTCAACTCCGGACTAACAATCAGCCGCGCCTCGGTCGCCCGCTGCACATCTTCGGCTGTCAATCCCGGTGCGACTTCCTCTAAAACAAGCCCCTCGCGAGTCACGCGAATGTAAGCCATCTCCGTCGCAATCGTGTCGACGACGCGAACCCCCGTGAGCGGCAGCGTACACTTCTTCAAAATCTTCGGAGCCCCTTCGCGCGTCGTGTGCTCCATCGCGACCACCACGCGCCGCGCCCCTGCGACCAGGTCCATCGCCCCGCCCATCCCCTTCACCATTTTCCCTGGGATCATCCAATTCGCGATGCTCCCGGCCTCATCCACTTCCATCGCTCCAAGCACGCTTAAATCAATATGCCCGCCGCGAATCATGGCAAACGAATCCGCGGACGAAAAATAAGACGTCCCCGGCATCTCGCTCACAGTCTCTTTCCCGGCGTTAATGAGATCCGAATCCTCCGTTCCCTCGAACGGATACGGCCCAATTCCCAACATCCCATTTTCCGATTGCAGTGTGACCTCCATCCCCTCCGGCACATGATTCGCAATCAGCGTCGGCATCCCGATCCCCAGGTTCACATAAAACCCATCGCGCAACTCGCGCGCAATCCGCCGCACAATGCGCTCGCGCTTATCGAGGTCTTTGCCTGGCTTGTTCATGGCTGTCGATAGTCGTTGATCGTTAGTCGTTGGTCGTTCGCAGTTCGTCGTTAGCCAATGCCGACGGTGCAGTCGTTTTGGCCAACGACCAACGACTACTGGCCAACGACGCCTTTCCTCACTGTCCTCCGCTCAATCCTCCGCTCGTACAACTCCCCCTGAAATATCCTCTTCACATAAATCGAAGGCGTATGCACCGCATCCCCATCCAACTCGCCGACCTCCACCACATGCTCCACTTCCGCAATCGTGACCTTTGCCGCCGTCGCCATCATGGGATTAAAATTCCGCGCCGTCTTCCGATAAATTAAATTCCCCTCGCGGTCGCCCTTCCAGGCCTTCACAAAAGCAAAGTCCGCCGTCAGCCCGCGCTCCATCACATACAGCCGTCCATCAAACTCGCGCGTCTCCTTCCCTTCCGCAACAATCGTGCCGACGCCGGTAGGAGTAAAAAACGCCGGAATCCCCGCGCCCCCCGCGCGAATCCGCTCGGAAAACGTTCCCTGCGGCACCAGATCAAGCCGGATCGCGCCCTTCAGCACCATGTCTTCCAGCAACCGGTTCTCGCCAACATAGGTCCCTATATGATGCACAATCTGCCCCGCCGCCAGCAGCAAACCATTGCCCACGCCATCGATCCCGACATTATTACTGATCGTCCGCAGATTCTTTGTACCTTTGAGCACGAGCGCGCGAATCAGATTCTCCGGCATCCCACACAATCCGAACCCACCGATCATGATGGTCGCGCCGTCAAACACATCGCGAATCGCCTCATCCGCATTGGCCACAACTTTATTCATAGCGGAAGAATTCTAAAGGAAATTGAGTAATTGTGTAATTTGGTAATTGAGTAATTTAGGAAGGGCAGTCTGTTTCAGGTTTTCAATTACGCAATTACAAAATTACCCGATTACTCAATCGCCCCTATCTCTTCTTTTCTGGAATCTTCCTTAGCGCATGCGCCTGTTCAAATTCCTCCGCCAGCTGCCGCGTCGCCAGATTCTCGCGAATGTGGGCCAGTCGCTGCTCCACTTTCCACAGCGCCTTTTCCAGATTCGTCTTGTTCGTCATCGCGATATCTCGCCACATGGAATACGGACTCGCCGAAATCCGCGTCATCTCCTGCAGCGCGCGACCGCCCGCCGGCAAAAGCGGAGCCTCATCTCCAAACTCCTCGACCAGCGCGGCCGCCAGCGCGGTCGAAATCATCTGCGGAACGTGGCTGATCCAGGCGCACAGCCGGTCATGCTCTTCCGCGGGCAGCATCGCAATCCGCGACCCGATCGCGTCGATCCATCCCGCAAACTCCGCGAACACGCCATCATTTAAGCTTTGCTCTGCCAAGTCTCGCCCCAGTAACTTCTGCCCCGGCAGCGGACACAGAAACCACACCGCCTTCTGGAACAAATCCGCGTCCGCGTAATCTACTCCGCTCATTTCTTTCCCTGCCATCGGATGCCCCGCCAAAAACCGCTTCCCCGCACTTTTCCCAAACACCTTCACCGCGCGGTCGACCACCGCGGCCTTCGTGCTGCCCACATCGGTCAGCAAAGTTTTCGCCGGCAGCACCGCTCCCACTCGCTCGATTAAATCCACTATCGCCAGCACCGGAGTGGCCAGCACGACTACTTGACTCCCATGCACAGCGTCGCCCGGATTCACCGTCCCCGCATCGATCGCGCCTCGCATCCGCGCTCGCTCCAGCGTCCCTTCGTGATCGCACCCGACAATCCGTCCCGCAAATTTTCGCTTCTTGAGCGCAAGCCCCAGCGACCCGCCAATCAGCCCTGTCCCAATGATCGTGATTTGCCGAATCGCCATAAACATTGAGTAATTGTGAAATTTGATAATTGAGGAATTGAAAACAAAATGTTCGCAGGTCTTAAAATTACCCAATTACTAAATTTCCCAATTACCCAATCTTTCTTCCCACCGCCGGCGCAATCATACGCAACTCGTCCATCAACTTCGCGAACTGCTCGGGAAAGAGCGACTGTGCCCCATCCGACCACGCCTTGTTCGGATCGCAATGCACTTCAATCAGCAGCGCGTCCGCGCCCGCCGCCACCGATGCCCGCGCCATTGGAGCCACTTTGTCGCGCCGTCCGGTACCATGCGACGGGTCGGCCGTCATCGGCAAATGCGATAGCTTATGGATAATCGGAATCGCTGAGATATCCATCGTATTTCTCGTATACGTTTCGAATGTCCGAATGCCGCGCTCGCAGAGAATCACTTCATAATTCCCGCCCGCCATAATGTATTCAGCCGACAGCAACAACTCCTCGAAAGTCGCGGCAATACCGCGCTTCAACAGCACCGGCTTGCGCACCTTCGCCAGCTCGCGCAGCAGATTAAAGTTCTGCATGTTACGCGCGCCCACTTGCAAAATATCTACGTACGGCAGCATCAACGGAATCTGCGAGATTTCCATCACCTCGCTGATCACCAGCAACTTGAACTTCTCTCCCGCCTCGCGCAGCAGCTTCAGCGCATCTTCCCCGTGCCCCTGAAACGAATACGGAGAACTTCGCGGCTTGAACGCCCCGCCGCGCAGCACTTTCGCCCCCGCCTTCGCAACCGCCTCTGCCGTAGACAATATCTGGTCTCGCGTCTCCACCGAGCACGGCCCCGCCATCACCACAATTTCGTTTCCGCCGATATTGATGTCGTTCGGCAACTTGACGACCGTCCCCTCAGGACGAAAACTTCTCCCCGCCAATTTGTACGGGGAACTGATGCGGTGAACTTCCTGCACTCCCGGGAGCAACTCCAGAATGCGGATATCGAAATCAATGCCCGATCCCACCGCCCCGAGGACAGTCATTCGCGCTCCCGTGGACCGGTGCACTTCAAATCCCATCTTCACCAGGTGCTCAATCACCTGCTGAATCAGTTGCTCGTCCGCGCCTTCCTGCATCGCCACAATCATAGAAAACAGCTCCTAGCGTCTAGCCTCTGGCTCCAGCCTATTTACAACACAATGTCATTCCGAGCGCAGCATCATTTTCCGCGAAGCGGGAAAGCATGCGAAGTCGAGGAACCTGCTGTTTCTCGCCGCCAGAACTCTGCCGCTCAATCATTCACTTCCGAATCCAACTCCGTCTCCGGCGCCGCGCTCTTCTGCACAATTTCTTCCTTCTGCACATTGCGCATCACATCGATGATGCGCTCATAAATCCGCACCAGATCTCGCCCCGCCAGCGGCCCCCGATTCGCTTCCTGAACATTCTCAAACACAATCCGTTCGCGGTCCGGCTCGTAGATCGGCATCGAAGTGTCGCGCTTGAGCTTTCCGATCTCGACCGCAGCCCGTGCCCGCTCACTCAAAAGCTCCACCAGTTTCCGATCGAGCTCGTCGATTTTCTTGCGCCAATCTGCGATATCCATGAAAATAACTCTCAGCGCCGCCAGCTATACCGACCTCAAACACACTTTGTTATTCCGAGCGAAGGCTGATTTTCCGCGAAGCGGGAAATCATGCGAAGTCGAGGAGCCTGCTTTTTCTTTCCACAAGCAAGTACGCGTTCTTCACCGCACCGCAACTGATGGCTGAGAGCTGATGGCTGAAAGCTCCCTGATGAACTCCCCTACGGCCCCCGCCTCCCGCCCACGATTCCGCTCGATCGTCTCGACAATCGCGCTCCCCACTACAACCGCGTCGGCGAACTCTCCTACCTCCGCAAACTGCGCCGCCGTCGAAATCCCGAATCCCAACGCCAGCGGCAACTTCGTCACTCGCCGCAACCGCCGCACCAACTTGCGCGCATCGTCCGCCAACTCCTGCCGCGTTCCCGTCACCCCGGTCCGCGATACCGCATATACAAATCCTCGAGAAGCCGCCGCAATTCTTCTCAACCGCTCATCAGAAGAAGTCGGTGCCGCTAAGAACACCGGAGCCAGATCGTACTCCCGCATGGCCCGCAAATATTCCCCGGCCTCTTCCACCGGAAGATCGGTGACCAGCACGCCGTCCACACCCGCAGCGCGCGCGACCCTGCAAAATTTCTCGATTCCCATTCGCAGAATCGGATTCAAGTACGAAAACACGATCAAGCCCGTAGACTGCGCATTTTCGCGTACCTCGGCTGCAAGCGTAAGCACCTGCGCGAGCGACGTCCCCCGCTCCAGCGCCCGCTCACTCGCGCGCTGAATCACCGGCCCATCCGCCACTGGATCGCTGAACGGCACTCCCAGCTCGACCACATCCGCCCCTGCCTCAATCGCCGCCAGCACAATCTCCCGCGTCGTCGCGAGATCGGGATCCCCGCAAGTCACATACGCCACCAGCGCCGGCTTCTTGTAAAAAGTCAAAGGCATAGGAAGGATTGCGGATCGACGATTGCGGATTACAGATTGAAACCATTGAGACCCCTGGTCTTTCACTCCGCAATCCGCAATCTGCAATCTGCAATCGTCAATCGAGCTTTAGGTTCTCCCGCATAATTCCGATATCCTTATCGCCCCGCCCCGACACATTCACAATCACGACATCGGATTTCTTCATGCGCGGAGCCCGCTTCACTACCTCGGCCACCGCGTGCGCTGACTCCAGTGCGGGAATGATTCCCTCCGTCCGCGCCAGCAAGGTGGTCGCGGCCAGCGCTTCCGCATCCGACGCCGGAACGTACTCCGCCCGCCCTGCATCGCGCAACGCCGCGTGCTCCGGCCCAATCGACGGATAATCCAGCCCCGCCGACACCGAATGCGTCAACGCAATCTGTCCACCTGAATCCTGAAGCACGTAAGAGTAAGTGCCCTGCAACACGCCCGGCGACCCTCCCCGAAACCGTGCCGCATGATCCCCGAGTTTCTCGCTGCGCCCGCCCGCCTCCACGCCGATCAGTTGAACTTTCTTATCTTCAAGAAAATCGTAGAAAATCCCAATCGAATTCGATCCGCCACCCACGCACGCGATAATCGCCGCCGGCAATTTCCCTTCGGCTTTCAGAATCTGCGCTCGCGCCTCGCGCCCAATCACCCGATGAAAATCTCGCACCATCGTCGGATACGGATGCGCCCCCAGCACGCTCCCCAACAAATAATGTGTCGTGCGCACATTGGTGACCCAATCGCGCATCGCCTCATTGATCGCATCCTTCAAAGTGCACGACCCCGACGACACGCCGCGCACCTCCGCCCCCAGCAGCCGCATGCGGAATACATTCAACTCCTGCCGCCGCATATCTTCGGTGCCCATGTACACGACGCACTCAAATCCCAGCAGCGCGCACACGGTAGCAGTCGCAACGCCATGCTGCCCCGCGCCGGTCTCGGCGATCACGCGATGCTTCCCCATCCGCTCGACCAGCAGCCCCTGGCCCAGGCAGTTATTAATCTTGTGCGCCCCGGTGTGCAGCAGATCCTCGCGCTTCAGATAAATCTTCGCGCCGCCTAACTTCTGCGTAAGCCGCCGCGCAAAAAACAACGGCGTCGGACGCCCCGCATAAGTTCGCAATAACTCCGTGAGACGCGCCTGAAATCTGGGATCGCGTTTGGCCCGCGCATACTCGCGCTCCAGTTCCTCGAGCGCCGCCATCAGAGTTTCCGGTACATACCGCCCGCCATAAACCCCAAACCGCCCCGGCGCATTCGCAGAAACAGGAACGCGAGAGTTGCGATGCTCGCGAGGGTGACCCATCCTAGACGCGCTTTTTGCGGCTAGGGCGGGGGGTTTGATTCTCGTAATTCGTGGAACCGTAGCCATTCTCTAACCCGCCTTCCGATCGAAGTCGCGCACCGCCCGCACAAACGCCCGCACCTTCCCCGGATCTTTTTTCCCCGGTCGCGCCTCGACTCCAGAAGCCACATCCACTCCAAACGGCAGAAAAATCGTCATCGCGTCGACAACATTCGAAGGAGTCAATCCACCGGCCACAATGACGGGCACATGCAGGCTAACCATCTGCGCCATAGCGCGCGCTGGTTCCCAGTCAAATGTCACTCCCGTACCACCCGCCTCTCCGTTGGATCGCGAATCCAGCAGCACCGCAAAGGCTTTCTCACGGACATCATCCATCATGAAGAACCCTTCTTTTATCAACGAATCCCCGTCAATAACCAGAATGGCTTTCGAAGCCGCCACGCAGTCTGCTAAGTTCCGTGGATCACCCACCACGCTCTCCTTCGAGCGCTCTCCGTGCAACTGCACAGCAGTGAGTCCCGCGCCCATCACGACCGCGCGGATCGCCTCGGACTCAGAGTCCACAAACACTCCCACTTTCTCCACACTCTCCGGCAGTTTCTCCACAATCTCTCGGGCCGCCTCCACGCTCACATACCGCGGACTCTTCTCATAAAAGACAAATCCAACCGCATCCGCACCTGCCTCCACGGCAACGAGCGCATCCTCCACATTCGTCATCCCACAAATCTTCACCCACGTCATAGAAGCAATTCTCGGTCCTCAGTCCTCAGCGCGCCGATCTCCCTGCTTTGTCATCCTGAGCGAGGATTTTGCTTCGCGGAACGCGAAGCAAAACCGCAGTCGAAGGACCTCGCGTTCTCGTGCGCAGCCTACGGCCTCAACAGGAATTCTCTATAGAAACGGTGAGCGCGGCCCTAACGCTCGCTCGGTACTCGGTACTCACTACTTGCAACGAGAGCCCGCAGCGCCTCTCCCGGCCGCTCCGCCCGCATCAAAGACTCTCCCACCAGAAACGCGTCATACCCCGCCGCTCGCAGCCGCTTCACATCGGAGGGAGAATGAATTCCACTCTCCGCCACGCGCACCACGCCAGCAGGGAATTTCTCCGAAAGCGTAAACGCCGTCTCCAGATCGACTTTGAACGTCCGCAGATCCCGCGTGTTCACGCCAATCAAATCGCATCCTGTTTCCAATGCGGCCGCCAGCTCTCCGGCGTCGTGCACCTCGCACAAAACGTCCAGTCCGCGACGCCGCGCTGCTGCCGTCAGCGAACTCAACTCTTCGGCCGACAACGCCGCGACAATCAGCAACACCGCGTCAGCCGAATTCGCACGCGCCTCCAGCAACTGAAACTCATCCACAATAAAATCTTTTCGCAAACACGGAATCTTCACCGCCGCCGAAGCCATCCGCAAATTCTCCAGAGAGCCTTGAAAGAACTCCTCATCGGTCAACACCGAAAGTGCTGCCGCGCCCGCGGTCTCCAACTCCGCTGCCAACTCCGCGGGATTAAAATGCGCCCGAATCAGTCCTTTCGATGGCGAAGCCTTCTTTAACTCCGCAATCACCGCGATCCCGCCTCGACTCTTCGCCGCCAGCGCCCGCCGAAACCCGCGCGGCACATGCTGTTCCGCGCGCTTCTCCATCGCCCGCAAATCCGCCTCGCGCTTGGTCTGCGCCACGCGCACCCGCGCTGCCGCGATAATCCGCTCCAGAATGGCCCCCATAAGGAGTCCCTCGATTATATGGGAACCCGCGCGCGGGATGACCTCTGTGGTCCTCAGTGCCCTCTGTGGTTAAGGCTTTTGGGCTTTCTCACCTCTCTGCGACTCTCTTCAAATAAAATCGGAAGAAATCCTCCGAGTTCGACTCCAGGCAAACCTTCGCATTCGCCGGCCCCAGTTCCTCTCGCGTAAATCCTTTCTCGTCCACCCGAATATGCAACCCCAGCACCGGACACAACTCCGGCCGCAGCACAAACACCACCGTCATCGGATCGAACAATGTCGGCGTCTCCTGTCCCCACAAGTGATACAACACCGTCAGTTGATCGGTCACCGCCGTCCCCTGGCTGAACAAAAACGCCCGCTTCACTTCATCCATCTTCAATTGCGTCGAATCCAGCGGCATCACAAACAAAGGCACGCCCGAGGCGAATAGTTTCTGCGCCGACGCCACGTCGTTTAAAATATTCCACTCCGGCATCGGAGGCACCGCCACCGTATATCCCAAATCCCCGTATCCGCGCCGCACCGATCCGCCCATCAGCACCACGCGCTTCAGCTTCCGAAACGTCGCCGCGTCTTCGTCGATCGCCGCTCCAACATTCATCAGCGGACCAATCGCAATCAGCGTAATCTCTCCCGGATATTTCCGAATTTCCTCCAGCAAGAATTCCACCGCATCGCCATGCGTCGCTTTCGCAAAATGCGAATCCCCATACTTCCTCTGCGACATCGGATTCTTCGTCGCCGTCGCCTTCCCGGCGAGCACCGGAATGTCCGCGCGCCCCACCTCGCCCAAAAACCGGTCGACAATTTTCGCCCGCGCTTCCGTATCCCCAAACGTCGTCATGACGCCCAGCACCTGCAACTCCGGACTCTTCACCGCCAGCGCCAGCGCAAACGCATCGTCCACGTCATCGCCAATGTCAGTGTCGATTATGATTTTCTCCGCTGCCTGCCCCGAAACGTGCCCAGCACTCTGCGCCCACCCCACGCCAGCACACAAATACAAAACAAAACCCAAACTCGCACCGATCCGCCCACATCTCATCGAGTCCCTCCAGCGTTTCCAGTCGCGACCACGATAACGGAAACCCACCCTCCGCGCACCGAAGTATTCAGGAAGCCTCCGGGTGCCGCACTTCTTCTCCTCGATTTTGGGAGAAGCGGGAATTTGACTTTACATCACGGAATACTCCGCTTCGCCGTGTTGCCGCGCCCACAGCGTGTTCGCCACGCCACGTCACGAACGCAGCGTTCGGCCCTAACCCTCGCCAAATCAATGCCCCAACTCTGGCTCCTGCGATGCATTCCATAAATCGCCGCGAGTCGGCAGGAGGCAACCATCATGACCCGCATCAACGCAATTCGCAGCATCGCAACTCGCAAGTCCGTAACCTGGGGCAAAGGATTAGCTACCAAACACGTCGGCGCGTTCATCTTCGCCGCCGTGCTCATCGTCTGCTCCCTAACCGTCGGCTGCTCGAGCAACAACGATCAACCGAAGCCCGTAAGCTCCAACAACCAGATTCCGGTCACGCAGTCCGCAAGCCCGATTTCGTCAACGCCCGCAGCAACCCTGCTGGCCGAGACCAAGCCCGCTCCGAAGCCGGTAAAGAAAATCGTTCACAAGAAGCCCGCAACCGCGAACTATACCGATCAAACTTATGGCCTGACCTTCGAATATCCGCGCCGCTACGCCATTGAAACCGGAAACGCCGCTACCGAACTGCTGGCCGAAAATCCCATCGCCATGAACTTCCTACAGCCCGGCGGAGTCGCTCTCGCCGCCGTCGAATTGCCCGAGACCAGCTTCGCCAACTCCGACTTCTCGTCTGCATTCTTCAACGTCAGTGTCAACAAGAACGTCACCGCCGATCAATGCACCGAGTTTGCGGTGCCGCAACCGAAGCCGCCGGCCTCATCCGAACCAGCGATGGCGTCGACCTCGTCCACCGAAGCTGCGAAACAAGACTCGCCGAAGTCGGAAACTCAGTCAGCCTCTGCACAGCCTACGCTGAGCACCGATCCGAACAGCGTGGATGCGAAGGCCGATCAGGCGAGGACCGACCAGAAGAGTTCTGCGAATCCCACGACCAACGTTGCACCATACTCCATGCTGATGCTCGGAGATCTCGAACTCCATGCCACCGAAGCCGTCAGCGGCGAAGGCACGCGCCAGAGCGACTCCAAATATTTTCACGTCTTCCAGAATGGAGCCTGCTACGAATTCGCCCTCAACGTCACCACAGTCGCGTCCGGCCAGGGCGTCACCAGGCACGTAGATCGCGACAAAGTCTTCAACCGCCTGGAGCAGATTCTCTCGACGGTGAAGATCAATCCGGTGGCGACCGCAGAAGTAACCGCCGAAGGCCCAACTCCAACTTCACCCTCGACTCCCGCGCAGTAGTCCGAGCTGAAAACCTGAAGCCGGGTGCCCCATGTCTCGCCTCCTTCGCGAGACATGGGGATTTTGACTCTTACGTGAAAGGTGGATTTCGATTCTTACGTGAAAGGGTGAGCCACCAGGAGTGATCGCTCCAAGTTCTAGTCTCATGGTCGCGGGAGAGGGCGAGTCCGACGCCCCGCCTGTCGCATCCAAACTCGCACGGAGGTAAGTCTATGTACGTCATTCTCGGAGCAAGCGGAAACACCGGACACGTAGTAGCGACCAAACTTCTCACCGGCGGACAGAAAGTTCGCGTCGTGGGCAGAAACGCAGCCCATTTGCAGGGTCTCGCGGCCAAGGGTGCGGAGACCTTTATCGCCGATGTCACCGACGCCGCGACTCTCGCCAAAGCCTTCGACAAAGCCGATTCGGCCTACGTCTTGATTCCACCCAATACCACCAGCACTGACCCGCTCGGCTATTCGAATCGCGTCAGCGACGCGATCGCGTCCGCCGTCAAAAATGCCGGAACCAAAAATGTGGTCGTCCTCAGCAGCATAGGAGCCGATAAGGCCGGCGGAACCGGCCCTGTCGTCGGCCTGCACAATCTCGAACAAAAGCTCAACCAGATCGAAGGCGCGAATGTGCTCTGTCTGCGCGCCGGTTACTTCATGGAAAACACGCTCCCCCAGGCGAACGCGATTCGGCAGATGGGATTTGTCGCTACTCCTCTGCGTCCGGATCTTAAAATTCCCATGATCGCCACGCGCGACATTGGAGCCGCTGCGGCCGAAGCCCTGCTGAGCAAATCGTCTTCGGACAAACCGCGCGGCAAGCAAACCCGCGAGCTTTTAGGCCAACGCGATCTCACCTACATCGAAGTCGCAACGATTATCGGCAAAGCCATCGGCAAGCCCGATGTCAAATACGTCCAGGCGCCCGACGATCAATTTCGGGCGATCGTAGTGCAAATGGGAATGTCCGAGCAATTTGCTCGCATACTCCTGGAAATGACTGCTGCCATGAACTCCGGACACATGCGCCCCCTCGAACCGCGCACACCCCAGAACACCACACCCACGACTTACGAGACTTTCGTAGCCGAGTCCTTCGTCCCGGCCTACCAACAACAAACCGCAGCGTGAGCCTTCGACAAGTCCGATTGCCCCGTCCCTCTCGCGTACTTCGCGAGAGGGAGGGAGTTTGACTTTCAGGCGGGGCGACGCTTCGGAGGAACTTGCTTCATTTTTGTCATTCCGAACCGGGCAAAGCTCGGTGAGGAACCTGCTTCTTGTTTTAACTGCGCGAATATTTCAACAGGTAGATTCCTCAGTCTTCGGTCGCGGCTTGGGTCGATCTGCAATGTGCCACAGCACGCCGGTCGGATCGCTCATATAAAGCACGCGCAGTCCCCACGGCTGCAACGCTGGCGGCTTCGCCATCGAAAGATCGTACTTCTTCGCTAGACCAGCGCTCTGAATGAACTCCCACCACTTGTCCGCATCTTCGACCATCAGGCTCATCATGAAGTTCCCGGCATGATCCTTCACATAGAAGTTCTGTAAGAGGAAGCGATAACCCTCCAATTCGAACTCACACACCTGATCATTGCCCCAGTTCTCATGAAAGCCCAAGTCGCCATAGAAACGTCGCGAAAGCTCGAAGTCCCGGGCCGGAACGAATGCCTTCAGATCGAGGATCTTGCTGGGAACCAAGCACGCCTCCTTAAAATCATTTCAAAGGAGCCTACCACAAAAGAAAAAGCTAATCAGATTTCTGTGACCTGAAGTATTTCTCAGTCAAGCTGGATAAACATAGGAAGGGTGTGGAAAAAATGGAGGGGTGTGAAAAAATGTCGGGGCGAAAAGGTTGGAGCTAACGTGCTGCGCAACAGATTCTCGAAGGCAGAAGGCAGAGCGACGAAAGGAGCGGAATTTCTGCGCTTTAACGGCGCCGTCGAGCGCGATCCCGCGATCGATGCGTGGATGAAACAGCATGCAGGTGAATTAGGAGCCATCGCGCATCAGTGGTTTCAGGTGATGCGACAATGCGGCGACGAAGTCCGCGAGCTTCTGCATGACGGCTGTCCGGTTGCATGCTTGGGAGATGCGCCCTTCGGCTACGTCAACGTATTCACTTCGCACGTAAACGTAGGATTCTTTCACGGCGCAGCATTGCCCGATCCGGCCCGCCTGTTGCAGGGCACCGGCAGGTTCATGCGCCATGTGAAGCTGAGTCCAGGAAAGCCTACAAACGCCTCCGCGCTAAACAGTCTCGTCGATGCAGCCTACTCGGACATAAAGGCGCGCGTCGAACACGGCTAGCTCAGAGAAACGGGAGTAAGTGCACACTCGCCAGCCTGGACCTTCAAGAAGAGAGCGGTGAACTTCCCGTCTTTCCCCGACTGTTACTCACCTGCCGATCTTACAGTTGGATTTGCAAACCACATCCCGTCATGGTAAAAGAGGCGCTCCGGGCTCTGTGAGGTTATAGATGAAACTTGGATTTCACCTTTTGATCGCTTCTTTGGTTCTTCTTCCCGTGCAGTTAGTAGCACAAATAGCTGGACCGCCTGACTTGCCAACTGCACCTATTACTGAACTTCCTGCATGGATTCTGCCTGTATATACGGCTACTTCAACACTTCCATCTACGGATTATCCAACTAGAACTATTCAAATAACACTCGGCTTGGAAATCGAAGCGAACTTGATAACTACGGGTCCGGCCGATCTTCTTTTTATAACTCGACAATCCGCAGAAGAAGTAGGGTTAACCCCTGAGTGCGTTGGTCTTCAGTTCCCCTATCAACTTCGCCCCCTCAATGCCATCCGGAAGGTACCTTTGAGATCATCGAAGTATCCGCCATGTGGTGAGAAGGACAAAGCTAGGCCTTTCGTCCAGGTGCGATACCGGGAGTACGCGCCACAGCCAGTTGATGGTTCTCTTGATCTCACAAACCTCCCCCAGTTCGGCCATTTTTTGCTTCTTGAGGCGGGAGAGACCTGTCAGCCTAGACCCGGAGACCAAGAGAAGCACGCACAAGATTACGATGATCCGATACAACGGCCCACCCTGTGCTATTACCGGACGCTGCTGGTAAATACTGGCACCACTGCCAGCCCTCACTGGGTTGAGGGTTTTCGCGCAACAAAGGAAGGGCTAAAGATCAAGAGCGCACTCTTTGACACACCCTCACACCTCGCCTTCGCCATCAACGGAACGCCAGTCAAAAAAGAAATGAGCAGTCTTACCTTCGGATCCAGGGACATCAGCAACTATCACGTTGAGGTTTATGAGGAGGCGTCCGGATGCCGTGAGTATTCTCTGCAATACGAAGACAAAGATAGTCCGCCTGAATCGATCGATGTGGATATTCCGATTCTCAAACTTACAGAGGACCCCGCCAATGGAATCCATGTTGGAGCGCCCAAGGTTTACGACTCGTTTCTGTTGCGCAGTAAGTTGAACGCCGCGGCCCAACAGTTGGCCGCGATCTCCCCATGGAACGCGACTGCGATCACCAACGCATATGGCACGCTCCAAGGAGTAACTCGGGACGTCTCCTATCTCGCGGCACAAGTGACCACGGCAGCCACGCCATCCATAGCGACAACCACGAACACTGGAAGCACAATTCTACCTCCCAGCGTGATCCAGAGCGGGCAGTGCCCGACGGGATTTGCGGCCACAGGAATAAGCAGTACAGGCGTGACCTGCACACAACTGCCTACACAGGTGCAGATCGTGGGCGCCACTGCCCAGTGCCCGTCCGGCTACTACGTGTCCAGCACTTCTGCGGCCTCGAGTGTTAACACAAACGGGGGGCCTACTGGGACCTCCACAACTACTCCAAGCATAATTTGCTCCCAGATTCCAGGTACGGGTACCCCCGGCACTCCGCCTCCAAACGCGACCCTCACTACGACCAACGGTACTCCACAAGCCACGCAGGTGGTGACCACCAGTCCTTCACTTTCGCCCACAGTTCCAACCGCACCGACCGCTAATCCTTTTTCCGCACCAACCAATTTGAGCGTTTCGGCGGCCGACATGCTGGCCGAGCAAGTGCAACTCAACGCTCAATTGCAGATGTACCAGATGCTTTTGCAGGGGTCGCAATCGGACCAGTTTTTATTGAAGAATTCGAGGGCTGTCGCGGCGCGGGCACAGACCACCATTGGCTTTCAGGTCTCCCTTTCCCCTCCGCGGCAATTCAAGCATGCGGTCGCTGAAGTCCGGGTCGTGATCGTTCCGCATCCGACGACAGACCGGCATTTTGTGCCTGGTACCGGAAACGTGAGCGTCGTCAATCTCTTGCCCTCTCAGAAGACTTATAACGTTGCCAAGATCACCAGCAATCAAAAAGCGTTCGGCGCCGGGGCTGTCATCGAACAAGTTAACGTCGGATTCAGCACCGGTAAATCGAAAGACCGCCTCTACCTGGCAAAAGATACCGATACGGTCGCGTTGGAATATCCAAATCTGACCGTCCCCGATCTGAAACCACCATTTCCCGAGCGTTTTGCCGTAGAAACCGAGGAAATAGTGAAGGAACAATATTTGCACGAATGCCCCAGTACATGGGAGGGTGATCGAAATTACCTTGACAATGCATCAATCATGTTCGGTTGGCAGTTTCGTCCGGTGCTCGGAGCGGAATACGTGTCTGCCGGCCCGCGGGAGGTATTCGCGCAGCTGGCGCTGCCGACAACACTAAACGAAGATGGCTTCGCACCCGCGGTATATGTCCAGACACGATGGCGGGAGTATAACGAGAAGCGTCAGGTTGTGGGTCCCGTGTTTCAGAGTAGTTGCAGCTGGACTCGCGTTCAGGATGCGGTGTCCATTTTGAATCCGCTGCGCGTACACAATGTCACTTGGGATGACGTGGGAAACGGCACTCTGAAAATGGTCGCCAGCGGTGACTTTTTCGCCTCTGGAATGACAGTAATGACTGCGGGAACCAATATTCCTCCCACCGCGTTCGATGGCAAGACGATTCAGTTTTTCGCGCCAGCTCATGACTTGCTGCAAAACGGTCGCATTCAACTTTTGGGAGAGAATGGACAGACCACTGACTTTGCGGTTTCAACGAAAAGCAAGAAAGAAAGCGAATGCGGTATTACTGAGGCTTCTTTGCGTGCCGTGCCATATCCTGATGGGAACTCCCACGTTCAATTGAAATTGAAATACGGTGAACACTACCTAGAGAGAGATGCCGAGGGTCAGGAGCTCGATGGGGCCATCCGTCCGCTGCTGCTGATCGGAAATGATGTCTACGGAGTGCAACCGAAGCCGTTCTTGAAACCGGTCGATCCAAAAATCAATCCGTGCCCTCCAAACAATGACCACGGTGCCACTTGCACCTATGAGTTCGTGGCGACCACCGATTCGTTGCGGAGCGCGCAAACTTTTCTCGTGCGCGATCCTGCTTGGAATTTCAGCAGAACATCAACCATCGACATCGGACCGGCTTTTACCAGCATCACCTCGCTCTCGTCCGCTACAAACGACAGCGCTCCCGGAGCTGGGGCCATACCCCCTACTCAGCCGACGACAGCAGACATCGTCGCTGCACCCGCCGGCGCGGCTCCGAGTTCGGCTGACTATGCTGTCTCGGGCTCGGGCTTCCGCACCTTTCTTCACAAAACGTGCGTCCCCGCGCCTGTCTGCGTAGTGGAGTACTACCTCTATGCTTACGTCGATCAAGCCAGCCCTCTACCACTGACATCAGCGAACTTCAGAATCCTCAGCGATACCACGGCCCTCCTTCATCTCGAATCCGCACCCAAGAAGAGCCTCAAAATCAGTTGGTATCCCGCGTCGGGAGCCTACACAATTACGGACAATCTGCCCGTCGCTTGGGACCTGTCTCTGCCGTCCGACTCGGGAACTTCCGACAGAACCGCCAAGGCAACGGCATCGCCCCCCTTTCTCTATGCTGGAGATAGCGAAACGGTCACATTCACCGCCGATTTCTCAAAGGTCAACATCGTAAATGTGACATTCGAACAGACTACAGTATTGCTCAATGGGCCGTTAGCGAAGCCTAAGAACCTAAAGGTGCCTGTACCTGTCTCGGTCACGAAAATCCCCGGTCACAAGCAGTTCGTGGTGAATACCCTGACAACCGACGGCAAAGCAACGACCGGCACTGTCATTCTGGATCTGGATATAGTGAAGCGATAGTGGCAAACGGAAGGTCCATCGTGAAAAAGGAAAAGGCCGCGCTCATTTCTGAGCGTGGCCTTTATTTATGCCGGCAACTACCTACTCTCCCACACACTTTCGCGTGCAGTACAATCGGCCCAGCGGGGCTTAACTTCCGTGTTCGGGATGGGAACGGGTGGATCCCCCGCGGTATGATTACCGACGTCTTCAGCAGCTTTTAGCTATTAGCTCTTGGCTATTAGCTTTGCCTTGCTGGCGCACGCTTGGTGCGCATCCCTCCAGCATTTCGGCGCTGCAAACTTGAGTTCTCTCAGCTTCCACCCAAAGCCTGAACCCAGCGAAGCTGAGCTAAAAGCTAAGAGCCAAAAGCTAAGAGCAGAATTTCAAAGATCGTGAGGACGAAACCTCACAACTGAATAGATTGGGTGTAACTTACTTTCATCTTGCTTACTTCCGATTTCAGTTACTGATTACATCGGCTAGCTTTATAAAAGCTCGTCGGCGCGAAGCTTCTGCTGAACTTCTTACCTCTGCTCAGGTTCTAGCTAGGAGCTAGAAGCTAGCAGCTAGAAGCTTCATCTGCACCGAGTAAATTTTATGGTCAAGCCGAACGGGCGATTAGTACTGGTAAGCTACACGCATTACTGCGCTTCCACCTCCAGCCTATCAACCAGGTAGTCTACCTGGGCCCTTCTTATCCCTTACGGGTTGGGAGATCTCATCTTGAGGAGTGCTTCCCGCTTATATGCATTCAGCGGTTATCACAACCGAACTTCACTACCGAGCGGTGCCACGGGCGTGACAGCTCGAACATAAGAGGTTCGTCCATCCCGGTCCTCTCGTACTAAGGACAGGTCCTCGCAAATCTCCTGCGCCCACAACAGATAGGGACCGAACTGTCTCGCGACGTTCTGAACCCAGCTCACGTACCGCTTTAATAGGCGAACAGCCTAACCCTTGGAACCTTCTACAGCTCCAGGATGCGATGAGCCGACATCGAGGTGCCAAACCGGAGCGTCGAT